>NZ_JBHHJU010000008.1:0-195363 GCF_042136325.1 Neobacillus sp. KR4-4
CTATGTGCGGACGGGATAAGTGCTGAAAGCATCTAAGCATGAAGCCCCCCTCAAGATGAGATTTCCCATAGCGCAAGCTAGTAAGAACCCTGAAAGATGATCAGGTTGATAGGTCAGAGGTGGAAGCGTGGTAACATGTGGAGCTGACTGATACTAATCGTTCGAGGACTTAACCAATTTTAAGGTGAACTCTGAGTTTACAAACTTCTTCTGCATTATCTAGTTTTGAGGGAATGATTCCTCAATTAAATAGTCTGGCATCAATGGCGAGAAGGTCACACCCGTTCCCATACCGAACACGGAAGTTAAGCTTCTCAGCGCCGATGGTAGTTGGGACACGCGTCCCTGTGAGAGTAGGACGTTGCCAGGCTAACCCTTTTGGGTTATTTTTTTCGTCAATATTTAATAGGGCCCCTTGGTCAAGTGGTTAAGACACCTCCCTTTCACGGAGGTAACACGGGTTCGAATCCCGTAGGGGTCACCAAAGTTTTTTCACGCAAGTGAAAATAACTTTCAATATTTAGGAGGATTAGCTCAGCTGGGAGAGCATCTGCCTTACAAGCAGAGGGTCGGCGGTTCGATCCCGTCATCCTCCACCATATTTATCTTTTATAGATTACGCCGGGGTAGCTCAATTGGGAGAGCAACTGACTTGTAATCAGTAGGTTGGGGGTTCAAGTCCTCTCGCCGGCACCATTTATTTTTTTTGCTTTTTTTGAGCCATTAGCTCAGTTGGTAGAGCATCTGACTTTTAATCAGAGGGTCGAAGGTTCGAGTCCTTCATGGCTCACTAGAGTTTTTTGCGAAAGCAAAATAACTATTAATATTGCGGGTGTGGCGGAATTGGCAGACGCACCAGACTTAGGATCTGGCGCCGCAAGGCGTGGGGGTTCGACTCCCTTCACCCGCATCAAAGTTTTTTGCAAGAGCAATATAACTTACAATCTTTGCGGAAGTAGTTCAGTGGTAGAACACCACCTTGCCAAGGTGGGGGTCGCGGGTTCGAATCCCGTCTTCCGCTCCAACTTACGCCGGTGTGGCGGAACTGGCAGACGCACAGGACTTAAAATCCTGCGGTAGGTGACTACCTTACTGGTTCGATTCCGGTTCTCGGCACCATTTAAATTAATTCATATGCGCCCTTAGCTCAGCTGGATAGAGTGTTTGACTACGAATCAAAAGGTCGGGAGTTCGAATCTCTCAGGGCGCACTTTAACGGGAAGTAGCTCAGCTTGGTAGAGCACTTGGTTTGGGACCAAGGGGTCGCAGGTTCGAATCCTGTCTTCCCGACCATGCTTCTAATAATATATGGGGTCTTAGCTCAGCTGGGAGAGCGCCTGCTTTGCACGCAGGAGGTCAGGGGTTCGATCCCCCTAGACTCCACTTATTCGGAGGAATACCCAAGTTTGGCTGAAGGGATCGGTCTTGAAAACCGACAGGCGGGTCATACCGCGCGGGGGTTCGAATCCCTCTTCCTCCTCCATAACTCGTAATCTATTCTTATTGTCGCGGGGTGGAGCACGTTCGAATATGCTACTTCGAATAAATCTACAGCGCAACGATTGAGCCGCTGCTTGAATAAGCTTTCTGAAATCGGGGCGGTCAGTATCAAATCGTGGAACATGCTCCAAATTTAAAACTCTGGTCCGGTAGTTCAGTTGGTTAGAATGCCTGCCTGTCACGCAGGAGGTCGCGGGTTCGAGTCCCGTCCGGACCGTACTTTTATCCCCAGTAGGTAACTACTGTTGATATAGATTTTGTGTGGCTCAGTAGCTCAGTTGGTAGAGCAAAGGACTGAAAATCCTTGTGTCGGCGGTTCGATTCCGTCCTGAGCCACCTTTTTATATGGAGGGGTATAGTTTAAAGGTAGAACGAAGGTCTCCAAAACCTTTGGTGTGGGTTCAATTCCTACTACCCCTGCCAAATGATTCTATAATGGCGGTTGTGGCGAAGTGGTTAACGCATCGGATTGTGGTTCCGACATTCGTGGGTTCGATTCCCATCAGCCGCCCCATAAATTTTATAAACTATTGGGCTATAGCCAAGCGGTAAGGCATCGCACTTTGACTGCGACATGCGTTGGTTCAAATCCAGCTAGCCCAGCCATACATAAAGGCAGCATAGCCAAGTGGTAAGGCCGAGGTCTGCAAAACCTCTATCCCCGGTTCAAATCCGGGTGTTGCCTCCAATTTAATAAATGCGGGTGTAGTTTAGTGGTAAAACCTCAGCCTTCCAAGCTGATGTTGTGAGTTCGATTCTCATCACCCGCTCCACATAAATATGGGCCTATAGCTCAGCTGGTTAGAGCGCACGCCTGATAAGCGTGAGGTCGATGGTTCGAGTCCATTTAGGCCCATCATATTGTTCCGCAGTAGCTCAGTGGTAGAGCTATCGGCTGTTAACCGATCGGTCGTAGGTTCGAGTCCTACCTGCGGAGCCATAAATGCGCCTTTAGCTCAGCTGGATAGAGCATACGCCTTCTAAGCGTAGGGTCAGAGGTTCGAATCCTCTAAGGCGCGTAAAAAACAAAGTAAAAACGCTTATCTAAGCGTTTTTTTTGTACACTTTTTTAACAACCCCCGCAATCATTTATGAAGAAATCCGGGGTATTTTGCTGGAAGACTCGAGCAAGTACCTTTAGTAGGTGTTTTTTACCTGCTTTTCCAGCTTATTCTAACGCTGAATAAATTCACTATTAAGAGGAAAAATAAGGATAACTTTTTTAGGGAGGACTTATTTTGACAGAGAACAAAAATGTGAATGCTTCAAATGAACAAGATATAAATCGGGAGACGTTGACGACGCGCCAGGGCCATCCCGTGATAGATAACCAAAATATCCGTACGATTGGAAATCGTGGCCCAGCGACACTTGAGAATTACCATTTTATTGAGAAAATTTCCCACTTTGATCGGGAAGAGGTCCCAGAACGTGTGGTCCATGCACGAGGATCGGGAGCATTTGGTTATTTTGAAACCTACGGAAAAGTGGGCGATGAGCCGGTAGAGAAGTATACACGCGCGAAAGTGTTCTCTGGAGCAGGGAAAAAAACTCCGTTAATGGTGCGTTTCTCCACAGTGGCAGGTGGGAAAGATTCGCCCGAAACTGCACGTGATCCACGTGGTTTTGCGGTGAAAATGTATACGGAAGATGGGAACTGGGACCTAGTTGGGAATAATTTAAAAATTTTCTTTATCCGTGATGCGATGAAATTCCCTGATATGATTCACGCATTTAAAGCGGATCCAGCATCAAACGTCCCGAATCCACAGCGGATGTTTGACTTCGTTTCTCGTACACCTGAAGCAACGCATATGATTACATTCCTATTTTCTCCATGGGGGATTCCAGCAACATACCGCCATATGCAGGGCTCTGGTGTAAACACGTATAAATGGGTAAATGAAAAAGGCGAGGCGGTGTTGGTGAAGTATCACTGGGAGCCGAAGCAAGGAATTCGTAACCTAACACAAGAAGAGGCAAACTCGATTCAAGCAAAGAACGTTGGTCATGCGACACAAGATTTATATGAAGCGATTGAACGAGGAGAGTATCCAGAATGGGAGCTCTATGTTCAGATCATGACGGATGATTACCATCCAGAACTGGATTTTGACCCACTCGACGATACAAAGCTTTGGCCAGAGGATCAGTTCCCATGGTTACCGGTAGGCCGAATGGTCCTTGATCGGAATCCTGTTGATTTTCATGCGGAAATTGAGCAAGCTGCCTTTGGTACAGGGGTGCTGGTGGATGGAATGGATTTCTCTGACGATAAAATGCTTCAGGGGCGTACATTCTCTTACTCGGATACGCAGCGCTATCGGGTAGGTGCGAACTATCTGAGTCTGCCGGTGAACGCACCGAAAGCACCTGTTCGCACAAATCAGCATCGCGGCCAAATGGATATTCGTAACCCGAAAGAATCAGGAGAAAACCCACATATTAACTATGAGCCATCGATGCTCGGCGGATATACGGAAACAAATAGTGATAACCGTGCACCGCACCAGCCAGTATATAACGCAGCAGCCATGAGCGCGCCGATTGATCGTCCAAACAACTATGGACAAGCGGGCCATACGTATCGAAGCTTGGATGATTGGGAGCGCGATGAATTAATCAAAAACCTGTCTGAAGCACTGGCAATATGCGACAAACGAATTCAAGATGCCATGATCCATCATTTCACCCAAGCCGATGAAGACTATGGCCGCCGTGTGAAGGAAGGGATGGAGCAGGTAATGAAAGAAATCCAAGAAATGAAGACGGAAAGTCAAGTTCCAGGCCGTGAAGCGGGTAAATCGAAATTTGGTCAGGGAACCATTGCAGCCAACGAAGCAACAAAAGAGGCTGTACAGAAAGGGCACGAAGCGGGTCCTTATTAATCATGATATTTCTGATACTAATGATAAAAACCGCCGTCAAATCGACGGCGGTTTCTTCTATTTAATATAACGGATTATTGATTTCCAAATATAAGGGAAGAAATTCCGGCTAATTTGGAAAATACCACTATTTCCTTAAAAATAAGGGGAGTATTTCCGCTTATATGATTCAAATCGTTGGGTTTTGAGTATATTTAAAGCTATTAAGCGGAATATCTCCGCCTATTTTAGCTTTTTAGCCCTCATTTTTATAATTAACCGGAAATTCTCCGCTTATGACTTCTTCTATCTACGCCAAATTCAACATAGCCTCTGGCTTACTTACCAGCAAATTGAGCTTTTTTCTGTTCAACGGCCTTCAAATCAAAGCGGTCAGCATTCATCACCTTCACCCAGGCAGCGATAAAGTCACGGACAAACTTCTCTTTGTTATCATCTTGAGCATACACTTCTGCAATGGAACGGAGGACGGAGTTGGAACCAAACACGAGGTCCACTCGAGTCGCTGTACGTACAACTTCACCTGTTTTGCGATCGCGTCCTTCATAAACGTTTGCTCCGACAGGCTTCCACGCCACACCCATATCAAGCAAGTTCACAAAAAAGTCATTCGTGAGTTGGCCAACTGAATTGGTGAATACGCCATGTGCCGTGCCCCCATAGTTGGTACCCAGTACACGCAGACCACCAATAAGAACGGTCATTTCCGGTGCCGTAAGGTTTAACAGTTGAGCTTTATCAATGAGCAGTTCTTCTGGACTTACACTGAACTGCTGCTTTTGATAGTTGCGGAAACCATCAGCAACAGGCTCGAGCACGTCAAAGCTTTCTGCATCTGTTTGTTCTTGGGTCGCATCACCGCGTCCAGGAGCAAACGGAACATTTACATTGAAGCCTGCCGCTTTGGCTGCCTTCTCGATGGCGGCACTACCGCCAAGGACAATCAAATCGGCCAAGCTGACTTCTTTTTCGAATTCCTTTTGAATGCCTTCCAATACCTGAAGCACTTGTGCTAGTTGTTCCGGTTGATTCACTTCCCAATCCTTTTGTGGAGTAAGGCGGATTCGGGCACCATTGGCACCGCCGCGATGGTCAGAGCCGCGATAGGTACTGGCAGAAGCCCAAGCCGTAGTTACTAGCTTGCTTACAGTTAATCCCGAGTCTAAGATTTTTGCTTTCAGCTCGGTAATATCCGCAGCTGTTAACTCATAATTACCAGCTGGTACTGGATCCTGCCAGATGAAATCCTCTTCTGGAACTTCCGGACCAAGATATCTTGCTTTAGGACCCATGTCACGGTGTAACAATTTGAACCAAGCGCGGGCGAATACATCAGCAAATTCATTCGGGTTCTCGTAGAAACGACGACCTATCTTCTCATAGATTGGATCATGACGCAACGCCATATCAGCCGTGGTCATCATTGTTGGCACTTTAATCGATGCATCTTCGGCATCTGGGGCAAGATGCTCGTCAGCAGGGTCGACAATCAGCCATTGCCATGCCCCTGCAGGACTTTTTGTCAGCCACCATTCATAGCCATATAATAGCTCAAAATAACCATTATCCCACTGTGTTGGGTTCGCGGTCCATGCACCTTCAATACCGCTCGTGATTGTGTCACGGCCTTTGCCGGAACCGTAGGAGTTGATCCAGCCTAAGCCTTGTGCTTCAATTGGAGCCGCTTCTGGCTCTCGACCAACATGAGAGGCATCACCTGCACCATGGGCCTTACCGAATGTGTGACCGCCGGCAATCAGGGCAACGGTTTCTTCATCGTTCATTCCCATACGGGCAAAGGTTTCACGAATGTCCTTGGCACTAGCCACCGGATCTGGTTTACCGTTTGGACCTTCCGGGTTTACATAGATAAGCCCCATTTGAACGGCCGCAAGTGGATTCTCCAGGTTACGATCACCTGTATAACGATTATCCCCAAGCCATTCCGTTTCCGTACCCCAATAAATATCTTCTTCCGGATGCCAAATATCGGCACGTCCTGCTCCAAAGCCAACTGTCGGGCCACCCATGTCTTCAATCGCGACATTACCGGCTAGGACAAGCAAGTCGGCCCATGAAATCTTGTTCCCATACTTTTGCTTGATTGGCCAAAGGAGTCGTCGGGCCTTATCTAGGCTTGCATTGTCAGGCCAACTATTAAGCGGTGCAAAACGCTGGTTGCCAGTTCCGCCGCCGCCTCGTCCATCCCCAGAACGGTAGGTACCGGCCGCGTGCCATGACATACGGATAAAGAAAGGACCATAATGGCCATAGTCAGCAGGCCACCAATCTTGACTGGTTGTCATGAGATCACGAAGATCTTGCTTCAGCGCAGGATAGTCTAACTTTTTAAATTCCTCTGTATAATCAAAGTCTTCACCCATTGGGTTTGATTTTCTGTCATGCTGACGGAGTATATTCAGGTTTAACGCGTTAGGCCACCATTCCCGATTGGTCGTACCACTTGATTTGACACTAGTCGCACCGCCGTGAAACGGGCAGCCCTCGATGTTTCCATTTTGTTTACCATCCATATTTCTTATCTCTCCTTTTATGTAAATTTATTTATATATAATTATGTTTCTAGTAAAAAACTTAGACACATTAATTATAATAATTATTAAATAGTATTTATAATAATTATTATCTAGTTGTTATAATAAATTAGTGAAAATAAAAAGTCCAGAAAAATGTGGCTTAAAAAAAATTACAGTAACAAGAAGGTGGATCATGCTGTTGAAATGGAATACAGAATTTTGAAGTTTCATAGATGGATAGTGAGTAAAAAATAAGAAGAATCATTGGAAGATAGAATAGAAATGGATGAAAAAGATGTTTTCAGAATTTACTTATATTCTCATTATAATGAAGTATATTGTAAGTGGGCAAGTTATATGAGTACTTAAAGAGAAATCATCTTGGTGATATGTTCACAAAATTTAAATATTTATCAAGTGACAGCATCCTATGTCCTTTGAAAAAAGTTATATATGGCATTAATAGGTACTCGATATTCTCATAGAAATGTAGTTGGCAAGTTATGAAGCATATTGTCCAGAACAGGGAGTACATGAGGAATTGGCTATGGGTTCACACTGGAAATTTTTACGGACAGGCAGCAAAGTTACGGTCAATGGACAATCTCAGAAAATTGATCTAAGCGACTTGTGTGGAGGAAAGAAAGTAGAGGGACAGTCTCCTATTGTTATTTTATATAACCATAGAACTGTCTCTTTTTTGTTTTTCTTTTATCGAGGAACAAACTAGAAATCTCTATTTTTTAATGTGTTAAATCTTATGCCTTAAAATGAAACTGCAGGAATGTAAGTATTTTATTATGGTTCAGATTATAGATATAAACATGTTATTAAAAGGGTGGGCTATTTTTGGTATACCTTTTTGTGTAAAATAAAGGAAGTAAATAATAAGTTATTCTTTCTATTTTTTATCCCACAAAAACCTAATGACTTAAAAGAGAAAAAGTTTATGAACATAAAATACGAGGAGGGTACCATTTTGAAGATTACGCTAGGCTATTGGCTAGATTCGACCACGTATCCGGATGCACTTGGAGATCAAGAGGCATCAGTCGGTACCGTAGTAACAGGCTTTAACGGCTTAATCGGCATTATAGAAACACAGTTAGGGCTAACCGTACCGAATGTATCGGAAAACCTACGGATTGCAGAGTGGCAGGAACTTATTCGTAAACAGGATTCTGGTAAAAAGCTATTCTCAAAATCTTTTGAGACTGATTCTTGGAACACAGCGAAGGAATTGTTACGTCGCCGGGATGAGTTAATGTTAGCTGGATGGAACCCTTTAGTACATGTTGGCGGGAGTGCATGGATCGATACACTGGCAGAGCTGGAGCTTGCTAATCCTAACCGTTTATGTGGTTTTCCTGATCGAGTCCGAGGTTTAATCTCAAGGTTACAAGAGCAAGTGCAAGTACAAATCGAGAAAATCAATATTGTTGATGAAGATAAAACACTATGGGATCCCTGGTGCATTCAATTAATCGATTTATTAAAGGAAATAGGGGTAGAAACTCAGAATGTAT
The DNA here is from genome assembly GCF_042136325.1 of Neobacillus sp. KR4-4. Lineage (NCBI taxonomy): Bacteria > Bacillati > Bacillota > Bacilli > Caryophanales > Bacillaceae > Neobacillus > Neobacillus sp. KR4-4. Next base: position 8,452 of record NZ_JBHHJU010000008.1, read on the forward strand.
CAACCATGTTTGAAAAAGAAATACAAAAGGATTCATATACTGACTTATCCCTTCTACAAAAGGTAATGGCAGGGGAAAAATCGTCCGAAGTGGCGAAAGGGGATGGGAGCTTGCTCCTTATTCGTTCCGAACAGGAATGGGATGCTGCAGACTTTTTGATCAGCTGGCTGCAGCAAAACACCTCGGAAGATACGGTATTCATTAAAGGGGACGGGTCATTATTCCTTGATGAGCTTCTCAATAGGCGGGGAGTACCGGCAGCAGGAGTGGACGCTCTTTCAAAATGGCGTGCAGTTCTTCAAGTTTTACCGCTTACCATCGATACTTACTGGGAACCGTTAAGGGTGGATAGGATGCTCGAATTATTAACAATTCCAACCTCTCCTGTACCAGGAAAGATCAGGTATAAATTAGCCAAAGTATTAGCCGCAAATCCAGGAATTGGCGGGCCACTCTGGGTGCAGGCAATTCAGGACGGAATAAATGCCTACGAGGAAATATGGACCGCAGAAGGTTTGGACGAAAAGGAAGTGAAGAAACGGAGAAAAAACCTTGAAGCAAGGCTTGATTTGTGGGTGAATCATGAGTATTATGACCCAACCGAAGGCATTCCCTTTGAACAACTAATGAATATTTGCCAAAAAGTTAGTCAATGGGCGGCATTGAACTATCAAACAACAAACGACCTTATGTTTGTACAAGCTACACAATATGCCCAAGAGGTAATGGAAGGACTAAAATCCCTTGGGGCAAAAAGGGTGACACGTTTGCAAGTAGGGCGCATTCTAGAATCTGTTTTAGGTGAAGGAGCCAAATTGTCCGGTTACACACAGGAAGCAGCCCAATGGCAAGTCGTCAATCATCCAGGGCAAATCTGGGGTAAGGCAGAAAACATCATTTGGTGGGGTTTTCATAAAAACATGTCCGGACCTAGTGTCAGAACTTGGACATCGAAAGAACGGGGATGGTTAAGGGAACATGGGGTCAACCTCCTTGAAGAGGACGTGCGGCGTCGAAGAGAAGCAGCTGCTTGGCAGCGGGCGGCACGTTTGTCTGACAAAAGGCTGATTCTTTTTGCTCCTGCAAAAGTGAAAGGCAAAGAAATTTCTATTCACCCATTATGGGACGAAATACGCTATGCCATTGCAAAAGATCACAATACTGAGAAAAAAATTACCATTGAAGCGGCTGATATACGGAAACAATCAAGGTTCTCAATTCCGGGAATGGAATTTGAAAGAACTCCATTACAAACAACCAAGATCCCAGACCCAATAAGAACTTGGAGGGTTCCTGAAAATATCGTCGTGCCTCGGGAAGTTGAATCTGCAACCAGTTTCGAAGGGTTAATCGGTTGTCCTTTAAAATGGACCTTTACATATGTTGCGAATGTGAAACCTGGTAAGATCCTTTCTTTACCACATGAATCCATTATGCTTGGAAATCTAGGACATGTGATATTGGAAACCCTTATTACTGAAAAAACCGACTGGAGCGAGGAAGAAGTAGGTATACGAACGGGGGACTTGTTTGATCAGTTGACACCGAGGCTGGCTGCGACATTACTAGAGCCGCAAAATGGAATTCTTCGCAGTGAAACCCGATTTAAACTGCAGAAATCCTTGCAGAAATTTTTTAAAGTGTTGAATCATGCTGGGATTACCATCCAAGATACCGAAATAGAATTACAGAAAACATGGAGTGACGGAGTTGAGTTCAACGGCAGATTGGACCTTATCGGAGAAACCGCATCAGGGAACAAGATCTTGTTTGATGCGAAATGGTCGAGAAAACCAAGTAATTACAAAGTTCGCTTGGAAAACTTATCGGTACAATTAACTCTTTATCATTGGCTCTTAGCCGAAGATGACAATCAAGAACTTCCTGTTGCCTACTTTATGCTGCGCAGCGGTGATTTCTTCAGTTTGCCGCATGGGGATTTCCCTTCTGACTACCACGTAGCGGGTCCATCACTTTTGGAGTCTCATCAGTGTTACGTCAATCTGTGCAAGATATTTGGTCACAGCTCTTAAAAGGGACGATTATCGCCCCAGGTGTTCCATCCAAAGGGAATACGGACAAGAGAACGGAAGATGGCCAGGAGTTGAGTGAAGATTCATTTGTAACAACGATAGACCCGCCATGTGCCTATTGCGAATATCAGAATCTTTGTGGTTTTAGGAGGGTGAGGAAATGAGCGGAAAGTTAAAGCTGTTAAGTGCTGGGGCTGGTGCGGGCAAGACCTCCCGTTTATCGGACGAAATTTTAACATCCATTCAAAATGGAGTGCCGGCAGAAAATATTATGGCCACCACATTTACAACGAAAGCAGCGGAAGAACTCATTGAGCGTGTTCGTCTCAAGTTGCTAGAATCGGGCGATAGCACATCTGCTGCAAGAATTCTGGATGGGTATGTTGGTACTATGAATAGTGTATTTGGACGGCTGTTACGGGAATTTGCCCTTGAAATGGGGTTATCACCTGTACAAAAAGTGTTGGCAGAATCAGAAGCTAGTTCACTTTTTCACACCATTGCAGCAGAAGTCATTGATAAATTCTACCGGGACTATCGCCAGGTTTTCATTCGTCTCGGGTTAGAGGATTGGCGTGATCATGTCCTTAAGATCTTATCACTAGCTCGTGAAAATGGATTGGAACCAGAGGATGTTCAAAACTGTGCCGACTATTCATGGGAAATCATGTCTGCATGGCTGCCCGGGACATTAGCCAATCCTGATCAGCTGGAGGAAGATTTAAAGGCAGCCTTACGGGTGGCAAAATCAGAACTGCCTGGTGGAGATTCAACGAAGGCGACTGCACAGGTTGTTGAAGATATTGATTCGGCGCTCAAGGAATGGGAACACAATGGCTACATTTCTTGGCAGCTATGGGCAAAATTAAGCAAGTTAAAACCTGGAGCGAAAAGCCGAGATGCAGTCTCACCGATTCATGCAGCTTCATCTGTGCATGATCGTCATCCAAGGCTTCATCAAGACATGAAAGACGCAATGGATGCTCTTTTTTCTTGTGCGGCAGAGGCTATGGAAACCTATGCGGTGGAAAAGAGCAAACGCGGATTAATCGATTTTACTGACCAAGAGGCATTAGCCCTTACTTTATTGCAAAACGAACAACTTGCCGAAGTGTTAAAAGACCGGATCTCCGATGTATTCGTCGATGAGTTCCAGGACTCGAGCCCGTTACAAATCGCTTTAAACATGCAGCTTCGTAGGATTGCCCAAAGAGCAACATGGGTAGGAGATGTAAAACAGGCAATCTATGGCTTTCGAGGAACAGACCCCGAGTTGATGCAGACGGCAATGACAAGCATTCCTGATTTAGCAATTGAAGTATTGGATGCCTCCTATCGCTCTCGCCAATCATTAGTTGAATTCGTCAATGCGATTTTTGTTCCAGTTTTTGAAGCTAGAGGTATGACAGCGGAGCGAATTGCATTAGATCCAAAGCGGGCTGACAAACAAGAGCAGGCCATGGCAGTTGAAATGTGGTCTTACTTGAATTCTAAAAATCAGCTAAGCGATGCTGCACATATCGCAAAAGGAGTAAAAACGGTCTTAGCTCAAAAAGATAAATATATCATAGTGGATAAAATATCCCGTGAACCACGACCTTTAAAAGCAGGAGATATCGCGATTCTTTGCAGAGCGAACGATGAGTGCGTGAGGGTGGCAGAGGCACTCTCCAAGTTAGGTATTTCCGCAACTGTAGGTGAAAGTGGATTACTAGCTACTCCAGAAGTGGTGTTCGCCGCAGCCGCCCTACGTTATTTAGTCGACCCTAACGATACATTGGCGCTTGCTGAATTAATCCACTTTTCTTCAGACACTTGGGGTGAAGGGCGTTGGTTATCCGGCTGGCTTGATCAGGAGAATCGAGAAGAGATCATGGCTGCGGAGCCATTCATCCAAGCCTTAGACCATGCAAGAGGAAAAATGGTTCAAATGAGTCCTTCTGAAGTATTGGATTTAGCATTAGTAACGGCAAAAGTGGATGAAGTCGTATTAAGATGGGGACAAGGTGATCAACGTCTAGCGAACTTAGATGCCCTTCGGAAAATTGCGATAAAGTATGAGGAGACGGCCGCAACCAATGGAAGCGCGGCCACAACAAGTGGATTTCTTTTATTCTTAAAGGTTCCGGATGACCTTGTTACCAGACTCATCGGTCAATTCATCCATCCAACCTACCTTTGAAAAATCACGAGCTGTTAGCACAAGGTAATCTCTGGCCCTTGTCATTCCTACATACATCAACCTTTGATTTTCATCGGTTAGTTGCTGAACCCTCTGTTGAAGTTCAGTTGCAGCTTGTACATAAGTATCTAAACGGACATTACTTGATTGTGCTCCGTATGGCCAAGGCCAATAATAAAGCCTGCGTCCATAAAGTGGATTTTCTACATTAAAGCCCGTTGTACTAACGGCTGTCACCCGGTCAAATACAGGCGGTTTTTTCTTACCCACAGCCGATCTTTCTAATGAATTCAGGATGACAAAAGGCCACTCTAATCCTTTTGCCTTATGATAGGTTAATACCCGAACTGCCTGATCATCAGTCGATTCTGCCACAAGGTTTAATTCTTTGTCCTTTTCGACAGTACTTGGGATTGCAGAGGCTGATCAAGAGGATGCTTCCCTAGATAATCAAGTGGGGAAAATCATAGTTAAGGGTAAGCCATTTGCTTGTAAGGTACGAGTGTTATCAATTGATGAGGATACAGAACGAACCGCTGAATCTGAATCAACTGGACATTCTGAAATGGTCTATGTCGGAAAAACGGTAGAAACTTCACCATTTGTTCCTGCACGCTTTAGCCCAAGCGGACAAAAGAGTGAGGAAGAATTAAACCTCCAACAGCAGCCTGAACTGGAATCTAGTGGTTCAAAACTTCATCGTATTGGCAATCGTCTTCCGCTTTCAGGAAACCCGGATATGACCGTGCTTGGGGAAATGGTCCATGCCTTTTTAGCTGCTGATAACCATGGCAATTCCAACGAAAATAGATTCCGAATGGCACAAGCCATGAGAACCAGGTATGACATTCACGCACTAACAGAAGATGCCATGCTTGAGGCATCGGACCGGTTGGAGCTATTTATTACACAACAGTACCCTAATCTTCTTTCTAGACACAACGAATGGCCAATTCACTTGCGGAAAGGACAGCAGAAGGCTTCCGGCTGGATTGATTTGTTGATCCTTACACCACAGGGTTGGGTCATTATCGACCACAAATCATTTCCTGGAAAAGAAGCGGACTGGCTTTTACGTGCTGCAAGTTACCTGCCTCAGCTTCAAACGTATGCAGAGGCATTATATAAAGCAACTGGAAGTCCCGTTGTAGAAGCATGGATCCATATGCCGGTAGTAGGGGCGATGGTTCACTTTAAGGAAGAAGAATTGAAATCAAAAGCCTAAAAATTGTAGAAAAGCAGCCTTTCCCCATCCAATTTCTGATGGGGAAAGATTGGTTTTCAAGTAAAATATCGGAGGAAAGAAAGTGAGTGAAAATAATACAGGAGTACGGTTATTAGCGTTAAAAGACATCTTTCGTAAAGAAACGGATGAAAATCATGAATTATCGATAAAAGAGCTTGTTGATAAGTTGAAAATCGAACTGCCGGGAAGCACAGCTGATCAAAAAGCGGTGAAACGATACATTCAAACCCTTCAGGCTTCAGGGTTTGATATCATTGAAAACGAAGATAAATATGGGAAAAAATTTTACAGTCATCAAGAAAGGCTATTTGAAAACTATCAATTAAGGCTTCTGATTGACCCCATCCTATCTGCACGATTTATAACGGAAGAAGAAAAAAAGACTATTACCAACAATGTAAAGGAACTAACGAGTAAACACATTGCTAAGACTTTGCCAGACCCAATTGTCTATCAGCAATCGATTAACCAAGACTACCAATTAATTAAGTTACATATTGATAAAATTCATGATGCCATCTACCAAAGTAAAATGATTGCGTTTCAATATGGGGATATGGATATTCATAAAAACTTCCAGTTACGGCATGGAGGAGAAATGTATCAAATCAAGCCCCATGCCCTCATTTGGGAATCCAATTTTTATTACCTGATTGGTGATGATATTAAATATAGTGAAGAGAACAATCCACGAAATTATCGGTTAGACCGGATGAGGAACGTAACCATTTCTGATGAAAGATTTGCGCGTAAAAGAAAAGATTTAAGTACATATGTTCAAAATTCGTTTCATATGTTTGGCGGACAAGATGATTGGATAACCCTGCAATTTAAACTCGAACAAAATGTCCTCAATGGTGTCATTGATAAATTTGGTATTGAGGCAGATATTCGGAAAGTGAACGATGAGGCATTCACCTTAAAGGCAAAAGCAAAACTGAGTCCAGGACTCAAGGCTTGGATCCTCGCGTGGGGAAGTATGGTGAAGGTCATTTCCCCACAAACCCTTGTGGATGAGATAATAGAAGAGATTGGAAAAGTAAAAGATCAATATAAAGAATAGGGTGTACCATTTTCAGTATACCCTTTTCATTATAATAAGTAGTAATAAGAGGATTTGTTTCAAGGTCATTGAAATATGGAGGAATACATAATGAAATCACTGAAAAGAATGCTTTATGAACTAACGATGGACAAAGAATTTGTCGCTTTAAAATTCCTGATTGATCGCCCGAATGTCTTTCATGTTGTTGGGGCTACCCATTTAGAAACTTGGCATTCAAGATTCTTATCTTGGCTTCTAGATCCCACAGAAAGACATATGCTAGGCTATTATCCGTTCCAGAGATTCTTAATGGCTATTGCCGAATCCGCTGAAGAAAATATTGACGACATTACCGATTTAGCCATGCTCAATGTAAATCAATTGAGAAATCCTGAGGTTATAGCCGAAAAGGATATCAACAAACTTGATATCGATGAGCAGGAAACCATCGAGGAAACAGAAAAAAACGACGACAAAGGGAGGCTGGATGTCTTTTTTAAGGTAAATATCGTCGATGAAAAAGACCCTGGCAGGGAAAAAAAGTTAATCCTTGCTGTTGAGCAAAAGGTATATGCCAGGGTGGATGTAAATCAATGCAATAAATACTTAAGAAAATTTGAAGAGAAGTTTAAAGACGAAACGTTTATGCTAGTAGGCTTAGTACCAAAAAGCCAAATAAAAGAATCAAATGAAGCCACGTTTGGCAGTTCCAAATGGTTCGGAATCGACTATCAGCAGCTAGTAGACATTGTTCTAATGCCTTGCCTGGAAAATCCTGATTTAAGTATTTATGCCAAACCTATTATTCAACAATATGTAGATGCATTACGGATGCCTTATAAAGGCAAACGGGAGAAATTGGCTACCATTGAAGAAGAACGAACTCTGGTCCGTTCCATATATGATCGCTTTGAAGATGTGTTTAAAGCGATTACGAAAATATCAAATGAAGAGGACAGTGATGAAAGGAATTATGTCAGCACTGTTGTGAACGATACTTATGGTGAAGTATTTAGAACAATCAAATGGATCCTTAATGAGGAAAACGATGTTGAAGAGATATGGAATTTTTCAACTGGATTCCAAAGAAACATTTTTAAGAGATGGGACGAACTCCAGATGCTAATTAAACATGAGGGAAAAGAAACTGTTATCTATGGAAAATCTGTTCCGGAACTTTGGAAAGAGACATTACAGTGGATTGAAGAGCATAATCTCCCTCTACGTCAGCTTATAGAAGAAGGCTTTATTCTTGGAGGCGGAGACAGAGGAAATCGTTATGCTATAGCGTTTAAACCTATCCATAAAAACAGAAAAAAGTTTGCCTCCATTCATACCTATGAATCTATCATAACGGGTGAGACATATTACATTGAAACCAAAATTAACCCTGAAAGTGGTATGAAAACCATTGCTAAACTATTTAAAAAACTAGGTGTAGAGGTAAAGACTCCATTATTAGAGAATAGTGTCACCGTACCTTTTTAAGAAGACATAAGATGTTCAAATGGGAAAGGGTAGCCTTTAAGCAGCGTTGGCTACCCTTTTGTGCTAGAAATAGAATGTTCAACATCCCATTAACAACTTCAAGTACAACAGTTATTCGGATTGTTTAACATTTAATCCTGAAGCCACCACCAACAGGCAGCTTTTATGAAGGTTTAAAAAAAAATCCCCTGGATTTATCCATGGGGCGAAGTCAACGTATCGGGATTAAAGTTTAATCAAATAAACGGACTTCCCAAATCAGAGATGGGAAAAAAATGTTCCATTGTAGAAACACCCTATCAGGTCTATGCGAATCGTATTATATTGTTCACCTAAAACAGGATAAATAGCTTCGTATGAAAATACGCACAAAAGTGACTGAAATGGCAAAAAACGCCTTCAAAAATCAAATTTGGAGGCGTTTTTTGACGTTTACGCTCTAAAATAGCCCTCAAATATGAAAAATGGTCATTCGCTAGATTCCACCGATTCCTATAAATTGTAGAAGAACTGAGACGAGGACTTTCACTTAAAGCCTCGCAAAGGACAAGGTGATGAAAAGGTGTCATAAATTATCCACATATTAATGAAAAACATATGACCTTTTTCTTCATCTATTTCTATATAAAGTTTGAAGAAATTTTAGTAGAAGAAAGGCAGTGGTGGAAGATGGCAAAGTATCGTATGGTGCGCACGGATTTTTGGAAGAATCCAATGGTTTCTGAGGAGATGAGTCCGGAGGACAAATATTTCTATTTGTATCTACTGACCAATCCAGAAACAACACAAATTGGAATCTATAAAATTACCAAAAAACAGATGGCTTTTGATTTGGGTTATTCGATTGAGAGTGTTCATGCGTTAATGGAACGTTTCACCGACCTTCACAAATTGATTCGTTACAATCCAGAAACAAGAGAACTTGCCATTAAAGACTGGGCAAGAAATAACCTGCATAAAGGCGGGAAACCGATCATGGATTGTATTTATTCCGAACTAAAGGAAGTGGTGGATACCTCGCTGATTCGATATGTTTCGGAATCCATTCTTAAGGAAGAAATGCGTAGTCTTTTTGATTCGTTTTGTGGACAAGAAAAACTGTTATTTGACGGGGAATATAGAGGACAAGATGAAAGTTATCCATACATAGAAGAGGATTTCGAGCAGCTAGATGATTCGTACTCGTCTCGTTATACGGTACGTGGACAAAAAGAAAATGAAAATAAAAATAAAAATAAAAAACAACAAGAATCTCTCCAACCAAATATAGTGGAAAATCCAGACAGCCAGCATCCGTCACGAATGAACCAAAAAGAGGTGGTTGTTAAAGAAATTGTGGAGTTTTGGGACAACAATGGATTTGGTTTCACGAACGTAAATGCGAAACAGCAGCTGTTATCTTGGTTAGATGATTCTAGCTTCTTGCAGCCGAAAGAGATCATTTTAAAAGCCTTGAATATTGCTTGTGCCAGTAACAAACGAAAGCTGAACTATGTGGTTGGAATTCTAAAAAACTGGGAAAATGAAAATCTATTGACCGTAGAAGAAATCGATTCGTATCAAGAGAAGCAAAGGCCTGTACAAAGGCAATCAACTGCACCGTTTTCTGCAGGAAGAGATATTCCACGTGGAATTAATCTCGATTTTACGGCAGGTGAAGAGGAATGAGTATCGCGGAAAAAGCGTTCTTAGGAAGCTTGATGAAGGCGGAGTATTTACTCAAGGATACCGTGGTCCAACCTGAACAGCTGGAAAGTACACGGCATAAAGAAATCATGCGAAGAATGGTCGAGTTTAACCGTGTAGGGAAAAATGTTGATTTGATTACCTTTACTACCTTACCCGACCTCGAATTATTCGGGGGTATGTCTTACCTTTCTGAGCTGTTATCGTATGCGGACGTGGAGAAATTTGATGCAATGGAGAAACTGATTCTTGACTCGTGGAAGGAACGAGAAAAGAGAAACATCCTAACCGTTGCTGCGATGAATGATTGGGAAATCGCCAAAGTCATTGCCGAATTGGATAAAATTAACCAAATAAAAATGGATGATCACACCTCCCTGCAAAATGCGTTGGCAGACATCTATGAGGCTCCCTGGGAAGATCAAAAACTCACGGAACAGGCAACAACGGGTATCGAAAACCTCGATAAAGTAACGGGAGGCTTTCGGAATGGGGAAGTGACGATTCTCGCCGCAAGACCATCAATGGGAAAAACCGACATGATGCTCCATTTTGCCAAAATGTCGGGCTGGGCAGGATTTCTGCCCCTCGTCTTTTCCTTAGAGATGCCTGAAAAGCTGATCACTTCGCGATTAATGGCTTCGACTGGGGGCTTTAACCGGGCTAAAATGCGGGATCCAAAAAGAATGCTCAATTCAAATCAAAAGAATAGATGGTCAGATGTGATTAGTAACCTCAGTGAAACCCATATCCAAATTTTTGACGGGGGTGGCCAAACGATTGCAGAAATGAGAGCAAAAACGAGAAAGCTGATGAATCAATTTCCACACAAGAAACCAATCCTGTTTATCGATTATCTAACCCTCATCCGTTCAGGACAATTTTTCGGAGGGAATTCTCATTTACAAATCACTGAAATATCGAAATCCCTGAAAACGATGGCAAAGGAGTTTGATTGCCCCGTTATTTGTTTGGCGCAGCTTAATCGCTCAGTGGAATCACGAGCCGATAAACGGCCGATGATGTCTGATATTCGAGAATCGGGCAGTGTGGAGCAGGATGCCGATGTCATTTTGTTCTTGTATCGTGAAGCGTATTATGACAAGAACTCGCAGGATTCATCCCTTGAAATCATTATCTCGAAAAACCGAAATGGTCCCGTTGGAAGCCTCGCTGTAAATTACAACCAGGAAACAGGGAGGATTGAGGAACGAAAGGAATCGAATCTGCCGTTGTAACCTCTATTTAGCCGAAATAACTTATATTGAGGTGTGATCACATGATTGTGAAAGATCTTTACATGGATTGTCTTCGTCATGAAGAATCAGCATTGGCCCATTACATTCACCATTTATTGGCGGAGAAGAAAATTTCATTAGATGACCATATGTCAAAAATCGACTTAGACCAAGCGGACCATCAAAAAGTAAAGGGAATGATTCAAACCAATGAATTAGGTTTTCATAGAGTTGGCATCTACTCGCTGAAAATGAACCACAAGGATTTTGTCTTTATCTTTGCTGCCAACCAGCGAGAGGCCATTCAATTCTATTCTAAAAGTTTTCATCACTCCCCAGTGAATTGTCATGAATATTCACTAGATTTTAAGCTTACTAGAGGAAAGGGCGACATTTCTTTTGGGAGATGAGGAAGGAATTCTTGAGTTTTCCGGCTATTGCGGGATATTTTGAGAGGGAAAGGTAAGGGAATTATTAATCTCTATTTGAATGGTGCCTGGCATCAAAGACAAAAACAGTCGTCAAATCAACGGCGGTTTCCTCTTGAAACTTACTTACTTGCTAATTGAGCTTTTTTCTGTTCAACCGCCTTAAGATCAAAGCGATTAGCATTCATCACCTTAACCCAGGCAGCGATAAAGTCCTGGACAAACTTGACAAACTTCTCTTTGTTATCATCTTGAGCATACACTTCTGCAATGGAACGGAGGACGGAGTTTGAACCAAACACGAGGTCCACTCGAGTCGCTGTACGTTTCACTGCACCTGTTTGCGATCGTGTCCTACATAAACGTTTGCTCCTACAGGCTTCCACGCCACTCCCATGTCAAGCAAGTTCACAAAGAAGTCATTCGTCAGTTGGCCGACAGAATCAGTGAATACGCCATGTTCTGTGCCGCCATAGTTTGTACCCAGTAAGTACACCCATACCACCAAGAAGAACGGTCATTTCAGGTGCAGTAAGGTTTAACAGTTGAGCTTTATTGATTAGCAACTCTTACGGACTTACACTGAACTGCTTATTCGGTTTTTGCTAAAAGTGATTGAAAGAAAAAGTTGTTGGCTAACATCTGAAAGATTATCTTTTGTCACATTTTGGTACATGAAATTTTTTATCATTTACACAGATTATTTGATAAGCTGCTCAAATTTATGGGCAGCTTCTTTTTGCATAGTTGATAACACATGGGTGTATGTGTCATATTATCATATTTTTTTCGCATCCATTCGTTTTTTCTATGCTAACTTAAATTAGGTGTGACAAAAGATAGGTGTATAATATATACCTCTTTTATTATATGGGTTTATTGATATAGTTTTTTATATCCAAAATTTTAATAAAAAAGGTGTAAAATTATCAAGTATTGATTGCTGAGTTAAATGAAAAGTTAGATGTTATTAAAGAATACAGTGCAGGCATGGACATGGGGGCTGCCAGCTACCAACGTTACATATGAGATATTGAAAGACATCTTGATACTTCTAAGGAGAAATATACTATAGCTTTTGTTTGCATAATCAATTCTGGGAAGTCCACGGTTATTAATAGTTTGCTTGGTCAGAACGGGGAAGGTTGTTCTGACACACTGCAAATCGTATCCGCATTCGGAACCGGAATTCCAACCAGCAAACTGTAGCGGTTCTAGAATTTGAAGACGGGGCATCTGAAGAAATATCGTGGCTTGAGGCAAAACTGCTATCTAGTCAAGTATTTCTTGATGATCATCCGTACTTAACCCAATGTCAGGTTATCTTGTACATCTCTTAAATAGAATTATCAAAACCCTTTTTAGGAAAACACCCTGCATACATCATTACGTTGCTTTCGATCATCTTCATCTGTGCGCTGTTTGTACCGAACCAATCCGCTTACTCCCAATAAACTCCAACACCCGATATTTTATCTATGGGACTAGCTCTGGGAATCTACCTTGCATTTCCTTGCTTTATTCGATTAACATCTATTTTTTTCTATTGCAAAACCTAATAAAACTTCTAGGCTAGTCCCCGGGTGTTTAAGAACTTTACTTCATCGGCGGACTGACCCTTTTTTCCTCGCTATTATGAAGGCTTATCTATTCTATTCAGTCACTCACAGATAAGGTAAATCAACCTTTTGTGAGTGTTTTTTTTATTTAGGGATAAAAAAGTTAAGCTTTAATTATCACTTACATTAAAAATAGAGAAGCATCTGGCGAAATTAGCTATCGTCATTAATCGTATATGTGTAACATTTTTGTGCATTTATAAAACATCAAGTGTTAAAATAAGGTAATTAAGAAAATAGTACTACCTTCAGAGTGGTTCATAGGAGAGAAACTAATGAAAGAAATAATACAGAAAGTTATAGACTTCCGTGATGAAAGAGACTGGAAAAAGTATCATAATGAAAAAGATTTGGCCATTTCAATTTCACTTGAAGCAAATGAATTGCTTGAAAACTTTCAATGGCGAACTAGTGAAGAAGCAATTGCAGAATCTAAACAAAATATTAAAGAGGAAATGGCTGATATTCTAATTTACCTTGTTCAGCTAGCCGATAAGATGGATATTAATCTAGAGGAAGAGGTCTCAAACAAACTTGTTAAAAACGCTATAAAATATCCAGTGAATAAAAGCTAGGAAAGAGTTGATTATCTACAATGAGACGACTTCTAACACGAGAGATTTGATGAATGATGAGCTTGGACCTATGTTAAACATAAAAAGCGATACTCTTTAAATGTGGGATAAGAATTTTTGCAGTATTGGTAAGGCTAAGTATGAATTAAACGTTGAAAATATTGAAATGAAGTAACGGTTATTATTACCTGTAAAATAGTCATCTATACTGAGCCATTGCAAAATTGTATTATTGTATTTATATGTCTAGACAAAAAATAAAGAAAATTAAATCTATATTTTGAAAAATTTATTTATTTTTATATTCCCTGTAGCCAATTGACAATCACGTTTTCTTGAATCATTAGAGGATTAGTCAAGCGGATACAAAAATGTAACTAGGAGTTGAGGGGAAATGATAATATATGAAGCTACAAAAACCGAATTTATATCTGATGTTACAAACGAATTATTAGTTGAACGCTTATATAATTCTTATCAAGAAAAGATTGGCAGAACGTCCAAACAGGAAATTGTATCATGGGAAAATTCCCTTCAACGGATGTCGAATGTTATGCAAGACAAAGATATACCAAATGATGCATCTGTTGCGATTGAATTTAAAATCCCAAATACATCCAAACGGGTAGATTTTATAGTAGCAGGCAACGATGGAAGGCAAGATCATGTTGTTATTGTGGAATTAAAACAATGGACTGAGGTAGAGAAAATAACAACAAAGGATGCGCTTGTAAATACATATCTCGGAGGTGCTAAGAGAGCGGTTGCACATCCTTCATATCAAGCTTGGTCGTATGCTGCATTAATTAAAGATTTTAATGAAAATGTTCAGGAGCAAAAGATAGATCTTAAGCCGTGCGCATATTTACATAATTATAGAAAAGTTGTTAATGATCCACTAACTGATGAACATTATCAAGAGCATATGAATAAAGCACCGATTTTCGCAAAGGGTGAAATTCTAAAATTAAGAGATTTTATAAAAAAATACGTCCGTAAAGGTGATCATAATAAATTAATATATCAAATAGAGCATGGTAGAATTCGCCCTTCAAAATCATTGCAGGACTCTCTTACAAATATGTTAAAGGGTAATGAAGAATTTGTTATGATTGATGAACAAAAAGTGTTTTATGAGGAGGCATTTCATTCAGCCCTTAAATGTTTAAAATATAACAAGAAACATGTAATGATCATTGAGGGTGGACCTGGGACTGGTAAATCTGTAATGGCTATTAATTTATTGGTGAATTTGATTAATAAGGGCTTAATGGCACTATATGTTTCAAAAAATTCAGCACCCAGAGAAGTGTATGCCTCTAAGTTAAAGGGTACTGTGAGAAAAACAGAAATTGATAATTTATTTAAGGGGTCGGGTAGTTTTACTGAGTCAAAATTAAATGAGTTTGATGTAATTGTTGTGGATGAAGCCCATCGTTTAAATGAAAAATCAGGCTTCTATGGTAATCAAGGGGAAAATCAAGTAAAAGAATTAATTAAGGCCTCAAAATTTACTCTTTTTTTTATTGATGAAAACCAAAGGGTAACATTAAAGGATATTGGAAGTATCGATATGATTAAAAAATATGCTTATGAGTTAAATTCAGAGGTTAGAATCGGAAAATTAGTGTCACAATTTAGATGCGACGGTTCTGATGCATATATTGCATGGTTAGACGATGTACTACAAATTAGAGAAACGGCAAATACTCATTATTATGGGGTAGATTATGACTTTCGTGTAATGGACGACCCTCATGATATGTTACATGAAATTGAAAAATTAAACAGGATGAATAATAAATCTAGGATGTTGGCTGGGTACTGTTGGGAGTGGCCAACGGGTGAGCGGACTAACACAATGTATAAAGATATCGTTATTCCTGAGTATAATTTTGAAATTAGCTGGAATTTGAAAGATAGTATATGGGCAATTGACCAAAACTCTGTCAGTGAAGCGGGGTGTATACATACTGCCCAGGGTTTAGAGTTTGATTTTGTAGGAGTAATAATTGGACCAGATCTTCGTTACGAAAATGGTGAGGTAATTACAGACTATACAAAACGGGCAAAAACAGACCAATCACTAAAAGGAATTAAAACAATGGCTAAAGATAATCCGGAGAAAGCACAAATAGTTGCCGACCAGATTATCCGAAATACCTATCGAACGCTTATGACACGCGGTCAAAAAGGTTGTTTTATCTTCTGTACTGATCCGAAGTTAAATTCATATTTCAAAAAGAGGCTTCAAAAGACCCAAATCTATGACGATTTATCTCCGACAAGTCATTCTAAAGTGGCTGAAGATGAAGAAGGTTATAATTAAAATCATTAAAGGATTTGGAAAAAAATTATCCTTTTTAAGTAGTCACTAATTTGTAGGTTGTACCGACCCAAATACTTAACTGAAATAATATAGTGGTGGAAATTTCCCGTAAAATTGGGAAAGTCCCTCGGTGCTTTAATACGTTACTTTACCTAAGGACTGACCCTATTTTATTTGATGACTCGGCTCATTTGAATCCATAATTCCGAATAGTTCATAATAGTTGCTCGTAAACTGTTGATAGATGGTGTATTAGGCAAAAATGGGCAATACCCTTGTGAGGTCTATGTGAAATTAAAAAGCCCTCAAAATGAGGAGCATTTAAAGATAGTAGGTTTATTAAAACCTGCATTACTGATCAATTTTATCAATTGAGATACCGGGAATGGATATTTTTCCACCCAATGTAGAATCATAAGAAATCAATCCGGTAGATTTACCATAGATTGTAATAGTGTCATTTTCTAAGACTCTAGATGAAACAACCGAATCATCAAATGCGTCAAATAATACTCTGTCGTAATTATCATTAACAGCTAATCTTATTTGAGTTTCACCATCGCCTTCAATAACTTGGATAACTGTCCCACGGAATTTTACTTTTTCATCGACATATTTATCTGGGGTTCTTGCTAACTGATTATATGTAATTCCAGTATTGTAACCTTGTTTTTCCTTAGCTTCTTGCTTTTTCTTTTCTTCAGCAGCTTTCTTTTTAGCTTCTTTACGTGCAACTTCTTCCTTACGCTTTTCTTCGGCTAAGCGTTTTTCTTCAACTGCCTTTGCTTCTGCTTCTTTCTTTTTACGATCCTCTTCTTTCAATTTAAAAAAAGGAGCTGCTTCTTCCACTTTTACTTGTAAATCTTTATTGTCTGCTTTTAGATTTGCTACTGTTTTAGTTTTAGCTGATAGTTGTTTTTTTAAAGTGTCGATTTTACTATTGGCCTTATCAAGTGCATCTTGAGAAGGGCCGCCAGATGCACCAATAACCAAAGCAATTATTGCAGTTAATACATACTTCCATCTCTTTTTCAGGAAACCTAATACCTTCATGTCAAAACATCCTTTCAATATAATAATATAGTAATCAACTAAATAATACCAAAAATATAGAAAAAAAGAACTAGTGAATTGGGATTTATTCTAAAAATATCCATAAATCAATAAGTAAAAAGACCCTATTCTAAAGAAGGAGGTCTTAAAATGTTGAGGCTTCCGAACTACCATATCTTTACTTAAGGGATAATCTATTCAAAAAATATCATTATTCAAAATCAACATGGGACACAATTCAAAAAGAAGAAATTAAATTAGGAATGACTGAAAAACAAGTTAGACTTTCATGGAATGATCCGAATGATATTAATAATTACACATATAGTTGGGGTTCATTTGACCAATGGATTTATGATGACATTCTTAGCGCAAGTGGTGCAATTTATTTATATTTCAAAAATGGAAAATTAGAGTCGTGGCAAGATTTTTAAATGTGTTGCCCCTCCCATAAAAGTGAATGTCTATATTTTTTTGTAAATAAAAAAAGGAATTGTATTGATAGAATTTTCATCGTAGTTAAAGTATTGGAAACCGTTCTACTAAAGGAAGAAGATATCCGGACAAAGGTCTTGGAAAATTGTAAAAGAAAAGGTTAGGAAGGTAAGAATAGACGAAGCGGACATCGTTGTGGCTGGAGGTAAAGGCTTAGGCAGATACGAAGGATTTCAGTTAATACACCGGTTAGCGGAAACCCTTGGAGGAGCCGTTGGTGTGAGCAGGGATGTGGTGGAAGCGGGGTGGATTGCTCATCCTCATCAAGTAGGGCAAACCGGTGTGACGGTAACGCCAAAGATTTATTTTGCGATTGGGATTTCTGGTGCGATTTAACATATTGTGGGAATGAAAAATTCTGGTTTAATTATTACCATTAATAATGACAAAGAAGTCCCAATCTTTCAGAACTGTCATTATGGAATTGTAGGCGGTGCCTTTGAGATCGTTCCTATTCTAATCGACCAGTTTAAGTATGCACTTTCTAGTAATAAGGTGATGAAGTAAGTTAATGCTGATTAATTACCATTATTCCTCTGTCAATCGTGAGTGAATTCTTCCATTTTCTTTACTTCACTAAGGAGTAAAGCTTTTTTTCATGCTATAATTAGTACCAGATAATAATATCAACTAATAGGTATTGACCCTGTTGAAACAAACTAAATACGCCTAAACTGGAGATAATACTATGTTTATAGATAACAAATTAAAGTCACAAAGTGTTTCTGCCTATTTTAAGTCACTGGGTATCAAAAACTGCTTTACCAAAGAAGACTTTTGGAGGCATGTAACCGAGGTTGACTCCTTCTTGGCAAAGGAACTCCAACCCATTATGGAGCGCAAACTAAAAGGAAATCTTTATGAAGTGAAAAACCGAACACCGGCCTTCAGTTTGGCGGTAGAATCATGGACGATGAATTTCCATCAGTCCTTGCTCAACTGGATCAGTCAGCAAACTCATTTAAAGCCGAAGAGGATTTTGGAAATTGGGTGTGATAATGGGTTGCTGTCTTGTTGGTACGCCTCGATTTTTCCAGCTGCGGAGATCGTTGGCATTGAACAGTGTCGAAATGGAATTCAATGTGCACAGCAGTTGGCCATAAAGCAAGGGCTTAATAATGTGAGTTTTTACCAAATGGAATTTATGGAGGTAACTGAGCACTTTTCCCTGAATTCTTTTGATTTAATCATTTCATCACGGACCTTTCATGAGATTATGGGGCCTATCATGATTTCAAACTATTGGTCACTTCAAGAGTACATGAAGGAGAATCCAACTTATGGTGACAGTCGTTATTTAGAAATCGTCCATCGTTTGTTAACGGAGGATGGATTGTTTCTCTCTTGCGAACAATTGAAAAATTCCGCAGATCTCGGAAGGTGGGCAAATGTGCTTCAGGATGCGGATTTACATATTCAGTGGGATGACAGTGGTACCATCGAATACCATGAAATAGGAGTAGATAGGCTGTCTCCTGTGATTGTGGCCACAAAAAGGGAAACCAGTCTTGAAACCTTGAAAGGTATGGAACACCTATATACGAAAGGTTACCCGCTTGTATTGGAGGAGGGTAGGTCCTATAAAGGAGGGACAGCGGAATTTGCTTATCAACAGCTGGGGGAGAAAACATTCTACACAGGGATTCAATTGAAAGTGAGGAACCATTGGCATGTGTTTCGACTTGAGCTTTGGGAGACAGATAGGTTTTTGCTTGTCTATAACTATGGAAATATGGGGTATCATGAATTGGATATTTTACCTGCCGGCGCATATGAAGAGGCACACCGGTTAATGGAGGAGGCGGTTGGGGAGTTCGGTCACCTTGGTCCGTTTGTTCGGTATCACAACCTAGATGAACGACCAGAATAGCAAAGGTAGTGGGTCAGTCCCCCACTGCGGTAAAGCTTTACATCACCGGGGGACTGACCCTTTTTTTTGGGTCATTTAAGTACTGTTTCATAATCTAAAAATGGTTAGTTCTTAAGCAGTTTGTTGTTTATTTCTTCTAGTTTGTTCAACCTTTTTATTTGATTTTGATTTTTTTGATTTTGATTTAGAAACTCTGAAGAATAGAATCAATCCTGCTGTAAGCATAAGAGTCCACACAAGTGCAAATGTATTACCGCTAAAATAGATTCCTACTACAGGGATTAACAGTAATACGATACTTTTTAAATAATAATTTACTTTAGGGTTTACGGCCATCAATACTGAAATAGCAACCAGCAGCGAAGGGATGAGGTGATTACCCAAAAAGGAATGATTCATATAATTTACATAGAAGTAGTAGCCAAAGGATCCTATAATAGCTACTAAGGAAAGATAAAATCGTATAATCGGATTCTTATAAAAGAGAATCCAGACGGCAATAAAATTTATTCCTGCACAAATGCCAGCTACATATAATATCTGAGTAAAATTACTTATAGGATTTCTTGCAAAGTCCATAATATATTTGAAGTTATAACAGACTACTCCTATTACAAGGATTTTGAAGAGAAGTTTTACCCAAGACAGCTCCAATTTCTTTTTCTTTTTTGACAATCGGAACCTAGATAGTGAGTTTCCTCCCGATGTGCTTGCAGTAACTGTGTTTTTCTTTTTCCTACCCAAAAACCATTTTTGAAATCCGCTATCAACTAGTTCCTCATCAGCTTCAAATCTACTAGTGTAATCGCTTGTATTATATTCTTGGTCATTGCCTTTTTCAATATGTTGTTCTGAATCAGAATTAAAATCCAATTTTATATTCACCTCAAGTATTTTTTTTATATTATACCTTATTTTAATATAAGTAATGATTACAAACTCCTTTTTATATTCCCATTGCTTTTGTTGATTAAAAAAATAAGAAGTGATAAAGGAGGGGGGCTGCCCCCGTTAGATTTCTTCCATATTCACAAAGGGCAGGTGTGTGTCTAGTTCCCCTTTGATTCGTGTGATGTTTATATTTTCTCCCTTAAGCCAATGGTCAAAGTCAAAAATCAGTGGAAGCTTGTCTCCGCCCAGGGCTAGCCATGCTTTCAATTCTTTTGGAAGGTAGGCTGCAGTATGTATGGTACCTGCCCATGCTCCATATTTTTTAGAGAAAACACCCTTGTCTGTGTCGTTCATCATTCGAAAAGCCTTATATGGATCGGTAGTGCTGCTTTCCTGTCTTTCCATAGCCTGTGATCGTTGCAGAGAGTCATCCAGCCGGAAGCGATTTTCATGTTTTAGCTCATTAAAATGATTGGTACAGAAATTAGCTTGATGGATTGCTATTTCTCTGGGAGAGGCCTCTACGACTATGGACTCACCACGTTGGTCCAATAAGACATAGTTGAACGAGCGGCGATGTGGAATTTCTTTTAGTAGTGAAATAGCTTGATCTACATTGGCACAATTTTCTAAGATAATCCTACCAATCATATTACAAATAAATCCGTCATCTGACCTTACACGATTAACTAAGTTGTAACCCATCGCTAATCCTTTTTCATTGATCCCATCTGTACGTCCGGTGATTTGCATGGAGGGACCAATTACAGCATAGCCCTGATCAGTAGGTTGATAGAGAACATAACGCCCTTCATAGGAGAGCGGGTCATTATCATAGTTACGAATCATGTAATCAGTGTCTGTGAAAATGGAGCACCCACTTTTTCCGTATTCAAGATAATAGCCGCCAAATTCCCTAACGGCATCTGCCATTTCCATTTCTAATGAATCTGCCAATCCATTTAGCTCATCCCAAATGCGGGGAGCGAAATGTAGAAATATCCTTTTGACTACCATTGCATCTGTTATAAAATTCCGCAATTTGGATTTGGAACCCCATTGTTTTTTACGGTTTTGCAAAATGAGAGAATCCTTTAATAGCTCGCCCTGCCTATACCCAAAATCATAATGATTACCGCGAAACTGAATGATTTCACTAAATACGCTTTTCAAATCTACTCCCCATTTATCATGCAATTAAGGAAATTCTACTGGATGAAGGAAAGAAAAGCAAAATTCATCCTCCAAATATAAGTATGTAACCTTTGTGTCAACAAATGGACAATGGCAGGCAAGTATTTTTATAGGAAGAGGAAAAAGAAAGACTATAGGTCTTTTTGATTCTGAATATGAAGCTGCTGAGGCGCATAATAAAGCAGCACTAGAATTCTGCGGGAAAAACTGTATTCTAAACTTATTAGACGAAGGTGACAGACCTGAGAACCTTGATTTTAAGAGAAAGTTTTTCCAACACAAAAGTGGGAACAAGTCTATTTATTTTGGTGTCTCTAAACAAAGTAATTCTAATAAATGGATTGCAAGAATTAATACAAAAAATGGGCGTGAATTAATTGGTTCCTTCGATACAGAATGGTTGGCTGCACTTGCATTTAACAAAAGATCGATGGAACTATTCATTGATAATTCGAAACTAAATAAATTATCAGAGGTACATGAAAGAGAGAGGGAGACGTATGTTCAAAAAACAAAAAAACCTTCCTCAAAGTTTTCTGGAGTTACTTAAGGTAAACGAGATAAAAGGTGGAACGCATATGTAAGAATGAATGGAAAAAGAGTCCATATAGGGAATTACTTTACCGAAAATGAAGCAGCAAAAGCATATAATGATTTTGTATTGAAACATAAATTAGATAAGCCATTAGATGACATTTAATGTTAGGTAACCACTCTAATTTACATTACAAGAGGAAAACTTGAAAACGGTGTTTTAAGTTTTACTTATAGTAAAAACAATCCTTTAAAAGGTAGACACGTAAAATATGCTAGAGAAGCAGAGCCTACTATTTATAATTATAAGCACCATATTTCTTTCAAAGATCTAGAAGCTTTGGGCAATAAATATCCAAGTATAATAGAAGAATAGTAGAATTATAACTCGTATTTGAAATTAGTAAAACCCGTCATAGTAGTAGATGAGGGGGTGATATTTTTAGGACATTCGTCGTGCGGAAATGGTCGGAGTATATGCCATTTTTATTGATTAAAAAATTGTCTTAGAAAATTACACCTTTTAATCAAAGTGACAGTTGAAGCTTGAACTGCACCTTAAACGGAATAATAGAACGAATCTCGGAACCTGAATTTAAAGAGGAAGATTCATCATTAACCTTGGCCGGCTGGACGAAACTTTTTACTAATAAACCAACAATTGCAGTCGGTTCGGTTGGAATTAACCGCGCCTATCTGAGTAATCAAGATAATGATCAAGTAACAATAGAAGACAATCTCAAAATTGTCGATGAAAAAATCAAAGCAGGCGAATTTGACTATGTAGCCATGGGCCGAGCAATCCTAGCTGATCCAGAATGGGCAGTAAAACTCAAAAATGGTCAACTTAATCAAGTCGTTCATTATACGAAGGAATCGGAGAAATATCTGATTTAATTACATATAGCTTTGACTCCAAAAATGAAAAATACAATCCCTACGTTATTTAGGGATTGTATTTTTTCTGAGTATTTCTTCTATATCAATAAGGGGTACAGGTAGACTTATCAGATAACCTTGCAGAAAGATTCTCCTATGATTTAGATGATGGGTACTTGGAGGAAAAAAGGTAGCTTAACACATATGATTGGTTTCGCATATACCCATGATTCTGTAAACGCTAACGAGAAGGAATGACTTCTTAAGTTAAAACGAATACTAGTGCTGCAGATATAATTCAAAAAGGAAGTGCTGGTCATGCGTGCTGTTGTCATCAATGAATATGGCAGTAAAAATGTGTTGGTCGAGCAGGAGCTGCCGAAACCAGAAATTAAAGCTAACCAAATACTTGTTGAGGTGTATGCAACTTCCATTAATCCAATTGATTGGAAGCTTCGTGCAGGTTACTTGAAGCAAATGCTTGATTGGTCATTCCCAATTATCCTAGGCTGGGATGTAGCTGGTAAAATCGTTGAAGTGGGAAGTGACGTGAAATCTTATCAGGTCGGGGATGAAATTTTTGCGCGTCCAGATACTACCGCTAAAGGTACTTATGCCGAATTTACGGCTGTAGATGAGGAATTGCTTGCGAAAAAGCCTAGTAATCTGACATTTGAAGAAGCAGCCTCCATTCCATTAGCAGGTTTAACCGCTTGGCAGTGTTTAGTGGACAATACAAAAGTTAAACAAGGAGATAAAGTACTCATCCACGCCGGAGCTGGTGGTGTAGGAAGTTTGGCCATTCAAATGGCTAAACATTTAGGCGCCCATGTCGCAACAACCGCAAGTGAACAGAATGAAGCCTATGTAAAAGAGCTAGGAGCAGAGGAATTCATTAACTACCGTACGCAACACTTTGAAGAAGAATTAAGTGAATATGATGTGGTCATTGATACAATGGGCGGCGACATCTTAAATAAAAGCTTCCAAGTATTAAAGCCTGGAGGCAGACTAGTAACGATAGCCGGACAACCCGATCCAGCATTAGCAGAAAAGTTTCAAGTAATGGCAAGCTCCTATTGGTTAACGCCAAATGGTAAACAGCTAGGTGAATTAGGAGAATTACTTGAAAAAGGGATTCTTAGGCCTCAAGTGGGTAGTATATTTGGCTTTTCTGCAGAAGAGTTACAAAAAGCACATGAACTAAGTGAAACACATCATGCCAAAGGGAAGATTGTAATTAAAGTGAAATAATTAATAGGAACACGTGGACAGAAATAATATCCACGACAAGATTTTAAAAAACTTATCATTTCTACTATAGTTCGTCCCTGACCCACTAGCCTCTCTGTAATTTTGGCTGGGGTCTTTTTTTATGCCTAAAATGAGTAATGGGTCGTCCAACAGTACAATTAAACTAAAAGAGTGAAGGTAGAATTAGTCACTATTTGCATAATTTTTGTGCCTTAGGTAATTATACCAATGTTCTTATAAAAATTTGAATAACTTAAGGAGGTTTAAAGTCTGAAAGTGGAAAAATTCATCATCAAAAATCGATGTTTTATTTCATAATGTCAGGAGGGTATTTTCGTGAAGCGATATTTAAAGTCATTAGGTTTAGTTTTGCTAGCAAGTATGGTTATAGTTGGCTGTCAGTCGAATAATGACAAGAATAATGCAAAAAACAAAAAAGAGGAAACCAAGGAATCCAACCAGGCAAATCAGGAAGATGTGACAGGGTTCCCAAATTGGGGGTATGACCTTCAACATACCCGACATGTGCCCTATAAAGAGATTACTAAAGATAATGTGAAAAAAATGGGGATTGCATGGCAGCAGGATATCTTAGATTGGAATAAGGATATTCCAAATTTACAAGAAGATTTCCCTGTCGTCCACGACGGGGTCATGTATGTGACTAGTTCGAAAAATCATGTATTTGCCATCGATGCCGCAAGTGGAAAGAAGCTTTGGGCATGGACACCGCCCAAGGACGTACTTGATCATATTAATGGTTTGCCATGGCAGTCCAATGTGGCAAGCAGGGGTGTCGCAGTGGCCAATGGGAATGTATTTGTCTTGATGATCGATAATCGTCTGGCCAAACTGGATGCGAAGAGCGGAAAACTGTTAAAAATGGTTAACTTTTGGGATTATGAACCTACGATCAAATTAGAAAACAGATACTATGAATCTTCAGCTCCGATGTATTATGATGGCAACGTTTACGTTGGAAGCAGCGGCGGTGATAATGGTACACGAGGTTTTGTTTGGGCGTTTAAAGCAGATACCCTGGAACCGCTATGGAAAGAGCCATTTTGGACCGTTCCTAAAAGAGGAACGGGCTGGGCGAAAGGTAAATTTACGGGGGGTGGTTCCGTATGGACACCGATGTCGTTTGATCCAGATACTGATATGATGTATTTTGCAGTAGGGAATCCAGCTCCGGACTTTTACGATGCAGATAGAAAAGGAAAAAATCCATATACCGATTCTATCACCGCTTTAGATAGTAAAACAGGGAAGTTGAAGTGGTATTCTACTCAAGTTGATCATGATATATGGGATTATGACGCTGCCGCAACACCGATGATTCTCAATGCAAAGGTCGACGGGAAAAAGCAAAAGGTTGTGGTTGAAGGCGGTAAGAATGGAAAGTGGTATGCGTGGGACGCAAAAACAGGGAAGACTATTTATGATGGGGTACCATTTGTAAAAATCCAGAATTCGAACGTACCAAGCGATGAGAGTAAAGCTGTACTTCAATGGCCAGGGACTCCAGGTGGAGAAAGTTATGCTCCACAGACATATGACCCTGACACCAACTATGTGCTTATTCCAGGTATTAATAGTCCTAATTTAATGGTAGCCGCTAAAGATGCAGAAGAGATTGCAAAAGATAATAATACCTTTCCAGGAACAAAGATCCTTCCTTTGCCAAAGGATGTTGAGGTTTCTGGTACTATTACAGCAATTGATATGAATACAGGGAAAAAGGTCTATCAAAATAAAACAAAGGATCCGATGTATGGCGGATTCACAAGTACGGCTGCCGGTCTTGCCTTCTACGGAGAATTGGATGGAAAGGTAAATGCTCTTGATATTAAAACAGGTAAAGTATTATGGAGCATGCAAAGTGGAGGAAAACAAATCAAAATGGCACCTTCCATATATACTGTTGACGGCAAAGAATATGTTGCAGTCATTACTGGTGGTACGAAAGTTGTTGTTTATGGTCTCGGAGGTAAGTTAAAACCTGGAGCTATAAATAAAAATGCAAAATTACAAGGGGAAGCAGACGTTGTTATCGATCCGGAAAAGGTTTACAAAAAAAGTTGTATTTCCTGTCACGGGGATAATCTTCAAGGCGCAACAGCACCAAATCTTCAACACATAGGTAAAACGATGTCTAAAGAGGACATTTTGAATAAAATTCTTAATGGTGGCGACCGCATGCCAGCAGGTATGGCCAAAGGTGCAGAGGCTGAAGCACTAGCGGAATGGCTATCCAAAAAGAAATGATTTTTACTCCTGAAACAATCCGAGTCTGATTCTCTTATTCGGACTCAGATTGTTTCTTAAAAGGATCATTATAAATTGGCGAAACATCAGATATTCACGAAAAATAAGGATGGTGTTAAAATGAGGAAATTACCGATTTATACCCTGCGATTCATTGGTGCCGCCTTATGCATTTCCTTACTCTTTGGATTTGCCTATCCAACATTGACCAATGCTCAGTCAAGTAATGGTTTAGGTTCATCCGAGGATAACGGAATCAGGTTAACTATCAATGATTATTCGATCATAAACCACGGCCAAGACATTCAGTTGCATTATACGATAACCACAAATTCAAATATTCCAGTTAGTCCGGAAACTAAAAGTTTGATTGGGAACCCGTATATTTGGATTGGGAATACGTTAGTTCGTGAGGAATCAGAATCGTTTCAGAAAATAAGTGATAATGAGTATAAAGGAACGATCATAGCACAGCTGCAACATTACAGATCCGATAATTCTGAATTATCATTTCATACACATGGAATTATGAATCAAAATGGACAATGGACCGTTAATTTTCATTTAAGAAGCAGTCAGTACTGAGATAAAACAACGTGAGTTAGATCATTTAATAAATCATTATATTAGTAAGTAGATAATCATAACGTAAACAACCTGAGTTCAATCATCATCCGGACTCAGGTTGTTTCTTTTTTTGTTCTTGTCCCTTTTTGCAATATATTGCAAAAACCAATGCCATATAAGGACAACTTCATGTCAAAATAAAGGTTATTTTGAGATATTTCTCTACATATGATTATTTTGAAAGAGAAAATCAGACACTCCCGCGCAGGTTTCAATGTGGGTGTCATGAAAGGGGGTAGCAAATATGTGGGTGAAGCCTGAGTATGAAGTGATCAATACATCTCCTGAGGTGACAATGTATGCCTATATTGGCTAGCAGCACACCCCGCTTGCGTATGCATTTAATAGTTTTATAAATCAATGGAGGTAGGGCATATGAAAATAAAGCGGTACCTAAAATCAATAATTGGCTTGATTATTGGGTGTGCAATGGCCGGAGGATGGCTGGTCGTCGATCTCCTGCTCCCAGAACCATTGGGTGACTATCTCCTGTATCCCCTCATGGCTGTAGTGAATATGGCGATTGGGTGGCAAGTTGGAAGGGCATTAGGTAAACGTAGGGATATTGGCAAAGAAGGTATTCAAGTCTCTAGTGAAAGGACTGAAGCCAAATTCGAATTAAAGTCTTAGGAGCAGCGGCTGGTGGCGGCTTTCCGCAGTGGAACTGTGCATGTCCAAATTGCCATAGTGTCCGCGAAGGAAACGATTCGCACCAGCCGTTATTACAATCATCGCTTGCTGTAAGTGCGAATGAAATGGATTGGTATCTCATCAATGCGGGACCGGATGTTCACAAACAGATTGAATCGTTTACTGCCCTGCATCCGGGTCCAGGTATAAGAGAGACTCCGCTGGCTGGTGTTATTTTAACTGATGCCGAGTTCGACCATACGATTGGGTTATTGTCATTACGGGAGGGTTCTTGTTTAACCATCTATGGAACCGAGACTGTACGAAAGAGTTTGCAGTCGTTCTTTCCAGTGTTACCCCTACTGGAAAACTATTGTTCATGGGAATGGCAGTCTCTTCACCCTGATCATCGCAAGCGAATAGAACCTACGGGTGTAGGAAAAGAAGAAACCATCGTCATCGAGACGGTCCCCGTTTCTAAAAAACCACCGCTTTATACCCGGTCAAATAAGGAGGAGAATGACACCGGAGATTGTTGGGAGGTCGGGCTGGTTCTTCATAATGAGAGTACCGGCAGATGCCTTGCTTACTTTCCTACCTTAGAAAGGATCACCCCAGCTATAGAAGCTTGCTTCCAGAAGGCGGATATCTTGATGGTGGACGGAACCTTTTGGTCAGAAACTGAATTGGTTGAGTTGGGTGCAACCAAGCGCGATGCAAGAAATATGGGACATTTACCAATTAGCGGGCCATCGGGCATTGCTGAAAAGCTTGCCAAATACTCAGCCAAACGGAAAATTCTGATTCACATAAACAACAGCAACCCGATTCTAAATAAGGACTCAATAGAAAGGCATACATTGGAACGGCTTGGTTTTGAGATTGCCTATGACGGTATGGAAGTGGAGGTGTGAACATTTTGGATCAAGGTGATTTCGTTAGCCTAGAAAAGGTGTTAAATGAAACAAAGGAAGAATTATGGACGAGGGATGAATTCACAGAGCAATTAAAAGCTGTTGGAAGTTCCTTTTATCATGACAAACATCCATTTCATGTAGCGATGCATGAAGGAAAATTAAGCAGAGAACAGATCCGCGGTTGGGTGGCTAACCGGTACTATTATCAAAAATCAGTTCCGATTAAAGATGCAGCTATTCTTTCTAGGCTGCCATCAAGGGATATGCGCCGTGAATGGATTGGGCGAATTATTGACCATGACGGAACGCAAGGGGAAGAAGGTGGAATTGAAGCATGGCTTCGGCTTGGTGAAGCTGTGGGGTTATCCCGGGAAGAAGTTGCACAGGAAGTCAGAGTCGTTCCGGGTGTTCGATTTGCCGTGGATGCTTATGTAAACTTCGCGAGGACAAAACCATGGATCGAAGCCGTCGCTTCCTCCCTAACCGAATTGTTTTCTCCTGATTTAATGTCAAAGAGAATGAAGGTCATTGAGCGACTTTATCCGTGGATTGACCGTGCAGGACTGGAATATTTTCAAAATCGCCTTTCACAGGCGCCGCGTGATGCCGATACAGCCCTTAAACTTGTGTTAACCTATTGCCAAACTCCAAAAGATCAAAGGAGGGCTGTTGCCGCACTGCGTTTCAAGTGTGATGTGTTGTGGGCACAACTTGATGCCATCGAAAACGCATATCCCCTATAAGAGTGAACGATGATTTTATCACTTACCCGAAAAATAAATGAAAGGTGGTGGAGTCAATTTTAGCTGACAGTATTCCAAGACTCGCAGCAAAGGCGCGATTAAAATTTGATAAGGTGAGGGAGAAGAATCTTCTTTTGTTACCGGAAAAGGTCGTGGTCTTGAACGAAACGGCTGCATCTATACTTACTTTATGTGACGGAAGACAAACCGTGAACACTATCACTGAAAAAATAAGGGCTTCCCTAAAGGCAGACACAGAAACTGCAGATACAAGTGCTCTGCCTGATTTGAAAACGATGAAGGCAGATATTTCTGAGTTTCTCCGGGAAATGGAGGATCAGGGTTGGGTGGTGATCCATAAACATGGTTCAGTCGATAACAAAGAATAATAAGGGAGCACCCCCTCCATATTCCTTGGTCGCGGAGTTAACTCATCGCTGTCCTTTGCATTGTCCATATTGTTCGAACCCTTTAGAAATGATTTCAAAGGCAATGGAAATATCTACCGGGGAGTGGTGCCGTGTTTTATCTGAGGCGGCTGATCTGGGAGTTGTAGAAGTTCATTTTTCCGGTGGTGAACCTCTTTTACGAGACGATTTGGAAGTTTTTATCCGCCATGCAAATAAATTAGAAATGTATACCAATCTCATAACCAGCGGCATGGGATTAACAACTGAAAAGGCTGCCCGGCTCTGTGATGCCGGACTGGAAAATGTGCAGGTGAGCTTTCAGGCAGGCGATGCAAAGCTTTCAGACATCATCGGCGGTTTTAAAGCTTTTGACAAGAAAAGGGAAGCGTGCAAAGCGGTAAAAGAAGCCGGATTGTATTTATCATTAAATGTCGTGTTGCACCGAATGAATATTGATCATTTGGATGAGATTATTAAACTCGCCGAGGAGGTGGGGGCTGAACGTCTGGAACTGGCGAATACACAGTATTATAACTGGGCATTGCTCAATCGGGAGCAGCTGTTGCCAAGCCGTGTTCAGATTGAGCGTGCCCGTGAAATCTATGACGCCGCAAAAGCGCGCATTGGGAAAAAAATCGAAATCATTTGGGTTATTCCTGATTATTATGCTCAGGCACCTAAGCCTTGTATGGGGGGATGGGGGACGATTGGCTTAACGGTAGCACCAAATGGGGCAGTCCTTCCTTGCCCGACAGCCGGGATGATTGAGGGTTTTTCCTTTGAAAATGTTCTTGATTCGTCACTAAGTCATATTTGGTATGAATCAGAGTCTTTTAACCATTTCCGCGGTGAAGAATGGATGCCAGAACCCTGCCTTTCGTGTGAACTAAGACATCAAGATGGAGGTGGGTGCCGTTGCCAGGCTTTTGCTTTAACTGGGGACGCTTATGCGACGGATCCAGTCTGCCAATGGGCGCCAAAACATTATCTGATTGAAAAAGCTGTAGAAGACGCTAATTGCACCCCCATTATACAGTCATCTCCTATCATCTATCGGAGATTTCAGCTAGACAGAACCGTATCAAAAAAAACATAAAACTCTAAAAAAATATATGATTGTAAATTTGGTGCTAAGGGACTGCGTACATAACCTTTGCACCTTTTTTATATGACCCATTTGAAAAGAACCGTGGTGGCGAGACTGATCCAAACGAGGAGAATAACAATCGCTGCGGCCCAATTTTTCCGCAGCATTATAGGCGTTCGGGAGGCCATCACCCTGCATTCTTGCAATACTTGATTCGGTATCAGGGTAAACACTCCTAATATCCCCAAGGGAAGCAGAATAACTTCATCCAAATAACCTAATACGGGAATAAAATCTGGAATAAGGTCTATGGGGCTTAACGCATAGGCAACAATCAATAATGAAAATGCTTTAGCATACCATGGTGTTTTCGGATGACGGTATGCGAGATAAACAATATAGATATTTTGTTTAATATTTTGTATGAATTCCTTCCATTTGTTTGGATGCTTAACCATGTCGCTTCCTTCCCTCTCTAATAAACTATCCTCGTTTTTCATGTGTCAGCCAGATCCTTTCGGATTATTTTGCTTCGAACATCACCATTTTAAACAACTTATGCTGTATCCGCTATTTGGGTTATTGTTTTCTAAAGACATAATGCATCCATTGTGATGTTTCCTTAATAGGTAAACCGTAATGGATGTGAATAATTGACAGGAGAATTTGGAACTCTTTTAAGTAGAGTAAATAACCAATGGTTTACCGATATCCCCTCGTAATTATTTAAAATGATGGAAGAAAAATAGAAAAGAAGTGATAAATTTGAAGTTTGTGTTTGGTAAGAACGATGAAGAAGGAGGCGGACAAATTCATCCGGCGGCCAAAAAACTTATGCTGGTCAATGCTATTCGAAGTATTGGACAAGGCATGCTAGTTGTTGATTTGTCTCTATACCTCGCTGCACTGGGTTGGAGCACAGCGGCGATTGGAAGTGTGCTTGCTGCCGGAGGTTTGCTTGGTGTAGGACTAGCCCCAGTCATAGGTATTTATAGCGATCGACTAGGGAGAAAACCCTTTATCCTTTTTTCTGAACTATTAACAGCCGGATGTGCGTTGATTGGGATATTATCTACAAATACTATTTTGTTATTTATGGCAATCACACTTTCAGGTTTTGGGAAAGCGGACGCCGGTTCTCCCAGTCCTTGTGCCCCGGCGGAGCAGGCTTGGCTGGCGGCCTTTATCCCAAAAAAAGAGCGTGGAAAG
Source organism: Neobacillus sp. KR4-4 (assembly GCF_042136325.1). Taxonomy (NCBI): domain Bacteria; kingdom Bacillati; phylum Bacillota; class Bacilli; order Caryophanales; family Bacillaceae; genus Neobacillus; species Neobacillus sp. KR4-4. Next base: position 40,382 of record NZ_JBHHJU010000008.1, read on the forward strand.
GTATATAGTCTGAATAATGCTCTTAGCTTTTTCGGAATGGCGGCAGGTGCAGTGCTGGCGGGGATCACGGCCTTATGGAATCATAATCTTAATGGAGATACTTCCTATCGCCCTATATTCTTCTTTATCTTCGTTATATCCTTTGTGACAGCGTCAATCATTTTAACCATTCAGGAAGGAAAAATGGATAAACAACCAGGATATATAAAAGAGGAGTCAGGGAATCAAGAAAAGAGAATCCTAAGCGAAGAAAATTCTGCGGTCTTTAAGCTCGCAGCCATTAACATCCTTAACGGGATTGCCATTGGACTTACGGGACCCATGATGTCATATTGGTTTTCGGCTAAATTCGGGGTAAGCAGTATACAGATTGGAGGCACATTGGCTGTCACTTTTTTTGCGACAGGTGTTACCTCGGTCTTACAAGCAAGATTATCCAACAAACATGGGACAATAAGGTCCATTGTGCTGGTTCGTTTCATTGCAAGCCTGCTTTTGATTTTGATGCCCTTGCTATCATCCTATGCACTTGTTTCTGTCTTGTATATCATACGAACGGCTTTAAACAGAGGTACACAAGGGGCACAGCAAGCGTTGAGTGTGAGTTTGACTCGTGACATGCGCCGTGGTTTCGCATCAAGCATCAATATCTTTTCAATCAGGCTGCCCATCTCGATTGGACCGTATTTTACCGGCTATCTTTTTGGATTTGGTTCACTGGCCCTGCCTTTCTACATAGCTTCTGGTTTACAATTCAGTTTTGCTTATTTATATGGAAAAGTCTTCAGCTCCTACGAAATTCGAATGAAATCCCATGCTTCATCGGGGTAATCAGAGTGTTGAACTAATTAGTATAAACATAGAACTTATCAGTTTATATTTATAAATTAGAATTATAGAATAAAGGGAGCAGGATCAAACGAATAAATAAAAGGAAGTGCTCGCCTTGGATCAAAAGTTTGCAGGTCATACTTTGTTACAATCTGTCCCATTTGGAAATGAAAGGTTAACTAGCCGGTTAGTGATGGCCCCAATGACAAGAATGTTTTCGCCGGAAGGGATCCCGGGAGAAAATGTTGCACAATATTACCGAAAACGTGCCGAGAATGGGATTGGGCTCATCATTACGGAAGGGACAGCGATTAATCACCCAGCTGCAGTCATGAGCCCCAATATTCCCCGATTTTATGGGGAGAAGGCCTTAAATGGCTGGGCAAATGTAGTGAAGGAAGTCCACCAAGCAGGCGGCAAAATCATTCCACAATTATGGCATGTAGGTGCTGCCCGAAAAGCAGGCAGTGAACCAAATATTGACGCACCCCCAGTCAGTCCGTCTGGATTTACGTTAAAAGGCCAGAGAAATGAGAAAATAAAGGCTTTAACGAAAGACGAAGTGGCTGAAATGATTGATGCCTACGCTGAAGCGGCCGCAAATGCAAAGCGTATCGGCTTTGATGGAATTGAGTTGCATGGTGCACACGGATACTTAATTGATCAATTTTTTTGGGAACTAACGAACAAACGTACAGATGAGTATGGCGGGGATATAGAAGAGCGATCAAAATTCGCAGCAGATATCGTTCGGGCTTGCCGGAGAGAAGTCGGGCCTGATTTTCCAATTGTCTTTCGTTATTCACAATGGAAAGGAACCGACTATCAAGCTAAATTAGCAAAGAACTCTAAGGAGCTGGAACAATTGCTTACCCCATTGGTTGAAGCTGGTGTAGATATTTTCCACTGCTCTACAAGACGAATATGGGAACCTGAATTTAAAGAGGAAGATCCATCATTAACCTTAGCCGGCTGGACGAAACGAATAACCAATAAACCAACAATTGCGGTCGGTTCTGTCGGAATTAACCGTGCCTTTCTGAGCAATCAGGATAATGATCATGTAACAATAGAAGACAATCTCAAAATTGTCGATGAAAAAATCAAAGCAGGCGAATTTGACTATGTAGCCATTGGCCGTGCCATACTAGCGGATCCAGAATGGGCAGTAAAACTCAAAAATGGCCATCTTAATCAAGTCGTGCATTATACGAAGGAATCCGAGACATACTTGATTTAATTACATATTGAAGAGGTACGGGAAATGAGTGCAAAAGAGGCAGATAAGGTGATGGAAATTATTAATTCATATGAAAAACGGGGAAGAGAACTTGGAAATCAAGAAGGCCTTGAGAAAGGCAGACAAGAAGGAAAACTGGAAGCAATTAGGACAGTTGCAAAAAGGATGATAGAAAAGGGGAAGCCCATTCAAGAAATTGCTGAAATAACAGAGCTGAAAATAGAAGAGATTGAGCGGCTGTAGGATGGGGGTCAGGCACCTTTTTGGGTAATCCGTTTGGACAAGCCGCTACAGCACAGTTCATTGACCTGATATTCTCAGTCGTCGAAAAACTGAAGTTTTAATTCATCATCTTGACTCCGCATGACTGATGAAAAAAGAAATCAGCCAGAGCTTTGCTGCCTAGAATAAATTTGACTTTAATCACGAAAAAGGAAAAGAAAATTGTATCGGACACAAGAGTTCCTGCCTATCAAATTAATCAGGGAGCCGAAGTAGCGCGGGTGTGACCCTTCATGCAACAAATGTTCCTCTAATGTAAACAGCACCATCCACACTAATTGGAATGGTGCTGTTTCTATTTAAAAAGATTACCTCACTTGATTTTGTCACGGTTCACCTAACGCATCTATATGTGGTTTTAACTAGCGCCAATTATGGGGAATATAGGAATAATCTCTCTTTTATACCATCCAAGACTTCTTCCGGCATTTCCCTGACCTTGATATCCCCACCTAGGAAAAGCAGCCAATTGGTTATTTCGGCCATTTCTTCTATGTTATTAATATTGATAAAGGTCTTTAGAACCGCCGTGGTTTGGTAAGGATCCGTATAGGAAATGGAAACTTTTAAAGGATGGTATTTTTTGAACTGGGCAATCGCCCTTGGACCCAATTCAAGGACCAGATTGATTATAGTTTCCTGCTTGTTGAGTCTTTCCAAAATCCTTTTCTCACTTAGTCTTTGCTTCGTAGTGTAAAGTTCTACATTGGTGAGATTGTCGACAGGAAAAATTCGTTGCTTCTCTTCCATTAAGTCAAAGCCTTCAATTAGCCAAAAGCTTTTTTCACGGTACAGGTGTAAGAGATATATGGGGTAAGAATTAATTATTTTTTCTTCTTCAATCGTAATTAATAAATAACGATCCATCAGCAGGAGTTGAATTAGTTTTTCTAACATCGGATGGGGAAGGTCTGATAGATCAAGCAGGTCGGGATTATGGGGGTTCGTCCCTTCAAAAAGCAAGATTTGATTTAACAGTACAAGGTCTTCTTGCTGGTATTCTGAGATGAGGCCAAGTAATTTTTCAGCTAATGACTGTCGACTCTTTAAATAGGGGAGTTGTTGATTTCTTGTGGCCATAAAGGCGATAAATAGAGCTCTAATTTCATTATCCGTAAAGCGAACGGTGGGTAGGACAGAGTTGTTCATGACAAAATAACCCCCATCCCTTCCAACTTCAGCGACTAGCGGCATCCCCATGGCTTCAATTTCTCTGATATCCCGAATGGCGGTAGAACGAGAGATGTTAAATTCCTGCATAATTTCGGTAATGGTAAAGTGGGCACGGTTGTTGATATACCGCATGATGGTATTAATCCGTTCAACTTTTTTCATCGTGGCCTCCAAAACAGTATCATTTTTTGACATGATTTAACGCTATTATAAACTCATCAAATGAAAAGAGAAATCATTTGATTCCATTTTAAAAAAAGGAAGGTTTTGAATATGACAAATTATACGATTGAAGAAAAAGACAGCTTTACGGTGTTAGGTTTTGGAACGGAGCTAAAGAGTAATTACACGGACTATGCGGGTATAACCAAAGAAAAATCAGACTTTTGGCAGGCCGTCAAACAAGATGGCACACTTGATACGTTAAAATCTGTTGCGACAAATGACTACGTTTTTGCTGTGAACGAAGCGGTGAATAACAAGATGATGCATTATGCAGGCGTTATGACAGAGACTTCGCTGCCAGAGGCAACTCGAATGATCCAATTTCCTAAAGGTGAATACCTAGTTGTTAAAGGGGAAGGGAACAATGCGGAAGAGTTGAGCAATATGCTTACTGGTATTGCTTTCGGTCAAGCTTTGCCAGAAGCACAGGAATTTGCCTATGTGGGCGGGCCCAATACGTCGGTTGTGATGGGGCTGCGAAACGGTTTAGTATTTGGTGAAATGTGGATTCCTGTTGTCAGGAAATAAGGAGGGATGGAAATGTCCTATCGTGTTGATTTTAAAAATGTATCTACGGTGGGTTTAGAGTCTTCACCAGTCGCAGAAGCGCTTGCTGGTTTACGTGCAAATGAAGCTCGTTACTTTATGAATAAATACAAACATGAATTTACGGTAGAACCAGCTAGTGAAAGCCAAGAAACCCTTGATTATGTGAACCAAATTTTAAAAGAACGTGATATTGAGTTTGCAGCCAAACCTTTGGAAACGTCGCTTTTTCAAGTGGAAAATATCAAAATGGCCTACGTTTTTTATGAGGATGGGCTTAGTGTCAATGCCATGTATACGATTGATAACCCAAAGAAGCGGGCCGTTGGTTTTAAGCTTTCTGAGGGGATGGAGGTACCAAAGGAGTTAGAAGGGAAGTTTAAGTTTGCCAGGCAGAAGTCGAAACTAGCTGGAACGATAAGGGGTTCGTTTTTTGTCATTAAAGGAGAATATTAAAGTAAACAATACAACTATTCATATAGCAGCACTCTCTATCAAATAGAGGGTGGTTCAAATAGTTCCTCTAACATGGAGTTAAACATTGTATGGGGAGTAGATAGACCTGTTCGTTTCTCTTATATCATTGTTTTGATTTATAAACTAAAAAATTATGAGTTCCAGATTCCTTATTTATGGGTTTGGAACTCATTTTTTATCGTTCACTGACAGAAGACTCCTTCATCAATTTTGTAAAGGACGTAGCTGTTTTGGGGATGTGAATATTATACAAGGCACGGAAAAATGATGGATGAGGATGGACTGCAACAGCTTCAATCCTTTGATGCTATATATCTTGGTGCTGTAGGTTATCCTGGTGTTCCTGATCATATTTCTTTATGGGACCTTTTATTGAAAATCCGCAAAGGGTTTGATCAGTATGTAAATCTGCGTCCCATTAAATTGTTAAAAGGAGCACCATGTCCACTAAAAGATGTAACCCGCGAGCAGGTTGATATGCTGGTAATTCGTGAAAATAGTGAGGGTGAATATGCTGGAGCAGGTGATTGGCTTTTTAAAGGAAAGTCCAATGAAGTTGTATTACAAACAGGAGTTTTTTCAAGATTGGGTGTGGAAAGAATTATCCGCTATGCATTTGAAGAAGCTAGAAAACAAGGGAAATCACTCACCAGTGTCAGTAAAGGAAATGCATTAAATTATTCAATGGTCTTTTGGGATCAGGTTTTTGAAGAAGTGGCAAAAGAATATCCAGATGTTCAAACAAACTCTTACTTAGTCGACGCTGCAGCAATGTTTTTTGTTAAACAGCCATGGCGTTTCGAAATTGTTGTCACTTCGAATTTATTCGGCGATATTATTACAGATTTAGGTGCTGCAATTGCAGGAGGACTAGGTCTTGCTGCGGGGGCAAATATCAATCCTTCCCGTGAATTTCCATCGATGTTTGAGCCTATACATGGATCTGCACCAGACATTGCTGGTAAAAATATCGCTAATCCCCTTGCAGCTATCTGGTCAGCAAGCCAAATATTAGATTTCTTTGGTCATGAAGGCTGGGGGAGAGAAATCTTAAGATCAATCGAACAAGTATTGGTAGAAGGAAAAGTACTTACCCCAGATATGGGTGGTAACTGTACAACTAAAGAAGTTGGAGAAGCCGTGGCAGGAAAAATTCGTTATCATCATGCGGAGAAAATAAACGGGTAGAACGAGAACTGGTGCTTAACATTTAAAACTCCCTTCAATTAATGAAGGGAGTTTATATTTTTAGATACTGAAATATTGCAGCATTTTTTTATACTAAATTATAATTATGAGTCTTGATAATTTCATCTTCATATTTTTTTAGACGATCATAAAAAGATTGTCGAGAAATTCCAAGCAATTTAATTGCTTCTGATCGATTATTATTAGTACGCTTAAGAGCCTGAATTATTAAATCAATTTCCAATTTTCTTATGTTTTCTGTAAAGTCTAGAGAGTTGGTCAGATTAGGTGTAAAAGAGGCATTATCGCTATCAAGGCTTGGCTTTCTAAAACTATATTTTCGATCATCATCAATACTGGTTCCAGGTAAATCTGTAATTTGAATCTCGCTAGTTTCTGCTAAAACAAAGCCATGTTCTAAAGCGCTTTTTAACTCACGGACATTACCCGGTAGTGGTTGGTTTATTAAAAATTCTTTAGCTTCTTGACTAATATCCGATTGCTTATTGTATTTATAAGAAAACTCTCTCAAAAAATGTAAAATAAGAATTTCAATATCAGATTTTCTCTCACGCAATGGTGGAATCTGTATTGTAAAGCCATTAATTCGATAATATAAATCTTCTCGAAAACTATGATTTGCAATCATTTTTTCAAGATTCCGATTGGTTGCAGTAATTACACGCACATCCAATGAAATAACTTTACTTCCTCCAACTCTAACTAGTTCCTTCTGTTGAAGTACCCTCAATAACTTAGCTTGCAGGTGATAACTCATATCGCCAATCTCATCTAGGAAAATAGTGCCTCCATTTGCTAACTCAAATTTCCCTTTGTTTCCGGTTTTTTTGGCTCCGGTAAAAGCTCCCTCATCATAACCAAAAAGCTCACTTTCTAATAATGACTCTGGAATAGCTGCACAGTTAATCGTTATATAAGGTTTTCCCTTACGATTCGATAACTCATGAATACTTTTAGCTATTAATTCTTTTCCAACGCCACTTTCTCCTCGAATCAAAATCGGAATATCTGTTGGTGCCAACCTTTTTAGCTTTAAAAGTTTTTCAGCAAGAGGACTTCCCTTGGAAATAATAAAATCATTCATTTCTAAAGGTAACATTTGAACGCGATGCAGTTCATTTTCTAGATAATTAATATATTCGTTTAAATAAACACTTTCAATGGAAGACTTTAACTTTTTCATTTCAGAGTCATCCCAATGTGTAGCAACAGCACCTACCACTTCTCCTTTATATTTTAAAGGTGAGGCATGTACAATGAAGTTTTTATTAAGGACATAAATATGATTGAGAATTTGAGGCTCCCCAGTATGTAACGATTTTGCAATGATAGAATTTGGAATTAAATCTTCTACATTTTTGCCGATCCATTCTTCTCGAACAATACCGAATTCTTTTTCAGCTGCTCGGTTAATGAATATAAAGTCCCCATTTTTATCTATAATTTCAAAACTTTCATAGATGGAATCAAAAATATTTGTCAAAAAGGAACTTATTTCAAAAACATTCAAGGAAGATAACATTAGATCACCCCAATTAAATTAAACGCCTACATATCTGAAAATAATATATTTTTTGATAATTGTCAATTTAATATACAAATGTCTAAAATATTGACAAAGCTAATCTAGTGGATGTCTATAAATCATACAAATTTATAGACATTTTACTAGAATTAAGTTGGCATGATAATTGCATTATTATAGATGAGTAATCGGGAGATTACAAAATTCTGTATTTCACAAATGAAATTGGTTGCAAAGGCTTTTTAGAAAGGGGGATAGTTATAAGAAATGCAGAAACTTAAACGAGCAAATCCTTAGTACAACCATATAAGAGGTATAATATTCGTTCATTAATTCGCTTGTGTAGACACAAAACCATGATGCAAAATAACCGAAGTAAAAGCGGTGTATCTCTAACAAACTAAAAAAGAACATTTGAGCAAATAGGAGGAAATAAAAATAATGAGTACAACAACAAAAACAGTTTATCAATTACCATTTACTGGGATAAAACAATATAAAATGTTCATTAACAACGAGTGGGTTGAAAGCGCTTCCGGAAAGACTTTTGATTCCGTAAATCCATTTACGGGGAAAGTTTGGGCAACAGCTCCAGCAGGTGAAAAAGAAGATATTGATCTAGCAGTCCAGGCAGCTAAAGCTGCATTTGAAACAGGAGAATGGTCTACATATAATGGGGCCCAACGTGGTGCACTACTTCGTAAACTTGGTGACCTGATTGCGGAAAATGCAGAGAGTCTAGCAATCAGTGAAGTGGTTGACAATGGAAAATTAATTCGAGAGATGCTTGGCCAGACGAAGTCACTTCCAGGCTGGTGCTACTATTTTGCTGGATTAGCAGACAAGATCCATGGGGAAAGTATTCCTGTTGATGTTCCTAATATGATTAACTACACGGTTCGCGAGCCTCTTGGCGTCATTGGTGCGATTGTTCCATGGAACTCTCCATTGCTATTAACCCTTTGGAAATTATGCCCGGCTTTAGCTGCTGGAAATACTGTGGTCGTCAAACCATCTGAAGTAACTCCTGCATCCTTACTGGAGTTGGCAAAATTAATTCAAGAGGCTGGTTTCCCGCCTGGAGTTGTAAACTTTGTTACAGGTTTTGGCCATACAGCAGGTGACGCATTGTCCAAGCATCCTGATGTACGTAAAGTTGCATTTACTGGTTCTTCCGCAACTGGAAAAATAATTGTAAAAAACTCTGCAGAGCACTTTGCGCGAGTTACTTTAGAGCTAGGTGGAAAATCTCCTAACATCATTTATGAAGATGCCGATCTTGCAAATGCTGTAAATGGCGTATTAGCAGGCGTATTTGCAGCTTCTGGACAAACATGTATGGCTGGTTCAAGGGTACTTGTTCATGACGCTATTTATGATGAGTTTGTTGAAAAACTTGTTGAAAGAACAAGTCAAATCAAACTTGGTAACCCGCTTGATATGGAATCTGAAATGGGAACGGTTGCTTTCGAAGGCCAATATCAAAAAGTACTTGGCTATATCAAAATTGCAGAGGATGAAGGAGCTACACTTCTTCACGGAGGAAAGCATCCAACGGCACCTGATTTGAAAGACGGATACTTTGTAGAACCAACAATCTTCGGCAATGTGACCAATGATATGCGAATTGCACAAGAAGAAGTTTTTGGACCAGTCGTTGTCTTAATCCGCTTTAAGGATGAAGCAGAAGCCATATCTATTGCAAACGATACACAATTTGGTTTGGCAGCTGCGGTTTGGACGAAAGATGTTCAAAGGGCCCACAGAATGGCAGCAAAAATTAATGCCGGAACTGTTTGGATTAATAATTACCGTAAAGTATCTTATGCTTCCCCGTTTGGAGGCTACAAATCCAGCGGAATCGGGCGTGAAAATGGTTTGAATGTCATTCATGAATATACACAGATTAAAAGCGTTTGGGTAGATACAGGAAACATCATTACCGATCCGTTTAAAATCATGTAAGTAAAAGAGGGGGGAACCATAATGAGCAGATTTGATATTTTCAGAGAATCAGGAAATCCAATGTTTAATGATAATCAACTAAAATTGGGGATATTTGGACCTAACGTAAACAACTCTTGTTCTATGACCCTAGCAGAAACCACGTTTAAGCCAAATTTCGAAACCAATGTTAAAATTGCCAAAATGATGGAGGCCGCAGGATACGAGTGTATCGTTCCTGTAGCCAGATGGCGCGGATTTGGCGGACCAAGCAATTTCAATGGCCAATGTATGGAAACGTACACATGGGCAGCAGCTATGGCGGCCGTTACTAAAAAAATTTATCTCTTCTGTACGTCACATTTACCAACAATCCATCCGATTGTTGCATCTAAAATGATTTCAACCATTGATGGAATTTCAAAAGGCAGAATTGGTTTAAATACCGTTAACGGCTGGTTTCCTAGTGAGATGGGAATGTTCTCTGGTAAGAAACTGGAACATGATAAAGGATATGAATTTGCAGCAGAATGGCTGGACATTGTCCTAAAAATGTGGTCTGAACAGTTTTTTGATCATAAAGGAGAATTCTTTGAGATAAAAGATGGCTGGCAGGAGCCAAAACCAAGTCAGAGTCCACGTCCTGTGCTTATTAATGCAGGCTCTTCAAAAGCTGGAATGCAATTTGCAGCGAAATACGTAGATTTCCATTTCTCATTCATTGAGTCAATGGAACAGGCAAGCGATTGGACAAATCGAATGAAGAAGCTTGCTTGGGAGGAGTACAAGAGAGAAATTAATACATTCACAACTAGCTTTGTGGTCTGTCGTCCTACAGAGAAGGAAGCATGGGAATATTACAATTATTATGTAAGGGAAAAAGGAGATGACGAGGTAACCGATATTATTTGCCGCTTATTCAATATAGATACGGCATCTCAATCTGCTGATTTCAATAAGAAATTCAGAGAAAACTTTATTGCTGGCTGGGGAGGATATGCCCTAGTCGGATCACCTGAGCAAGTGGCAGATAAGTTAATAAAAATTGCAAAAGCTGGTGTATCAGGAACACTCCTATCATTTGTAGACTATCTTGGAGAGATGCCTTACTTTAACGAAAGTGTTCTGCCGTTGCTAGAACAGGCAGGTGTGCGTAAACCTATCAAGCAAACAGAAGTTTTAACCGCTGAACATATTGGAGTACAAGCTTTAAGAGCGGCTGCAAAAGAGGCAGCTGTTTCATTAGGGTAACTTGTATGGGGGTTTTGGAAATGTATCAGTGGATTTTGCAAGATTACTATATGCGAGAAAATGAAACTGATGAAGTAACGGACCTCATTTGTAAACTCGTAAACATTAAAGTAGACGATAAAAGTAAAATTTTTAAACAAAATTAACTGTCAAAACCAACCATTGAATAAATAAAAGAATTTATTCAATGGTTGTAATGAACCAATAAATGATGGGGGTTTCTGGTATGGATAAATGGGTGTTATATGGAAAGTCAGGGAATCCTGCTTCGGATATTGCAAAAGCGTGGTTGAAAAACAACGGGATACCTTCCAAAGATTATAGTGTTTTTCAATTAACAAGAGAAGAAATTGCAAGATTGGCGGATCTCCTGCCTGGTGGTGCGAAAGAACTTGTGTATCCAGATATATTTTCTTTTTGGATGATTAACCCGCAGAAAAAAACCGAAAAAGATTATATTCAAAAGATTCATAGCGGTGAATTAGCAGAGGAAGAAATAAGAGATATTCTTGCGACTTATCCGGCACTAGTGATTTCCCCTATTATTACAGATTATAAAAGAGTATTAATCGGGTATGATCTAGAAACAATGGTCTCTACCTTCCGTTTTGTAAAGGTGAAAGATGTAACTATGGCATAATATTATGTTTCTAATAACCCGATATGGGATAGGAATTTAAAAATTATTAAGGGGGATCAATGAGATGAGCAGATTTGATGTATTTAGAGAAGCAGGAAATCCAATGTTTAATGATAATCAATTGAAATTGGGGATATTTGGTCCAAACGTAAATAACTCTTGTTCCATGACTCTAGCAAAAACGACATTTAAACCTGACTTTGAAACGAATGTAAAGATTGCCAAAATGATGGAGGATGCTGGGTACGAATGTATAGTACCAGTTGCACGTTGGCGTGGATTCGGCGGCTCCAGCAATTTCAATGGCAGCTGTATGGAAACGTATACTTGGGCAGCAGCTATGGCTGCTGTAACGAAAAAAATCTATCTATTTTGTACTTCCCATGTTCCTACGATGCATCCAATTGTGGCATCTAAAATGCTCTCAACCATTGATGAAATTTCAAAGGGAAGAATTGGCCTAAATACGGTGACAGGCTGGTTTCCAAAAGAAATGGATATGTTTTCTGGTAAGAAAATGGAACATGACAAAGGATACGAATACGCAACAGAATGGATGGAAGTAGTTTTAAGAATGTGGTCTGAACAATTTTTTGATCACAAGGGAGAATATTTTGAAATAAAGGATGGCTGGCAGGAGCCAAAGCCATCACAAAGTCCAAGACCTGTATTAATTAGTGCTGGAACATCCAAAAAGGGCCGAGAATTTTCTGCTAGATTCTCTGATTTTAACTTCGGATATATCGAATCAATGGAGCACTCTGCAGAATGGACTAATTATATGAAAAAACTGGCATGGGACCAGTATAAGAGAGAGATTAATACATTTACAACTGGTTTTGTTGTATGCCGTCCAACTGAGAAAGAGGCAAAAGATTTCTATAACTATTATGTTCGTGAACAAGGAGATTGGGAAGTAGCTAATATCATTTGTGATATGTTTGGAATTGAGTCATCATCAAACTCTATTGAATTCCTAACAAAGGCTAGAGAGAACTTTATCGGCGGCTGGGGAGGCTGGGCATTTGTAGGAACACCTGAGCAAGTAGCTGATCAAATGATCAAGCTATCTAAATCGGGTGTATCAGGAACATTGGTTTCTTTCCTAGATTATGTTGAGGAAATGCCTTATTTTAATGAAAATGTATTACCTCTATTAGAACAAGCAGGGGTTAGAAAACCTGTTAAGAAGGAACAGATCTCGGAGCGGGAGATTGACTTAATTGGTGCACTAAAGTAGACGAATAAATAAGGATCTGAATTACAAAAACAATAAGGATAACATGAATGGAGGTCAATAATATGGATCAATGGGTTCTTTATGGACGGTCTGGTAATCCATCATCTGACATTGCAAAAGCGTGGTTAACGAATAATGGAATTCCGTTTGAAAGTACTAGTATCTATGATTTAACAAAAGAAGAAATTGCAAAATTAGCTGATTTGATTCCTGGAGGGGCGCGAAAATTAGTATACCCAAATGTTTTTTCCTTTGCAATGATTAATCCTCAGAGGCAGACAGAAAGAGCATATATTGATAAGATTCAAAGCAATGATTTATCAGAGGAAGAAGTTCGAGAGCTCTTGGCTGATATGCCTTCACTTGTGATTACACCACTTATCACCAACTATAAAACAATTTTAGTAGGATACGATCTTGATTCGCTAGTTAATACCTTTAGGTTTGTAAAGGTAAAAGATGTAACAATGGCTTAAGTGCTTCAAGTAAGAGGCAGTTTACATTTTTTTGTAAAGTAGGTGTAGGATAAGTGCAAGTACTAGGGATTTGTGGAAGTTCAGCATCGAGCAGACGTACTCGGGCGTTAATTGAAAGCGCTTTAGAAGGTGCAGAAGCTGCGGATAATGATATTAGTATTGAAATCATTGACCTGTCACAAGCAACTCTTGATTTTTGTGATGGGAGGCCTATAGAAGAATATAATCTGGACACACAGCGAGTATTAGAAAAGGTAAAAAATGCTGATGCTTATCTTTTTGGCTCTCCCATGTACCGTGGAACAATGACGGGGGCGCTAAAAAATTTAATTGATTTAATCCCTGATGATTATATTAAGGGGAAGTCGGCAGGTCTTGTCGCAACAGGTGGCAGTGACCACCATTATCTAGGGCTTGATCTTGGGTTCCGAACGGCCTTGGCATTCTTTCGGGTCCATACAATTCCAGGGGTGCTCTACCACTCACGGTTTACAGTGGAAAATGGAAGAATAGTAGAAGATAAGATAAGAAACCAGGCGGAACAGTTTGGTAAAGATTTAGTTCGATTAACTAAAATTACTGAGGGAATGGTCCTGGGGCCATCATTATATTAAACAACATTTGGGAGGTATGAGATTTGAGTAACAGTGATGCAGTATCAGTATTTAAGCAGATTATGGGGAGCTATCCAACGGGTGTAACAGTAATAACAACAACAGATTCAGAGGGAACTCCATGTGGACTGACAGTCAATTCATTTGCTTCAGTGTCTCTAGATCCATTACTAGTTTTATGGTGTCTCGATAAAAGATCAGGTTCTATAGAAACATTCCAGCAATCCGAAGGTTTCGCTGTTCATATTCTAGCAGCTGATCAAAGTGAATTGTGCTGGGCGTTCGCAGGAAAAGATCCTGATAGATTCTCTAAGGCGGATTGGTCCATTTCTAAAAATAACCTTCCTGTCATTTCTAATTCCTTAGGAGTAATGGAATGCAAAAAAGTTCAAACGGTTGATGCTGGTGATCATTTGATTTTTATCGGCCAAATCATCGATATTGACAAACAGGATAAAGAACCTATGTTATATTTCCGTCGTAATGTTGGATTAATCCCTGCTGGCTGGCCGGCATAACATACACTCTTAGTAAAACGGATAGTTAATCCATAACTATCCGTTTCTATTAAGTAAGCAAATGGGGACGAAATTGACGTTTTTTCTAGCCTTTTTAGGCTGGCAGGAAACGAATGGGGGATTAAATTGAATAAACAAACAGAATTTATCCATTTGCCTGACTTACAATTTATTCAATTATGCATTACTCATTTTGGAATAAATCGAGGCGTTTACAATACGATTGATGCTTGGTTTTTTGAAAATGGAGTCATAGATATATTAAAGCGAAGAAAAAGAATTTATCATTTTCTTTCACAATGTCAGAGTAATTTAACAAAAGACGGAAAAATCAAATTTGGTCATGGAAATTTATCAAAAACGTTAACGGAATACTCACTAAACTATTATAAATCTTTTTCTCAAGTGACGAAAATTACGAACAAAGCACAATGATTTCGTTTAACTGTTCTTTAAGCTTTTAATACAGAAGGTTTGGAGGTATTTACATGAAGCAAAAAGCCTTAACAGGTTTAAAAGTATTAGAAATGGGTCAATTAATTGCAGGTCCTTCAGCAGGACGTCTTTTTGCAGAATTTGGAGCAGAGGTAATTAAGGTAGAGAATCCAAAAGAGGGTGACCCCATTCGTAAATGGCGTATCGTTGAAAATGGTACCAGTTTATGGTGGTATGTTCAATCTCGGAATAAAAAGTCTATAACACTCGATTTAAGACAGGATGAAGGACAGGAAATCATTAAAAAGTTAGCTATGGAAGTAGATATCATAATTGAAAACTTCCGCCCCGGAACATTGGAAAAATGGGGAATAGGTTATGAACAGTTAAAGGAAATGAATCCTGGATTAATTATGATTCGGATAAGCGGCTATGGGCAAGATGGACCATATAAAGATAAACCCGGGTTTGGATCTATTGGTGAAGCGATGGGCGGTTTACGATATTTGACTGGTTATCCCGATCGTCCGCCAACAAGAGTGGGAATCAGTATTGGGGATTCAATTTCCTCCCTATACGCCGTAATTGGAGCGTTAATGGCAGTCTACCATCGTGATGTTAAGGGGACTGGACAAGGACAAAGTGTAGACGTTGCATTGTATGAGTCTGTTTTTAGTTTTATGGAAAGCATGCTGCCTGAATATGACAGGACAGGAATAATCAGAGAGCGGACAGGAAGCACCCTGCCGGGAATTACTCCTTCCAACACATACCAATGTAAGGACGGGAAATATGTTGTCATTGGTGCGAATGGCGATGGTATTTTCAAACGCCTGATGACAATGATTGGACGAAGTGAGTTTGCAGAGGATCCTCGTTTTAGAAACAATGCAACAAGAACGGAACATGCGGAATTCTTAGATTCTACAATAGAAGAGTGGACACGCAGTTTAAACCTTAAAGAAGTTTTAGAAATACTTGATGAGGGTAAGGTTCCTGCCGGTTCCATCTACTCCATTGCAGATATTGTTGCTGATCCTCATTATCAAGCGAGAGAGATGATAAGGGAAGTATCAATCGACGGAATTGGAAAATTAAAAATTCCGGGAATTGTTCCAAAATTAAGTGAAACACCAGGTGATATAGATTGGGCGGGGCCGAAGTTAGGTCAACATAATGAAGAGATATTTAACAATATCTTAAAATTGAGCAAAGCTGAAATTGATAGGCTGATAGAGAAAGGGATTATTGGGAAATCAGAAGAGATAAAAGTATAAGAATTTAGCAGATTAACGAATGTGATTTCCTATATTTTCACAGTTTTAAGTAAATAAAGGAAGGGATTGATATGTATGGGAATGACGATGTCAGAGAAAATCCTGGCCAAGGCTTCTGGCCGATCTGAAGTAAAGGCAGGAGATATCGTGTGGGTAAAAGTCGATATTGCCATGATGCATGATTTATTGGGACCATGGCTGGTGGATGGTGCCTTCAAGCGATTAGGAGGAAAGTTGTTTGATAAGGAAAAAGTAGTCGTTGTTTCGGATCACTGTACTCCGCCAGCCACTGTGCAGCAGGCTGATATTTTAAAATACACACGCGACTGGGCACGAGAGCAAGACCTTTCCTATTATTATGAATTTGAAGGTCCCTGCCATCAGGTAATCGCAGAACACGGCCATGTTCGGCCAGGCCGTTTGATACTTGGAACAGATTCACACACATGTATGGCGGGGGGATTTGGAGCATTTGCGACAGGCATTGGTTCAACAGAAATGGTCGGAGTGTTATTAACTGGTGAAACATGGCTGAAGGTTCCAGAAACGATAAAGGTAGTTTGGGATGGAAAATTGCCTGATGGGGTTTTTTCGAAGGATATCGTACTTAAGACAATCAAAGACCTTGGACACTCAGGAGCAACCTATCAATCATTGGAGTTTTCCGGAACTGCCATCGAAGGCCTTTCAATTGATGAGCGTCTTGTTCTATCCAACATGGCTGTTGAAGCAGGAGCAAAAACTGGGCTCATTGAACCTGATGAAAAGGTAGTAAACTACTTACGGTCAAAGGGTGTAACCGATGAAATTGAATTGGTTAAGAGTGACTTTGATGCTACATATACACGCGTACTTCATTATAATGCTTCCGAATTAGAACCGCAGGTAGCTTGCCCGCACGAAGTCGATAATGTACATGATATTAGCATGATTGAAGGAAAAGACGTGGATCAGGTTTATCTGGGTTCCTGTACAAATGGACGGATCAGTGATCTTAGGATTGCTGCACAAATCTTGAAGGGCAAGAAAATTTCAAAAAACATTCGCTGTCTGGTTGTGCCAGCTTCCCAGCATATTTGGATGCAGGCTAATAAAGAAGGGATTTTAGATATTCTGACCGAAGCTGGCTGTATTGTGAACATGCCATCGTGCGGGGCGTGCGGCGGATTTACAAGTGGGGTAATTGGAGCAGGAGAAGTGGTGATGTCCTCTTCCAATCGAAACTTTAAAGGACGCATGGGCAGCCCGAAAGGTGCAGTGTATCTGGGTTCCCCTGCCACAGTCGCTGCAACAGCGATTGAAGGAAGGATTACCGATCCTCGTAAATATTTACTAAAGGAGGTCTACTAATGGCAGTAATCATAAGGGGACGTGTTTGGAAATACGGTGACAATATCAATACGGATATTATTTCACCCGGGCAGTATATGAGTTTACCGGTAGAAAAACAGGCAGAGTATGCCATGAGCGCCATTGATCCAAACTTCGCAAAAAAGGTTCAGCCTGGTGATATTTTGGTGGCTGGACATAATTTCGGTTCAGGTTCAAGTCGGGAAACGGCCCAAATGGTGTTAAAACATCTTAAGGTAGGTGCGATTATCTCCACCTCGTTTGCCCGCATTTTTTACCGAAATTCGATTAATGTCGGTCTTCCGGTGGTAGAAATGGAAGATACCTCTTTGATTCAAGAGGGAGATGAAATTGAAATTGATCTATTGGAGGGCAGAGTGATCAATCATACACAAGCTGCCGAATATAAAGGTACCAAGCTGCCTGCTCATTTAATTGAATTGGTGGAGCTTGGGGGATTGGAACCATACTTGGCGAAGAGGTTATTAACAAATAAAGAGGGTGAAATCGATGAATGTGCCAAAAAAGGTGGAAATAATTGAAGTCGGTCCAAGAGATGGTTTACAGAACGAAGCCAATTTTATTCCGACAGAGGATAAAATTTCACTAATCAATGCGCTCAATAAAACAGGAATAAAAAGAATGGAAGCCACATCTTTTGTTCATCCAACTTATGTACCCCAAATGAAGGATGCCAAAGAGGTGCTCGAAGGCATTGTGCAAGCTCCTTATATCCAGTATATGGCTTTGGTGCCAAATAAAAGAGGTTTTGACAGGGCTATCGAACAGGGAGTGCGAGCCGTTTCTCTTGTAGTTGGTGCCAGTAACAGCTTTAATCTTAAAAATGTAAAAATGACCAGAGAAGAGTCAATCCGGAAATTGGAAGATGTGATTTTAAAAGCAAAAGCAGAAGATGTTTTCGTTCGTTACAATATCGCTACTGCTTTTTGGTGTCCGTTTGAAGGAATTATGGATTCAAGCCTCGTTTTGGAAATAGCTAAAAGGATCGATCGTTTGGGTGTAGACGAAATTGTTTTTTGTGACACCATCGGCCGTGCCAATCCTAAACAAGTATACTCATTATTAAAAGATATGATGGAAATGCAGCCAGCTGCGATGATTACAGCTCACTTTCATGATACTTACGGATTAGCGCAGGCGAATATTATAGCTGCGCTGCAAGCAGGAGTAACACGGTTTGATGCTTCCATTGGAGGTTTGGGCGGATGTCCGTTTGCCCCGGGGGCAGCGGGTAATGTTGCTACGGAAGATGTGGTATTTATGATGAATGAATTGGGAATCGAAACAGGCATTGACCTTGAATCACTTCAATCTTGTTTAGGTTTGATCAGAAAAATATCCAATCGAGATTTAATGAGCCACTACAATATGATACTTGAAAACTCCTGTGTTTGAAGGAAGAAGGCATGTCAAAACTGTTTTAACGACTTTTAAAAAAACAAATTCCCACAAAAACAACTGGAGGGGATCTCGGTGAGTACAATTAAGGTAGTTATTGAACAATTAAAAAAAGGGAATCCTGTAATCCTGATTGATGATGTTGAGACTCATTCAAGTTATTTGATGGGCTTAGCCGAAACAGTAACTGGACAGTATGTCAACCTTATGACAAAAATCGGTAAGGGACTCAAATATGTTTGTATAAATAATAGGAAAACAAAACAGCTAAACTTACCTCTAATGGATGGGAAAAATAACCCAAATAAAAACTTTGCCATTTCTATTGATCATCATACCTCAACAACAGGAATATCAGCATTTGAACGTGCAAACACGATTAAAGCGGTAATGAATGAAGACTCAAAACCCGAGGATTTTATAAAACCTGGCCATGTATTCCCGCTAGTTTACTCAGATAATGGAATGTTGGATTATATTGGAGTTGTTGAAGCTTCTGCTGACTTGGCAAAAATATCTTCAAGCTTCTCAGGTATTACCTATTTATGTGAAATCCTCAATAAACAAGGAGATGTAGCCGCTATTCATGAGGTGGCAGACATCTCTAAAGAGTATAATATTCCTTCTATTAAAATCACAGAAATATTTAAATCTATGTATAATGCATCGATTTGCACCCTTGATGGTAAAGTAGTGCATGGGCAAAAACTTGGGAGAAAGCTTGGATACCCTACAGCGAACCTGGATTTGTACACTTCAAACGACTGTTTTAAAAATGGCGTCTATGGTGTGAAGGTGAAGTGGCGAGGGTTAACCTACTTTGGAGTAATGAATACCGGAGTGAAACCAACCCTTAATAACAATATGCAAAAATCTTATGAAATTCACATATTTGATTTTAATCACTCTATTTATGGAGAGGAAATAAACGTTGAGGTTAAATTTTTTATAAGGGAAGAGATAAAGTTTTGCTCGATAAATCAGCTTATTCAACAGATTGAAAAAGATATTCAGAAAGTAAAAGATACATTTGAATTACAACAGAAGGTTAAAATTGGGTCATAAATCTGTAATAGGTTAAATGTTAAAACTGTTTTGATAGTCGCCTATAAGAAAAGGGTGGTTATGTAAAACAAAGAGTATTTTTTACTAATGAGTAAACAGATATTTCAGCAGGATGCAGACGAAGTGCAGTTTGCCTGCCTACAAAAGTAAGTAAATTGGAAAATCAAAATTAAGGAATCTCAAATTTATAAATTATGATTAAAAGGTGAACACTTCAAAAAAGAGTGGTTCATCTTTTTTGTACTTATAAAGAGGTTTCAGTAACGGTTAAACGAAGAAATCACCCTATAGGTGCAGCAGAAGAAAAGTCAAATAAAATTCATAATTTTTCCATTCATTCGATCTTAAAAAACCTCATATTTAATATAAAAAGGAGTGATGGAATGAGTCGACTTGTTATGGTAGGATATTCCTTTTATTGCGGCTGGAACCACATCAAGAATGGGGCAAGAAGCCGCACTTGAGCTTTTAAGAGGATGTGAACAATTTAAAGCTTATCATAAGCATAAAATAAGTAAATATTTGTATAATTTAATGGATAAGTTTGGAAGGGAGGTGTCATATGTGGCCTGAGAAAATGGACATTGAAGAAGTTAAAGACAAGTGGGGAAATCCAAGAAAATTGTTCAAGGTAAATAAAAAGAAACCCTTTAAAGTCGATGGAACACTATCGATTGAGATTGTTCAAAAAGCATTTAATTTCGCATATGACATGAGTTTTGGAAAAAAAGGTAAACATCGAACAACCAGAACCGGTGGTGATGCCGAAAGGACCAATGGGGAGATATTTACAAACACATTCCAAGGGAAGTTATCAGAATATGGAACACGGGATTTACATGAACATTTCCCCGAAGAGACAGTTTCAAGCCGGCTCCATTTTTATTTATACACTTGGAAAAATATTTTAAAGTAGGCTGTTGGTTAGCTATGGTACCGGCATCATATTTGATGTCAACGGTGAAGGATTTATCTACTCCATTCGTGACAGGAATTATTGGGGGTCTCCATCTTGGTGGATAGCACCAATTATGATTGCTGGAATATTTGGGAGCCTGCCGAACGGTGGTTTGTGTTAATACAGTGCCGGACTTTCTCTCGAGAGCCTGGGATGGAAGCATAAACGGATAATTACCACGATAATAATGGCAATTATCGGATTTCTCTTATTATTTATAGGCGTCCAGGATGTATCCAATATGCTTCATTTTATATACGGGTTTGTAATTATCATCATAGTGGGTGTGTCACCTTGGTTAGCAATCAATCTAGTCGGACATTACTTAGTGAAGGGGCTCTATAAACCTTTAGATTTTCCCCGTCAAGCAGCTACTGGTACTCTAGCGGGTTTAACATTCCTGCTGTTATTACATGGACTATTGGTTTGATTGTGGGATTGTTGTTCACAAGCACTAGCATTTTCACCGGTTCACTCGTACCTGCCGTTGGAGGCATTGATTTGAGTTTTACTTCATCAGCGCTTATTGGGGCGATTTTATACTGCGCTTAAACTTTTTTATTACCAAATAGTTCCAGTTGTGTACCTGATGAAGTCACTGAGAATATAGTACCTTAAATTGTTGGTTAGGAAAGTCATTAAAATGGGGAAAATTTCTTAAACTAAGACGAACTTCTTTTAAAAGGAGTTCGTTTTTTTTTGAAGGCTTTTTTTATGATGAGTATTTTTAGTGAGAAATCTTAAGAAGAGTATGGCTTGAAAAGTAGATGCTACTTTAATGTATTCAAGAAAGAATTATTAGCAATTGATAGCTCCATCCGTAGGAGGTTGCTGCCCAAAGATTAGCCAGGACTTGATTAATCAAAACATATTGGTAAGCCGTATGTCTTAATAGGACATGTGGGTTCCGCTATTCCCTCTTTCTAGCAAACTGCTTTTTATATGCATCAGAAGAAATGGAGGATTATCCAGTAATGATATAGCCTACTAAAAAAGTCTGATATAATAAAAAAATAAATTTTTTTAAATTAGGTGGCGGCGCTAATGTTTGCTGATGTAAATATTCAAGAAATAAGTTCGACTATCACCAAGTTGTTTCAATCCTTTCCTGTTAGGGTTGAAGTAGTGTTGCAGGATGATGACCAAAAGTCACTGCCACTAAAGTGTCCGATCATTAGTAAAATCAAAAAGACCGGTATAGATGTATTCATTCGTAATAAGGCAGAGCACAGTACGTGTGAAGTATGTTCTCTGAAAAATGATTGCCTGGCTGAAACCACTATTATTAAGCCCATAACTAAGCACAAAAAAGTAATAGGGGTTTTACTGGTTACTCCCCTGGATGGACAGGCAGGCTGGCTGAATAAGAACTTCGATAATATTGAAATCCAGCTTGACTTTTGCTGTGAATGGATCAGCAATAAAATTGAAAATGATGATTTGAAAAAGGAAAACAGCTTGGTTTTGGAAGAAATGATTGGCCTGTTTTCTTTTATTCAAGAACCCATTTTAATCGTTGGCCTTGATGGAACGATTCATAGCTTGAGTAATAATGTCAGCAAGGAGTTTAACAAAAGCAAGACGGTTTTACTGGGCGAAAACATCAACGAAATAATGACTGCTTCCGATTGGTTGAAAATAAAGAATGTCAAAAACCAACAGGATTTTAAAATATCTATTCCTTTTTTAGAAAGCAAACAAGCAGAACATATGGCGAAAGTTAAACCGCTTCTAGCAAATGGAGAAATCGTTTCATTTCTTATCAAGTTGACATCTATCCATGATTCAAAAAAGAAAATGACTGAACAAAGAGTCCTCTACACGTTTAAAGATGTGAAAGGAACGAGTGACTCCATTCAAACGGTTGTTGACATTGCCAAACGAGTGGCACCCAGTGATACCTCCATTTTACTGAGAGGGGAGAGCGGGACTGGGAAGGAAGTTTTCGCACAAGCGATCCATCAGGCAAGCAATCGAAGAGATGGTTCGTTCATTGCATTGAATTGTGCTGCCATTCCTGAATCATTGTTGGAAAGCGAGCTTTTTGGACATGTTAAAGGAGCTTTTACTGGTTCAAGTGGAGACAAACCAGGCAGATTCGAAATGGCCAATGGCGGGACGATCTTTCTTGATGAAATTGGAGACCTGTCGCTCCATTTGCAGGCAAAACTGCTGAGGGTTGTCCAGGAGAGGAAAATTGAGCGGGTTGGAGATACGAAAAGCACTCCCGTTGATGTCCGAATTATAACTGCCACTCATCGCAATCTTGAAGAGCTTGTAGCAAAGGGCGAATTCAGAGAGGATTTATACTACCGGCTAAATGTCATTCCCATTACGATTCCACCATTAAGAGAAAGAAGAGAGGATATTCCGCTCCTCGTTGAACACTTTTTGAAAAAATTCTCCAGGGAGCTATTCCGCTCACTGAAGAGACTTTCTAACGATGTATATGAAATCCTCCTTAGTTATCAATGGCCAGGGAATATCAGAGAACTGCAAAATGTAGTCCACCATTTTGTCCAATTAGAGATTGGTGATCTGGTAACCATGGAAAGCCTGCCCAAATATTTAAGCGATTTATATGTTAATGGCACAAAAATTGAACAGGTTGATAGCCTTGCTGTTTCAGGTAAAAGGAATACCCATGTGGAAGAAAAAGATTTGATCATTGAATTATTGGATCAGTATGGCAGGGATACTCCTAGTAAAAAGAAGGTTGCGAAACACATGAATATCAGCTTGCCTACTTTATATAGAAGAATTAGCAAATTCAATATTAAATAATCAACACTAGTTGAGAAAATTGAGAAAATATGAGATAAATTGAGAAAATATGAGAAAAGATATGATTACCGGTTCTTATCGGTTATTTTTGGCTTTCTCATTATTTTAAAATTCTCATAATTCACGTAAATTAAATCTTGTCATTCCCATCCACCCCGGGCTTGATGGGGATTTCTTTTTTTTGGCACACTTCTTGCATTATAAAAAGAAAGGAGCAACAACCTATGTCTTGGCAAATTAAAAAGCAGGATATACCACTATTGGCATTAGGAGCAAAAATCTTATCTTGTGGCGGAGGTGGTGATACCAAGACGATACAGAGTTTATTAATGTCGATCATGACGAATAAGGACTCAATAACCGTAAAGTCCATTACTGATATAGAGGAAGAATGGATTGTTGCGGTCGGCATTATGGGTTCTACCATTTTATATGATGAAAACATCCCCAGCGGCCAAGAGGGAGTCCAAGTCCTTGATGTTTATGAATCGACCAGTCAAACAAAAGTCGATGCACTTATCCCTATAGAAATTGGCGGCGTGAATGCCCTGACTCCTTTAGTAACTGCGGTCATGAAAAACTTGCCTGTTGTGGACGGAGATGGAATGGGAAGGGCTTTTCCTGAGATATCTATGACAACCTTTCATCTCTCGGATATTCCTTTATCACCATTCGTCCTGCAAACACATGATGAAAGCACTTTAATTGATGGTTTGGAGGATATAGATAACATAGCAGAATTGGCAAAAGAATTTATTGTGAGAAATGGAGGGTATGCCCATTTCCTTTGTTACGCTGCTACTGGAAGAAAAATGAAAACATCTATGGTTCCAGGATCATTAAATTTAATTCATCGGTTAGGAACTGCCGTCAAAAAAAATACACAAATAAGCCGAAAAATTGAAGAGATGCACAGGGTGTTCGAAAACTCAATTTATGGAAAACCTCTGGAAATCATCAGTGGTGTGGTTTCTGAGGTTAATCGGTGGTTTGAAAAAGGATCATTAATTGGAAAGCTCGTAATAGATGGGCTATCCGTTTTTTCAAATAAAAGAATTGAAATAGAATTCAAGAATGAGTTTATTTCTATAAAAGAGGATCAGTATATTTGTACAACGCCTGATCTCATCCTTGTTTTGAATGAGGAAAATTTATTCCCATACAATGTTTCCGAGATCCAGGCGGGTCATTCCGTTATTATTTTCGCGCTACCAGCTCCAACCATTCTTCGAACAAAAGAAATGCTTGAGCTCGTGGGTCCACAAAACTTTGATTTAACCATATCCTATAAACCCCTGCCTGGAGAATTAGATCATGAAACTGGGAATTGATGTGGGAGGAACAAATACAGATGCAGTGATTGTCAGGAATGATGGCAAGCTTCTTTCCTGGTCGAAGCACTTAACAACGAATGATATTATTTCTGGAATTGAGTTGGCTGCGAAAGAAGTGTTAAAAGAAGCAAACATCCCGCCAGACCAAATAAAAGGTATTTTCTTAGGTACAACTCATGTGCTTAACGCACTATATCATCCTGTCAATCTTTCTAAAACGGCGCTTATCCGTATCACGAAAAAGCCTTCGTTAATTGAACCAGCTTTACTTTGGCCCGAAAATTTAAAGAAATATATTTCAAAGGTTTATCACTTTAAAAGTTCTTATGATTACACTGGCAAAATAAAAGGACAATCAACGCCAAATCCAGATGAAATCGAGCAATTGTACCATGATATAAAAAAATACGGTATTGAGTCAATCTGTATTGTGGGAGCCTATTCCCCGTTATATGAAAGTGAAGAACGGGAAATTCGCGACCGCATTAAAGATTCTTTTCCTGAGATACCTATCACAATGTCTCATGAAATTGGAAGTACCGGATTCATAGAAAGAGAAAATGCCACACTTTTAAATGCAATAATATCCAAGGTGATCCGCCAGGCAATGATTGATTTATCGACATTATTTAAGAAACTATCATTAGAATGTCCATGTTGGTTAACTCAAAATGATGGCTCACTTATGGAAATCCAGGAAGCGATTGATTACCCCATTTTAACAATTGGGTCCGGGGTCACCAACAGTATCAGAGGGGCCAGTATCTTGAGCGGCTTGGACCGCTGTATCGTCGTCGATGTTGGTGGAAGTACGATTGATATTGGAAAGATCCAGAACGGGCAGCCGGAAGTTTCTATAGGTTCGACATCTATTTTGGATATAGATGTAAATATGCGGGTTCCAAAAATGTATTCCCTTCCTTATGGAGGAGGCAGTCTCATTTCAATTGAAGAAGAATCAGTTCAAATAAAAGAAACGATTGCCAGCGATATTGAACAGCAGGGGATATCATGGGGCGGTGACACTTGGACATTAACCGATTCTTTCCTTAAAATTTATCCAGATTCCTTTTTAGATGAAAAAATAACATTAAAGGGATTAGATAAACTGTCAGAGGATGACTGTCAAAAAGTGATTAAAACAGTGACGGGTGAAATCAAGAAAAAGATATCCAGACTCAAGCAGAGTAATGAAGCCCTTCCGGTTGTTTTAGTTGGCGGAGGAAGTTCATTACTTGTGAATAGGTTATTTGAAAAATACCAAAAAGTTTTCCATCCCGCTGGCTTTCATATTTGCAATGCAGTTGGCGCCTGTTTCGCACCTCTTAGTGCCCAGGTGGATAAAGTGTTCTGGCTGAGAGACAAGACGAAACAGGAAATAATCGATGAGGAAAGGGAACAACTGGTTCAACAACTGTTTCTGAAAGGAGCAAAAAGAGAGAGCATTGAGCTGGTATCTATAGAAGAGTTCCCCTTTGATTATATGAAAGGAGAGGTTTTGAGAATCCGTTTGAAGGCTGTAGGAGAATTGGAGTTTATTTCTGAAGGAGGTGATAGGGTCGTTTAATTTTTTTGCGGGATAAATATTCGGAAAATTCCACAAATTAAAAGGAGTGTAAGTAAATGAAAATCAAAGTAATCATGCCAATCACATCAGATATTTTTAATGAGGAAATTCTGGAAGAAGTTAAATATTATGCATCTGAAACAACTGAAGTTGGAGTGACCAGCCTTGATTATGGGCCTGCATCTGTTGAAAGCGAATATGATGAAGCACTGTGTGTACCTAATTTTCTGGAAAAAGCTAAGGAGGCTGAGGAAGACGGATACGACGGTGTCATCAGTGACTGTTTCGGTGACCCTGGAGTAAAGCCGGCAAGAGAAATTCTGGACATTCCGGTTGTTGGTGCTTGTGAATCCTCGATGCTGTTCGCAAGCTCATTGGCTAAATCATTTTCTGTCGTGACAGTGCTGCCGAATGTAGTCCCTATGATTGAAAACATTAGCAAAACATTAGGGGTCAACGGTAATTTAGCATCCGTCCGATATGTAAATATTCCTGTATTGGAAGTTCACGATAAGGATCGGTTAAAAAGAGAATTGTACGAGGAAATGATCAAAGCAATCGAGCAAGATGGCGCCCACGCCTTAGTATTAGGCTGTACAGGATTCATGGGTGTTGCAGCAGAACTTCAGAAACGCCTAAAACAAAACGGGTATGATGTTCCGGTCATTGACCCAGTATTCGCGGCAACACGACTGTTGGAAAGCTTGATCACAATGGGAGTAAAACAAAGCCGTCTGACATACATGACACCACCCTCAAAACAGAGAATAAAAGCATAATTGGGATTGAAAATAAACAACAAGTACACTCCTGTAAAATGAATTAACAGAACGTTCCGAAAGTTGAGCGGGGATTATGGCTTTCCATGAATAGGGCAAAATCCTTTTTTGTGAAACCACAGTCAGGGGAGTAAATAATAAATTAAAGGGGTTGAATTTATGGAAGATACAAAGAAATTAGGAGACGATTACTCGCTGTCCAGGGTTCCGAAATCAGCGCGATTGCCAATGTGGGACATCATGCTTGTCCGTGTAGGAGCTCTTGCCACCTTGTCTCAATTTTTGCTGGGTGCTGCATTGGGATACGGTATGACTTTCTGGCAGGCGTTTTGGGCCATGTTCTTTGGAAGTGTTATTTTACAGGTTATCAGTTTTCTTATCGGTTATGCGGGAGCACGTGAGGGTCTTTCTACGAGTTTATTATCGCGGTGGACTGGATTCGGCCGATATGGCTCCACTATTATCGGCATAGTTATTGCCATTTGTACGATAGGCTGGTTTGGGGTGCAAAATTCAGTCTTTGCCAATGGATTAGTCCAGGCAACCGATGGTAAATTGATTCTTCCCGTTGCCGCTGCGTTAACTGGCATGGGCGTAACGGTATTGGTTATCTTTGGATTCAAGCTGTTAAGCATGACAGCGAAAATTGCCGTTCCTGCCTTTCTATTGGTAGTAGGATTCGGAATCTATCAAGTTCTAAGTGATTATTCGGTTATGAGTTTAATAGGAACTCCACCACCAGGAGAGGTGCTTTCACTTGGAGTAGGTGCAACAATGGTGGCCGGAGGGTTCATGATTGGTGCAGTCATCACTCCTGATTTCAGTCGGTTTGCACGAAACGGGAAAGATGTTTTTTGGATGACCACGATTGGTACCATAGTTGGTGAGATGGGTGTCGGCATGGTTGCTGTGTTGATGGCCCATGCTGCAAAAACGAGTGATGTTGTCAGTATCATGTTGCAAACATCCGGTTGGCTTGGAGCCGCTGTAGTTGTTTTTTCAACAGTTAAAATCAATAACTTGAATTTATACTCTTCTTCTTTAGGTTTTACGAATATCATCGATTCGTTATTTAAGGTCAAAGTGAATCGTGCAATTGTGACACTTGTGATCGGGGTAATCGGAACAGTTCTATCCATAATGGGGATTCTTGATCGGTTTGTCGACTTTCTTGTTTTACTGGGAATTATGATTCCACCAATTGCAGGGATCATGGTGGTTGATTACTTCGTGTTAAAAACGTATCGTAAAGCACTTGATGAAAGCAGGGAGAAAGGAACCTTGCCAGCAGAGCCTGAAAAAATAAATCCAATTACATTAGTGGCTTGGGCGGCAGGTTTTGGAGGCGGTTATTTTATTACAGTTGGCATCCCATCAATCAATTCACTTTTAATAAGCGGTATCGTCTATTACTTTGGTGTGTTAACGGTGAAAGCATTTCAGGGTAAAAAAGAGCTAAAGGGAAAAGTTGCATAATAAACTTACGTATTATTGGAGGTTTTTAAATAATGAGAAAACTGGGCAAACAGGAAATCGAAGATATTGCGGTTGGCGCAGCCTTACTTGGTACTGGCGGAGGAGGAGACCCATACATCGGCAAGTTAATGGCATTGCAGGCGATTGAAGAATACGGGGAGATCACCTTATTGGATGTGGATGAAGTGCCAGATGACGCTTTAGTTGTGCCTTCTGCGATGATGGGAGCACCGACTGTCATGCTTGAAAAAGCCCCAAGCGGTGAGGAAGCAGCTGCTGCTTTCAAAAACCTTGAAGCCTATTTAGGAAAAAAGATCTTCGCAACGATGCCAATTGAGGCGGGTGGACTCAATTCAATGCTTCCATTGGCCCTTGCAGCAAAATTAGGTTTACCTGTTGTCGATGTAGATGGAATGGGCAGAGCGTTCCCGGAATTGCAAATGGTCACTTTCTATTTGGATGGAGTCGCCGCTACACCTATGGTCCTTGCTGATGAAAAAGGGAACACTTCATTGCTGTCAACGATTAATAATGTTTGGACAGAGAGGATTGCCCGCGCAGCTACAATTGAAATGGGCGGTTCAGCCATGATTGCCATCTATCCGATGACAGGCAAGATTGTAAAGGAAAGCGGAATTAGCAATATCTTAAAGCTGGAAGAAGAAATCGGCAAAGCCATCAGGCTTGCAAAGCAAAACAATGCAGACCCGATCAAAGAAGTTCTCAAAAAGGCAGAAGGGTTTGAATTGTTCCGGGGCAAAGTCAGTGATATTAACCGGAAAACTGAAACCGGTTTTGCAAGAGGAGTCGCGACATTCGAGGGAATCAATGAATATAAGGGTGAAACGCTCGAGGTCCGTTTCCAAAATGAGCATTTGCTTGCCCAGACCGAACAGCGCCTCCTTTGCGTCACACCGGATTTAATTGCTGTGCTTGACGCGGAAACTGGCCTTCCGATCACGACAGAAGGCATCAGATATGGCGCTAGATGCGTCGTAATTGGAATGCCTTGCCATCCAAAGTGGAGAACGGAAAAGGGCATTGAAGTAGTTGGTCCTAAATACTTTGGCTACGATGTTGATTATATTCCTGTAGAAGAACTTGCGAAAAAAGGAGTGACAAAATAATGGGCGTATATCGTATTGGAATTGACGTAGGTGGAACCCATACAGACGCGGTCCTATTGGATCAGAACAATAAGGTGATTTCGGAAACAAAATCACCGACCACTGAAGATGTAGCAACAGGCATTTATACAGCCATGAAAAAAATAATCAACGATGCGAATGTTCCTCGTGAACAAATCAAATATGCAATGCTAGGGACCACCCATTGCACAAACGCTATCGTTGAGAGGAAAAGATTGAATAAAATTGCAGCGATTCGCATTGGTGCCCCGGCTACATTGGCCGTCAAACCACTGATTGGTGTACCGGAGGACCTCCGCGTGGCACTTGGAAAGTATGTATATCTTATTCGAGGAGGGCATGAATTCGATGGGCGGGAGATTGTCTCTTTAGATGAAGAGCATTTATATCAAATCGCCGAAGAAATCAAAGGGGAAGTGGATTCTATCGCCATCACTTCAGTCTTTTCTCCTGTATCGCAAAAACATGAACAGAGGGCAAGTGAAATACTGAAAGAAGTACTTGGGGACGACGTATCTGTTTCTTTATCATCAGAGATCGGCTCGGTAGGATTGCTGGAAAGAGAAAATGCGACGATCCTCAATGCTGCTGTTGTCAAGGTCGCTAAAACTGCAGCGGACGGATTCATCAATGCACTGAAAAACGAAGGGATTGAGGCGAGAGTCTTCTTCGGACAAAACGATGGAACATTAATGTCGGTAGAATATGCGGTTAAATACCCCATCTTCACGATTGCCTGCGGACCAACGAATTCTTTGCGAGGAGCATCTTATTTAACTGATTTCTCCGATGCGATTGTGGTGGACGTTGGAGGAACAACTTCCGATATTGGCGTACTCGTTCAATCTTTCCCAAGGGAATCCTCATTGGCAGTAGAGATAGGCGGAGCGCGGACCAACTTCCGGATGCCTGACCTTATTTCCATCGGCCTTGGGGGAGGGACAATCATTCGCATCCAGGACAATGGCGAATTCACGGTTGGACCAGACAGTGTCGGGTACCGCCTGCCAGAAAAAAGCCTGATTTTTGGAGGAGACACACTAACTACAACGGATGTTGCAGTAGCCCTTGGAAAAGTCGATCTTGGTGATCCTTCAAAAGTGGCCCATCTTGATAAGGAATTATTAAATCGAGTCTATGATAAAATGGTAGAGCTCGTCGAAGAAGCAATTGATAAAATGAAAACCAGCTCAACACCTGTACCGGTCATCCTCGTTGGCGGCGGCAGCATTTTACTGCCAGAAGAATTAAAAGGAGCTTCAGAGGTAATTCGCCCTCACCATTCAGGAGTGGCAAATGCCATCGGGGCGGCGATCGCCCAGGTTAGCGGACAAATTGAAAAGGTTTATGCCCTAGCAGAAATCAGCCGGGAAAAGGCGCTGGAGCATGCCAAGGAAAAAGCGATGTCAGAAGCGATTAATGCTGGTGCAGATCCCGATAGCCTGGTCATTGTCGATATAGAGGATGTTCCGCTTGCATACATGCCAGGAAACGCGACCCGTATCCGTGTTAAAGCAGCAGGTGATTTAGCACAAGTTGAAATGAATGAACTGGTATAGTACAAACTGGATAAGAAAAGCGCAAGCGCCCTGTTAAGCCCCGACAAATCATCTCTACCAGGAAAGTCAAGTCGCTCTTTGACTTTTTGGGCGGAGGGTATTTGACTTCGAGGGGCTGGGCGCTGGAGCTAGACAGCTATCGATAATATAAAAAGGCTCTAGTCCAATCTAGAGCTTTTTCTAATACTGATGATTATCAAATATTGGAGGAAGAGAATATGAGTATAGAAACATACATAGAGGAAATCAAAAATAAAACATTGATTATTGATGCCCACTTTGATCTTTTAATGGATGTGGCTATCCAAAGGGAAAAAGGCAGAAGGAAGGTGATTGAAACAGATTACTGGCCGCGTTTTAATCAAGGCGGGGTCAATATCATTATCGCGGCCATTTTTATCGACAGCGGATTTTTACCCGAGATGGGTCTGCGAAAAGCGCTCAATCAGGTGAGTGCATTGTACGAAGAAGTACAGGAGTCCCCGGATAAAATGATGATTTGCAAAAATAGAGACGATATGATTCTGGCACAGCAATCAGGGAAAATTGGTTTCTTATTATCCCTTGAAGGAGCGGAACCAATTGGAACTGATTTAAGATTATTAAGAGTATTCTATGAATTGGGTGTCCGAAACCTTGGCTTGGTTTGGAGCAGAAGAAACGCGGTGGGAGATGGTAGCCATTTCAGTCCGATAGACGAAGGGACAAAGGGTGGAATAACCCACTTTGGAGTGAAGGTAATTGAAGAGGCCGAAAAGCTTGGAATGACGATTGATGTTTCCCATTTGAATGATGAAGGATTTTGGGATGTGATCGAAATGTCAAAAAAGCCGATCATTGCATCACACTCGAACTCACGGGTTCTTTCGAATACGATGCGTAATTTAACCGATGAGCAGATGAAAGCTATTGCATCAAAAGGCGGTGTGATTGGAGTCAATGCGGTAAGCATCATTGTTGCAGTGGAAGACGAAAATAGTACGTTGGAACAATTTATTAAGCACATTGACCATATAGTGCAGTTAATCGGGATTGATCATGTTGGGATCGGGCTCGATTTGTGCGATGATTTCTTCAAATATATGGACGCAGACGATTTAGCCAGTATGCCGCGAAAACCCTTTGACGTAATAGACGGCCATCAACGCTTACCGAAATTAATAGAAGGCTTGATTAATAGGGGCTACAAGGAAGAAGAGCTGCAAAAAATAATAGGAGGCAATTTTTTAAGAATCTTTTAAAAACTAGTGCCTGACCCCCTTTAGAACGGTACTTGATGGCAATCATCTATTACCAAACAATTTCAACGTTACTATGAGGTTTTTACCGGTAAGGGGACATCCTAATATTATAACTACAGATATTGGAAGAAGTGCAGCAGTTCCAAGTAATTTTCTATAACTAAACCAGCATATAGCAATGACTAGACAAAATTGAATATTGTAGGGAATATATTGCCCTATAAATTCTTACTCAGAAATGGTGAGTGGAATTAATCTAACAGAATTCAAAGAGCTGTAAGGGCTGATGCTGATGAGGAATCAGTATAAAATAAACTTTAATATCATCAAATCCGTTATACTGGGGGGAAATAAAGATGAACATCATTCAAAAAGCAATAAATTTTGCAGCAGTAGCCCATCGAAATCAGACGAGAAAAGCAACAGATATCCCATATGTCTCTCATCCTTTTGCCGTGGGGATTTTTACAAAAGGAGAACTGTTCGGATTCGGTCATTGCTGCAGGTATTCTTCATGATACCCTTGAAGATACCGATACAAATTATGAAACATTAGTAGAGCAATTTGGTGAGCATATTGCGAATTTGGTCAGAGCAGCTTCGGAACCTGATAAAACCCTCCCTTGGCGTGTAAGAAAACAACATACCATTGATATGTTAAAAAATCTATCTATAGAAGAAATACAAGTCATTACTGCGGATAAATTGCATAATCTACAATCCATCAAGGAAGACCGTAAAATGATTGGCGAGATGGTATGGGAGCGTTTTAACCATGGCATGAAAGATCAGCATTGGTATTATGCAAGTATTGTAAAAGAATTAGCACCTAGAAAAGAAGAATTTACACTGATACGGGAATTGGAGTTGGAAGTAATCCATTTGTTTGGGTCTCTATAGTTCCCTTCAAATGATGAAATTACGCTCATTCTACTAAGTGAACTGAAGATGAACCTATATTTAACCGAAAGAAGTCTCTTTCGGTTATTTTTTTTTCAATATTGGTGAACATTTGTAATCAAGCTACATCCTTACCTTACTAACCCGACATCTTTATTTTTTCGGTTTTTTACTTCATCCATTTTTGAATAAAAGCTTTCTTCTAAATCAATTTCAAAGTAATTTGCCATTTTAATAATATAGGCTAAGCAATCAGCAAATTCTTTACCTAAATCCTCTTTGATAGATTCTTTAGCTAAATTAAATGCCTCTTTTTCATCCCTGCCTTTTGATATGTGACTATTTGTCAAATTAAAAGCTTTTCGAAGTTCTTCAGCAACTTCCGCTACTTCTGTTGTTAACAGCATATAGTTATTTAAAAGTGAAGCACGAGTTCTCTCATAATTATCTTTATTAATTTCCCAGTTCATTTCTTCATGATATCCTTTTGCGAATTTCTGTAATTCTTTCACTGCTGCACCTCATTAAAAGTTTATTATCTTAAGATTTCCTAAGTCCTAAGATATATTATTAATTAAGAGTTGGTCAAATTAGAAATCTCTCGAAATAGATGACATCTGTCATTTTTTTTACATGAAGTTTTAATTTAGAATCTGGTTAAATCCTAAATGATCGATGAGTAATTTAGATACAAAAAGTAAACACATATAATATAATTAATGGATGTAAGATCTACTCTAGAGCAGGAGAAACCCAATAAATGAAAAAATACGAAAATCAATTACCGACAACTATGACAATGGGATGGAAGTCGATGATCAGCATGCTGAGAGATTCTGTCATACCAGCTGCGAATCGGAGACCCAAGGCTGTCATCGATGCGGAAACATTCCTGCCATCAGAGACCCCTTCAATCTCTGATGCACCTCGGGTCACTTGGTTTGGCCACTCGGCTTTTTTTCTCGAAATAGAAGGCAAGAGGCTTTTATTTGATCCCATGTTCGGTCCTCGTCCTTCACCTGTGTCGTGGGCAGGTACCAAGAGATACAAAAATAATCTTTCTGTGCAACTGGAGGATTTTCCGACACTTGATGCAATCATTATTTCCCACGATCATTATGATCATTTAGATTACCAATCCATTCGTAAATTAAAGGATAAAACATCGCGGTTTTTTGTACCGCTCGGTGTTCGTCAGCATTTGATTAAATGGGGCGTTCCTTCAGAAAAAATTACCGAAAAAGCTTGGTGGGATGAGTTAGAATTCAAAGGACTCACGCTGGCTTGTACACCGGCAAGACATTTCTCAGGAAGGGGATTATTTGACCGTGATTCTACCATGTGGTGCTCTTGGGTCATTGCAGGCCGGGAGACGAAGATTTATTTCAGTGGAGACAGCGGATATGGTCCTCACTTTAAAGAAATTGGCGAAAAATATGGTCCCTTTGATTTAACTTTGTTAGAATGCGGGCAATACGACGAGCGATGGTCCAGTATTCATATGATTCCAGAAGAGACGGTTCAAGCTCATTTGGATCTTGGAGGACGGTTGTTAATTCCAGTTCATTGGGGTGCGTTTACACTTGCCTTTCATGCGTGGACAGATCCGGTGGAAAGAGTAACAGAAGCGGCATTAAAACACGAGGTCAATATTTCAACACCTAAAATAGGGGAAACGGTCGTGATTACTTCAAAAGATTTTCCGACCAAGCGGTGGTGGAGGATTTAAGGGGCTTACCGCGGCAATTATACTAAGACTTTATAATAATCTGAATATAGATAGAAACGGAAATCAATTACTTGTTCATCTGAGGGTTCCTTTCTAGATGATACGGCTGTCTTAAAGAGTCAGCTTTTTTTGTTGTGAAGAAAAATACGTTAAAATGGAAAAAGATCTAATTTAAATAAATATTCCTTTAGCCCCGATATTATATGGATGGACTTTACTTCACCAGGGTACTGACCCCTATGTCCTATTAATTGGAAATAATAAGGAAGAAAAACATAAAAATATTTTAATATTAAGAATATTGACAATAGTTTTTAATCAATGTATATTATGGATATGTACAAACTTACTATGATACATAGCAAACGTAAATAGAGGTGAAAGGATGAAGCTGCAGCTCTCCGCTAACCAACTGAAACTTGAAATTATCAAAATCTACAACACGGTGAATCAAGAGCTGTTTGGAATCGGGATCAAATCACAGCGGATTGAATTAGTGGGGGACAAGGTATTTATTTATGCACAGCATAAACGGATCCCCGCTTTAAAAGTATTGGATGAAACACAGCGATTATTGACAAGAGCCGTCGATTCTTCGATCATCGAGGCTTACAAAGAAATCCTAGCTTCTAAGATCGAAGAAACTCTAAGTCTTCCAATTCAGGTTATCTTTAAGGACTATGATCCACGTACCGAGCAGGCGTTGACGGTTATTATCTTTAAGGAACCGATCGAATAAATCAGAACGATGAGCAGGTTTAGGGCCCATTTTTTAAGAGGCTTTCAAACCGCTTATCATGAAACGAACTAAAGCTTATTGCTTTGGTGTGTTTTCATGGTAAGCGGTTTTTATTTTTTTATAAATGTTTTAGGAGGGAAGAAAATGATAAATATGCAGAATGAGTGTATCATCCATGATGTGTTGCAAGCCTTGAATGTCATTACCAAAGGGCGAATGGTAATGGATTGGAATGAAATTGCCAAAGGAAGCAATCCATTTGTATTGATGAAGACGTCCAATATTCCAGGAAAAAGCGTTGTAGAAATCCCAGGACTTGTTTATGGCGATATGAATGCTCCAGTAAAAAAAATTGGAGTGGCCATGACCATGACGGAATGTGGAATTGAATTAGCGTCCGGGATGGGGCTTGATCTACTGGTGGTCCATCATCCGGTTGCGGATGCGGCCAACTCTGGCGGAGTTCCCTTTGCCCAGTACTTACCCCTTTACAATCTATCCGTCATTGAACTGCATGAAGCCTTTCATGGACTGCATCCCGGATTAGCCTATCTGCATGGACATCAGAAGCTCAAAACGGATACTAGCTTTGGAGGACTTCATGGGAATGTCTTGCACAAAGGAATTGCCTTGGAAGGAATCCAAACAGCAGGAGATATCCTGAGGAGGCTCGATGGATACATCGGACGCCAGTTTGATTCCACTTTATTAAAATCCGAACAAGAAATCCGCTCCACCGATTTTCTGGAAGAGGCGACATTAGCCAATCCAGCTGGGATTCTGAATGGAAAGGAGGACACTCCTGTCAAGCATATCCTTCACTTTTTCCCACATACCGGGTTTACCGTCGAACATCTTCACCAAGCACTTGACCTGTATCCGGAAACCGATACGATCATCGCAAGCATCAGTCGAGTACGAGAAGATCATCCGTTGGTCTTGGAAGCGAAACGCCTGGGGCTGACCTTTATAATCGGAAATCCACACTCCGTGGAAATCTTAGAAAATGGCCTACCTCTTGCATATGCCCTGGAATATTTGTTGCCTGAAATCGAGATTTATGTTCTGCGAGAGCGGGTTACTGCCATGCCACTTGCTTGCGCAGGACATCAGGAGATTCAGAATTATGGAAAGGATATGGCATTAAATTATTTGATTTCTAAGAAATCAATCAAAATTTAAGGGGGAATTAACCGATGAACAAAAAGAAAAAAATCACAGGAGTCATGATGGCCTGTTTTACCGCACTCTCGTTAATGTTAACTGGTTGTGGGAATTCCGCACAAACCACAAGCTCAAAAGAGGGTACTGTCCCTAAACAAAATGGGGATAAACTTACACAGGTTCGTTTTTCAGAGGTCATCCGTTCCATCTTTTATGCCCCCCATTATATTGCCATAGAGAAAGGGTTTTTCCGTGACGAGGGTCTAGAAGTTGATATGACAACTTCCCAAGGCTCAGACAAAGGGGCGGCAGCCTTACTGTCAGGAACGGCAGATGTTTCGCTGGTGGGTCCTGAGTCGGCTGTGTTTATCTTTAATCAGCACGGGAAACAGTCCTTAAAGGTGTTTTATCAGCTGACGGCAACGGACGGTTCCTTCTTATTGGCACGAAACCCTAAGAGTCCGTTTCAATGGAGCGATTTAAATGGCCAAGCTGTGGTGAGCTGGAGGCCGGGAAGTTCGCCGGAAATGGTGATGTCTCAAGTACTTAAGAAGAATCAAGTCGGGAAGTCAAAACTAATCACCAATATTGCTTCCCCTGCCATGGTCGGTGCCTTCGAAAGCGGTAAAGGGGAATACATTCAAGTATTCGAGCCCCTCGCCTCTATGCTCGAGCAATCAGGCAAGGCTAAACTAGTCGCATCCATGGGGGAAGCATACGGGTCCTATCCGGAAACATCGTATGTAGCAACAAATGAATTTATGAAGAAGAATCCTGAAACTTTACAAAAGTGGTCGAATGCCGTTTACAAGGCTACCCTATGGCTGAATGAACATTCTGCTGAGGAAGCAGCTGCCGCACTTGAGCCATATTTCGAAGGAACATCCAAAGAGTTAATCCAAAAATCAGTGGAACGATATGCCAAGCAAAATTCATGGGCAAAGAACCCTGTTTTGGACCAGGCACAATTGGATAAACTCCAGGACACACTGGTTGAAAGCGGGGTACTGCCGTCAGATCAACAGGTCAAGCATGGAGATATAGTTGAGACAACCTTTGCAGAGAAAGCCGTACAAGAAGGAAATTAAGGGGAAGGGGCTGAAAGTAATGACGCAAATCGAATTGCAGGATGTATCCTTGCATTACTTTACACCAAAAGAGGAGACGAAGGCTCTGCAACATATCAATCTCTCGATCCAGGAGGGAGAGTTCATCAGCATTGTTGGTCCGAGCGGCTGTGGGAAAAGCACTTTGCTTTCCCTCATCTCGGGGATGATTATACCGACAGAAGGAGAGGTCCGGCTTTTCGGTGAAAAAGTGAAGGAGCCGTCCAAGCGAATCGGGTATATGTTGCAGCATGACCACTTATTTGAATGGAGGGATATTTTGAACAATGTCCTTGTTGGGGCTGAAATCCGCGGAATGGATCGAAAAGAAGCGAAGGAACGTGCCTTGGATCTCTTGCACCGTTATGGTTTAGGAGAATTTGTCCATCACAGTCCAAAACAGCTTTCTGGGGGAATGCGGCAACGAGTTGCCTTAATACGAACCTTAGTTGTCATGCCGGAGATCCTGTTATTGGACGAACCATTTTCTGCGTTAGACTATCAAACTCGTTTGAATTTATCGGATGAAATTTCCTCCATCCTGCGCGAGCAAGGGAAAACGGCTATCTTAGTCACCCATGATATCTCTGAGGCTATCTCGATGGCCGACCGAGTCATCGTGATGTCCAGAAGACCAAGTACCATTCAATCCGACTATCGAATTGAATTTGCAAATGAACACGGAAGGCCTTCTCCATTTCATACGAGGGAGACCCAGGAATACCATACGTACTTTAATACCATTTGGAGGGAGTTGGAAGAAAATGTCCGTACCTAATCCTAAAATAATGACTGCCTCAAGCGATGTCGCAGCGGAACCTTTCATTCAGAGGGCACCAAACGAAAAATTGCCCAGCGTTCAATATTCATCCTATTTACGCAAGCAGCGGAATCGCAACCTATCGATTCGCTTGGCACAATGGCTAGTACTCTTCGTGTTTTTAGGAGTTTGGGAATTAGCGGCAAACATGAGTTGGATTGATACTATGTTAACAAGTAAACCTTCCCAAATTTTTGCTTCGTTTAATGAATTGTTAATCAAAGGCGAAATCTTGCATCACACGTGGATTACCACGAAAGAAACCATCTTAGGTTTCATCGTATCTATGGTGATAGGTACGCTACTAGCCATCCTGCTTTGGAGTTCCCGTTTTCTTTCCGAAGTGGTCGAGCCTTATATTGTCGTGCTAAATGCTTTACCGAAAGTGGCGCTTGGTCCTATTTTCTACATCTGGCTCGGGGACCAGCTATCCATCTATGGAATGGCGATTGCTATCTCCATTATCGTTACCGTTATTATGGTCCACTCCGGTTTCCAGGAGATCTCGAAAGGCAAAACGAAGCTGATGGAGTCATTCGGTGCTACGCGCTGGCAAATGCTGAAGATGGTCGTTCTTCCAGCCAGCATCCCCAATTTTGTGGCGACGATGAAAGTGAATGTCGGGCTAACTCTTGTAGGTGTAATTATGGGTGAATTCCTTTCCTCCAAAGCAGGCTTAGGCTTCCTCATTACTTACGGAGGTCAAGTATTCCAAATGAATCTAGTGATGACCAGTATCACCATCCTGGCTATTCTTTCCGTCGTGATGTATTGGTTAGTAAATATGGCCGGCAAAAAATTGCAGAAAATCTACCATTTTGATTAAGCAAAGATAAAAAGCGGTAGATGTATACTTATCTTCAATGAGAATTTTCTGAGTAAACCTACACTTTTTACCTGTTGCTACCATAATAACGCGTTGACAATGAATAATAAGCCACCTTATAATTAGGTGGCTTACTATTATGTAGGGGTGATCGATTGAACAAGAATATCAATCCAAATCTAACAATGAACCCTTTTATTGGGGATCGTCACTTTGAAGTATTGATTCAACTATTGGGAGTGGCAAGAGAGTTGGAATATGAGGTGACTTCCAAGTTATCGTATTTCGGATTGTCTAATGGAAAATTAAAAGTTCTACTATCAGTTCTAAACCATGAACGTCCTCTAAACCCTTCAGAGTTAGCTGATGAAATAGGAGTTACCAGGTCCACGATGACGGGTTTACTAGATGGTCTGGAAAAGGATGGTTTTATTAGAAGGGATATTCTCGATGACCGGAGAAAAACAGCCATTTATTTAACTGAAAAAGGATGCAGTGTTTTGAACACATTATCGCCCTTATATAGTAACCATGTGACAAAGATTTTCTCAAAGACAACTGAAGAAGAACAACAACTCTTGGTGAATTTGCTAGTAAAAATTAAAGATGGTTTACATGAGGCAAAAAAACACAATATTTTCCCGACATAAGGAATCTCTTGGATATGGGCTGCATGGTAAGAAGTATTATGGGGCCGTCTATTCTGATAGTTAGGTGCCGTAATAATTCTACGGTTCAAACTAATCTCTTTCGGTAGTTTTTTAATATAGGGTATTCTAAAGGAATGAAGGTAATAAATCCACGGTAATGAAAGGCCAACTATTTACGGGTTAATGTGAAATAATTCACTAAACTTTGCATAGGAGAATAAATAATGAAAGCATATGAGATCATGATTCAACAAGTCTATAAAGTAAAGGAAAACGATTCAGTGCGATCGGTCATCGAGAAATTCATTACGTATGGTATCAGCGGACTTCCTGTGGTTAATGACAGAAACGAAATTGTTGGGTATGTAAGTGATGGTGATATCCTGCGATATATTGGAAAGCATGAAGATCGATTTTTTGATCCTTTTTCCTATAGCTTTACGATCCAGGGGGATGATGAGGAATTCTTTGAAAGAGTAAAAAGAGTGCTAAAAAAGAATGTTCTTGAAATTGCTAAAAGAAAAGTTCTCAAAGTTTCATGGAATGAAGAAATAGAAAATATTGCAGCCCTCTTAGGAAAAAGGCAAATTAAAAAGCTGCCGGTAGAACGAAACGGAGTGTTAGTTGGGATCATTAGCCGAGGGGATGTCATTCGGCATTCATTTAAAGCTATTATTTAGGATCGTTTTGGCAAAATAAAACAAAGGGTCTAAGATAAGAGAGATTGGAACCGTATATCTATTTACTAATTGATCAGTTTTGTATAAAGGAGACATTATATTAATGGAAGAGTTAGCCCAACAGCAAATGATTAAGTTAAGGAATATGAAGAACGAATTAATACGGTTTTCATTAATGTATAAATTTGGATTGGATGAAATGAATACAAAAATAAATATTTTAAAAGAAGAATTTATTCACATTCATGAATATAACCCAATTGAACATACAAATTCGAGGCTAAAATCACCGGAGAGTATTCTAAAGAAGATGCATGCGAAAAACCTTAGTTTTTCTTTGGAATCCATTAAAGAGAATATTAAAGACATTGCAGGGATTCGGATTGTTTGCCCCTTTATCACGGATGTCTATAAAATAAGTCAGATCATTGAAAATCAACAGGATGTAGAGTTAGTTAAAAGGAAGGATTATATAAAGAATCCGAAACCGAACGGTTATCAAAGTCTCCATCTAATTATTAAAATCCCTGTTTTTATGTCAGACAAAGTAGAAATGGTGTTCGTGGAGCTGCAAATACGTACAATTGCCATGGATTTTTGGGCAAGTCTGGAACATAAAATATACTATAAATATGACAAGGAAATACCAGAGAGGATAAAAAATGATTTAAAAGAAGCAGCACTTTCAGCTTCTGAGTTGGATTTCAAAATGGAGAAGATAAATAATGAAGTAACTACCCTCAAAAAGAGGGGAGATGGAGAAGATGTTCCCATTTTTTTCGATGAAACACTGAATATCCCTCAAACTTTAATAAAGTCTATCTTTAAAGAGGAAGAAAACTAAGCGGGCGGCCAGATATGGCAGCCCTTTTCAAGCGAATTAGGTAATTTAAATAAATGAAACAAATTTAAAAAACCTTTATGGAAAATTAATTTTAGTAGCCACCTGGAAAGTAATCAAAAAGAGACAAAACAAGACAGTTGTTTCGTTTTGTCTCTTTTTTTATACCTGAATTTTCGTTAAGACATTGAGAATATGGCTTCCGTTTTTTGGCACGGTTCTTGCTTTAATAAAGTTGTAATGAATTTTTCCAGGGAGGCTGAAAAAATGAGAACGATGGATAGTAAAGATGTAGCTTTAACAAAGGAAAAAGCACAATGGATGTATCAAAAAATGCTAGAAATCCGAAACTTTGAGGACAGTGTCCATGAGTTATTTGCACAGGGAATCTTGCCAGGATTTGTTCATTTATACGCAGGAGAAGAAGCCGTTGCTGTGGGTGTTTGTGCCCATTTAACTGATAAAGATAGTATAACAAGTACCCATCGCGGACACGGTCATTGTATTGCCAAAGGCTGTGATTTAAATGGGATGATGGCGGAAATTTACGGGAAAGTAACTGGTTTATGCAAAGGAAAGGGCGGATCTATGCATATTGCCGACCTTGATAAAGGGATGCTGGGTGCGAATGGAATTGTCGGCGGTGGCTTTCCTCTCGCATGCGGTTCTGCTTTAACAGCTAAGTATAAGAAAACTGAGGATGTAAGCGTTTGTTTCTTTGGAGATGGCGCCCAAAACCACGGGACTTTCCATGAAGGAATTAATCTTGCTGCTATTTGGAATCTTCCAGTCGTTTTTGTTGCCGAAAATAACGGCTATGCTGAGGCTACTCCATTTACCTATGCGTCAAGCTGTAAATCCATTGTTGATCGGGCGATTGGATATAATATCCCAGGTATTAAGGTAGATGGAAAAGATGTTCTCGCAGTCTACCAAGCAGCAGAAGAAGCTGTTGCGAGGGCACGCCGCGGCGAAGGTCCAACACTAATTG
The DNA here is from genome assembly GCF_042136325.1 of Neobacillus sp. KR4-4. NCBI lineage: Bacteria > Bacillati > Bacillota > Bacilli > Caryophanales > Bacillaceae > Neobacillus > Neobacillus sp. KR4-4. The sequence continues at coordinate 83,411 of NZ_JBHHJU010000008.1, forward strand.
AATGTGTGACATATCGAAATTATGGCCATTTCGAAGGAGATGCCCAAAAATACAAAACCGACCAAGAAAAGGTCGAGCATAAAACGGATAAAGATGCCATTCTACTTTTTAGAAATCACTTGCTAAGCCAGGGGCTGTTAGCTGAAAATGAATTAACCAAATTAGAAAACTCAGTTGAAGAAGCGGTAAATCAAGCTGTGAAGTTCAGTGAAGAGAGCCCGTACCCAAGTCCTTCTGAGTTGTTAACCGATGTTTATGTGTCTTATTAAAATGGAGAACCCTGAAATGGTGATTCAAAATGGACGGCTTATAGGAGCAGCCCCGATTAATAAATTTAGAATTTAGTCATTTTATTTATTGACTAATTAAAAGGAGGAATTCGATTATGGCAAGGAAATTGAGTATGTCAGCAGCGATTAATGAGGCTATGAAACTTGCAATGCGTAAGGATGAAAATGTCATTTTATTAGGTGAAGACGTGGCTGGCGGGGCTGAAGTGGATCACTTGCAGGACGAAGATGCATGGGGAGGAGTTCTAGGGGTCACGAAAGGACTTGTTCAGGAGTTTGGACGGGAAAGAATTTTGGATACCCCAATTACAGAAGCAGGTTATATGGGAGCAGCGATGGCGGCGGCCTCAACCGGTTTAAGGCCAATTGCTGAATTAATGTTTAACGACTTTATTGGAAGCTGTTTAGATGAAGTATTAAATCAAGGAGCTAAGTTTCGCTATATGTTTGGGGGCAAGGCCCAGGTTCCAGTTACCATTCGAACCATGCATGGTGCCGGATTTAGAGCGGCTGCCCAGCACTCCCAAAGTTTATATGCTCTGTTTACTGCGATTCCAGGTGTAAAAGTGGTTGTCCCTTCCACACCTTATGAAGCAAAGGGATTGTTACTCGCAGCGATCGAAGATAACGATCCTGTCATCTTTTTTGAGGATAAAACACTCTATAATATGACAGGCGATGTTCCAGAAGGTTATTATACGATTCCGATTGGTAAAGCAGATATCAAGCGGGAAGGGTCAGATGTAACCATTGTAGCGGTTGGCAAAATGGTACATACTGCATTGGAAGCTGCTGAGCAACTTTCAGCGAAGGGAATTGAAGTGGAAGTCGTTGATCCACGCAGCCTGTCACCGATGGATGAAGAAACGATTCTTTCGTCTGTAGCAAAAACCAACCGTTTAATCGTTATTGATGAAGCCAATCCAAGATGCAGTATTGCTACGGATATTGCAGCACTAGTTGCCGATAAAGGGTTCGATACACTTGATGCCCCAATTAAACGAATTACGGCACCGCACACGCCTGTACCTTTCTCACCGGTGCTCGAGGATATTTATCTGCCTAAAGCAGAAACAGTAGTTAAAGTGGCAACAGAACTAGTAGGTGCACCCCTAGAAGTATAAATCAGAGAGCGGGAAGGAGAGATCAACATGGCGGTAGAAGTTGTGATGCCGAAATTGGGAATGGCGATGAAAGAAGGCACTGTATCGATATGGAATAAAGGAGTCGGAGATCCTGTCGAAAAGGGTGAATCGATAGCAAGCGTCAGTTCAGAAAAAATTGAAATTGATGTGGAATCTCCTTCGGAGGGAACAGTATTGAAAATTGCTGTTCCCGAAGGAGAAGGTGTTCCTCCTGGGACTGTGATTTGTTATATCGGAATCCCGGGTGAAGAAGTAGCTGCTGCGTTGGCAGTCGATGAAGCCCAAAAAACGGAAGTGGAAAATGCCACATCTGTAAATGAAAAACAAGAGTCTATCACTTCAGTAAAAGCGGCTCGGAATCGCGTGAAAATTTCCCCAGTCGCAAGGAAAATCGCGGAAGCAGCCAACCTTACTATTGAAAATATCAAAGGAACGGGACCTGGAGGAAGAATAACAAAGGAAGATGTAGAGACAGCCATAAAAAATTCAGCTTCGCCTCAAGCAGAGGAGAAAAAGGAAACAGTCGAACCTCCGGTGAACCCAATAGAGGAGACCCAGCAAATCCCTCTCAGTGGAATCCGAAAAGTGATTGCTGGACGAATGTTTGACAGCCTGCAAAAAACTGCACAACTAACGATTAACATGAAGGCCGATGTGACGGATTTAATGGCTTTACAAAAGCAAATAGCCCAAACTGTTCAAAATCATTATGATCAAAAAATAACGGTGACTGATTTTATTGCTCTTGCCGTTGTGCTCTCACTGCAGAAGCACGGAGAAATGAATAGTGCGTATATGGACGATAAAATTCATTTGTTCAAGAACGTTCATCTTGGCATGGCAGTTGCGCTTGAAAAAGGGTTAGTGGTTCCAGTCATCCGCAATGCTGAAAGTTGTTCACTTATTGATTTATCTCGAAGAATTAAAACCCTGGCACAAAAAGCAAGACAAACTCAGCTTACTCACGAGGAAATGCAAGGTTCCACGTTTACGATTAGTAATCTCGGAGCCTATGGTGTTGAGCATTTCACACCAGTCTTAAATCCACCTGAAACAGGGATTCTGGGTGTCGGTGCTGTTTATGATACCCCAACCTATATTGGTGAAAATTTAGAAAGAAGAAGCATTCTTCCGCTCAGTTTGACATTTGATCACCGTGTACTTGATGGAGCTCCTGCTGCAGCATTTTTACAAACGGTCAAGCAGCATTTAGAAGAGCCGATAACTATGCTTTTATAGAAAGAAGGGAACACTTATGACTCTGATCGCAATTATAGGTGGTGGTCCTGCTGGATACGTGGCTGCAATTACTGCAGCCCAGCAGGGTCATAAAGTGACAATAATAGACCAGGGACCACTTGGAGGTACATGTTTAAATGAAGGGTGCATGCCTACAAAAGCCCTCTTAGAAAGTGCTGGAGTGTACAATAAACTTCAACATGCGAGTGAGTTTGGGATTCGTCTGCCCACCGGCACCATTGAAATTGATTGGAATACCGTCCAGGGTCGTAAAAACAAGATTGTTACGACGCTTGTTCAAGGAATTCAATATTTAATGAGGAAAAATAAAGTAAAGGTAGTCAAGGGATCGGCGTCTTTCCAAACGAGCCAGGTTTTACGGATTGAGCATAATGGGAACCAAGAAGAGATATCTGCAGACAAAATAATTATCTCAGCTGGCTCTGAACCGATCCAGCTGCCATTTGCACCGTTTGACGGAGATTGGATCATTCATAGTGGTCAGGCGATGTCGCTACAGTCCATTCCTTCCTCGTTGCTAATTATCGGCGGAGGTGTAATCGGCTGTGAGTTTGCTAGTATTTATAGCAGATTGGGAACAAAAGTCACCATTGTGGAGATGGCGGATCAGCTGCTGCCGGGAGAAGATAAAGATGTAGCTGCGATCTTACATAAGGAGCTTGAAGCCGACGGTGTCACTATCTTTTCTTCGACTAGACTAAAAGATTTAAACAAGGATCAGAAGAAGGCGTTTATAGAAAACGATAAAGGTCTCCATGAGGTTGAGCCAGATTTGGTCCTCGTTTCGATTGGCCGCAAGCCAAGGGTAAATAGCTTGGGTCTTGAAAACATCGGCATTGATTTTTCAAGACAAGGAATTGTAGTAAATGAGCAAATGCAAACAAACATTCCAAATATCTATGCCTGTGGAGACGTTATCGGCGGGATTCAATTGGCCCATGTGGCATTCCATGAAGGAACAGTTGCCGCTTTAAACGCATGCGGAGTCGATACACAGGTAAATTATCGTGCTGTTCCCCGCTGCATTTATACCTCACCTGAGATTGCCAGTGTAGGTATAACGGAAAAGCTGGCCATCGACCAATATGGTGACATAAGAGTTGGGGAGTTTCCATTCTCCGCAAACGGGAAGGCGTTAATTTCTAATGAACTATCTGGAAAGGTAAAGGTGTTGGTTGAACCAGAGTACGGGGAAATTGTTGGTGTTTCGATTGTCGGACCCCACGCCACCGAACTGATTGGGCAAGGTACCGTCATGCTTCATGCTGAGTTGACAACGGATAGTTTGGAACAATTTATTGCTGCCCATCCAAGTCTTTCTGAGGCAATCCATGAGGCATTACTTAGTGCCGTTGGACATGCGGTTCATGTTTAAGAAAAGGAGAAATGTTTATGAAAGCTGCTCTTTGGTATAACCAAAAAGATATAAGAGTCCAAGACATTCCTGAACCTTCTATTGAAAATGATCAGGTGAAAATAAAAGTATCTTATTGTGGAATTTGTGGTTCAGATTTACATGAATATTTGGCTGGCCCTATTTTCATTCCAGTAAAAGAACCCCATCCAATTTCTAAGGATAAAGCTCCAATTGTTATGGGGCATGAGTATGCCGGGGAAGTGACAGCAGTTGGGGAAGCTGTAACAGGTATTCAAGTAGGGGACCGGGTGTGTGTAGAACCAATTTACAGCTGCGGGAAATGTTCTTCTTGCCAGAAAGGTCACTATAATGTTTGTGAACAATTAGGTTTTATTGGTCTGTCCGGAGGCTTGGGCGGTTTTACAGAATATAGCGTTGTACCATCAAAGATGGTGCATAAAATCCCAGACCATATGTCATGGGAACAAGCAGCGCTTGTTGAACCAACAGCTGTTGCCGTTCACGCGGTTCGCCAAAGTGATATGAAGATTGGCGATTCAATCGCCGTGATCGGTACAGGACCCATTGGTTTATTAGTTATTCAAGCTGCCAAAGCTGCAGGGGCTAGTCAAATTATTGCAGTAGAGGTTTCAGCTGAACGCCGTGAGATTGCTAAACAAGCTGGAGCCCACATCGTCATTGACCCTATCGAAGTAAATCCCGTCGAAGCAATAAAAGAATATACAAATGGACTTGGGGTAGATGTAGCATTTGAGGTAGCTGGAATCGAAGCCACTATTAATACCGCGATTGAATCGACAAAATCTGAAGGTAATGTGGTGAATATCAGCATATGGGAAAAGCCAGCCAGTATCCCGGTAAATAATTTCATTTTAACTGAGAGAAAAATGACTAGTATAATAGCTTATCGCAACATTTTTCCACAAGTTATTCAACTAATCGCCAATGGGCAAATTCAAGCAGCAGAATTAGTGACTAAAAAAATATCTATTGATCAAATCGTTTCTGAAGGGTTTGAAGCATTAACTAAAAACAAGAACCAAATTAAGATCCTAGTCGATCCTTCGTTATAATTATTCTATAAATTATCAAGCTATGCGTTTATTGCGCGTGGCTTTTTTGAATTTTCTATATAATGCAATCGTCTGATTGAAAGCGTATTCATAGTTTTGTATAATAAGAACTGTACGTTTACCCACCACGTTTTGACTTTTTTCTTCTAATACTTCTTTTTTCTTCGCAAGATTTACAACAAGTAATCTATCACAAATTTCTGTAGAAAATATTTCCTATGATTACAGGAGGGATTATGAATACTACTTTTTATTTTGATGCTTGGAAGCGATTTGTAAAAGAAGGAATTCTGGATCCGGCACGGTTAAACAAACGAATATCGGAATCCTGGCACCGTTGTAAAAAAGAAAGGGTAAACCCTTATTTAAATAAAGGTCTTGATTTATTATCAAAAGAAGAATTGGATGTCAAAAAAGAAATCAATTCTCTGCTGATCGAAATAGCCTCCCCTTATATAAAAAAGATGGATCAGGCAATAAAAGATTCTGGAATGATGGCACTTTTGGTCGATCCGGATGGATATGTTCTTTCATTAACCGGAAATGAACAAACGTTATCGGATGCAAGAAAAATCAATTTTGTTGAAGGGGTGCGCTGGACTGAGGCTGAGGTCGGTACCAATGCAATAGGGACAGCGTTACAGACAAAAGAAGCGGTAACTATAAATGGGGCTGAGCATTATTCCGTCGCTTCCCATCAATGGAGCTGTTCCGCCACACCTATTTTTCACGATAATGGAAATCTAATGGGCGTCATTGATGTTTCATGCCCAGTTAATTATTCTCACCCCTTTATGCTTGGAATGGTCACTTCGATTTCTTATGGCATTGAAAAAGAAATCAGCAAGCGGGCCTATTTAGAAGAAATAACACTTTTCCAGCAAGCAAGCCATCTGGCAGAGAACTATCAAAACCAGTTCTTTCTGGTATGTAATCAAAAACAAATGATCATTTCCGCGAGTAAACCGCTTCGCGAAAGGTTCCCTCAATCAATCGGAATGAACCTGTACGAACTATTACATAACGGATACCAAATTGATGCTGAAATGCCTTTTCATTCGAAGGAAAACAACAGGATCATCGGAAGCTGCTACTTTATTTCAGAAGTGCTAACACATCGTAAAAACGTATCAATTCAAGTACAAAGTCATTCAAAACCCTTTATCTTTAAAGGAGAGAGTGGAACGAGTGAGGTTTTTCAACATACGTTAGCCAATGTTAAGCTTGTAGCTCCAACAGATACCACCGTGTTTATTTCAGGTGAAACCGGTTCTGGAAAAGACCTGATTGCTCGGGCAATTCATGACAACAGCCCCCGAAAGGATGGCCCATTTATTTCATTAAACTGCGGAGCGATTCCGAAAGAACTTATGGAAAGTGAGCTTTTTGGCTATGTCGAAGGGGCTTTTACCGGGGCAAGGAGGCAAGGATATAAAGGGAAATTTGAACAGGCTCAGAAGGGGACGATCTTTCTTGATGAGATAGGTGAAATTCCGCATTCCATGCAAGTAGCCTTATTGCGTGTACTTCAGGAAAAGAAAGTTTCCCCGATTGGGAGTACGAAGGAAATCCCATTGGATGTTCGTGTTATTACAGCAACCCACCGTGATATTATGAAACTTGTAGAAGACGGAATTTTTCGGGAAGACCTCTATTATCGTTTGAACGTTTTTCCAATTGAAGTTCCTTCTCTTAGAAAAAGAAAAGAAGATATCCCACACCTTATCAGGTATTTCTGTAAAAGAAATGGATGGAACATCCCTAATATGGATGAGCTATCTTATAGATTGAAAGACTATGAATGGGCCGGAAACATAAGAGAATTAATAAACGTTTTAGAGCGGCTGTACATTATGTCACTTGATGAACAGTCAAGTCAGAATATTTTTGTTAATAGCTTTGATTCTTTAATAATAAGACATCCATCCAGTTCTTCGTCAAATTCTCAAGTAAATAAAGGAGATGCGGAAAAGAAGTTAAATGCCCGAGAAAAAATACAAAAGGACCTAATGGTGGATGCATTAATAAAGACAAAAGGTAATGTAACCGCAGCCGCGAAATTACTAGAAATACCACGGAGTACTTTTTATAAAAGGCTCCAAAAGTTTGGAATGTAAGGATGACATTTGTTCAAACAATATATGGATATTCAAGTATTAATCAATAAAATTAATTAATTGTTCCCAGACTCCACACGTGTGGAGTGCTGTTCACTACTAGTATTGAAAGAATAAAAAGTACTATGTGGCCGTGTAAAAAAACTATCTAGACCCCCGAATAGATTATCGGGGGTTCTTTTTGTGTATATCCCAATTTATTAAACAATTGAAATAAAATTTCATATTTTTATAATAAATTTTAAAAAATAATTCCAATTACGTAATCCTTTTGACCTGTAGAAACGTCTGTTACGGGACTTATGTGGTATAGACTACTGTACACCATTACCTATATGCTTTTACTATAAATTGTAAGCGTCACCATTATCTCGGTATACATAAGGAGACCCGCCTGCAATTCATTCAATTGTATAAAGGAGGACGTATGAAAAGAAAAAAATTTATGATTACAGCAGTTTGTACCATGCTACTAGGCACCTCAACAGTATTTGCCAACAATGACCTTCCTAGTGATCCAACGATTGAAAAGCAAGGGAAACTCACATTCCCATCAAAGCAACCACACCCTGTCTTTACATGGAATTCGACTGTCATCCCTGTTTCGAGCGTACTTCACCCAAGCTCTGCACAAGGAGCCGGAATGGTGGAAGCTCCACTCCAGCAAATCTATCAAATTATGAACCAAGCAATTTCACAAAAATTAATGCCAGGCGCTGTCACATTTGTAGCGAGAGCTGGGAAAATTGTGAAACATGACGCTTATGGCTATTCAGCTCAATACACCGATGGTAAGTTTACCGAAATGGAAAATCCAATTCCAATGGAAAACGACACGATTTTTGACTTAGCGTCTATTAGCAAGATTTTTACTGCTACGGCCGTGATGATTCTTTTTGAAAAAGGATTATTCAATCTTGATGATCCGGTGGCAAAACATATTCCAGAATTTGCTGCAAACGGGAAAAAAAACGTAACGATTCAACAGTTGTTAACCCACACATCCGGTTTTGTCTCCTGGATTCCTCTATATTCAAAAGGGAATTCAAGAGAAGATAGGCTGAAGTTGGTATTAAACCAAACTTTGAAAAATGCACCCGGTACGACTTACGAATACAGTGATTTAAATATGATCACGTTAGGAATGTTAGTTGAGCACCTGTCCGGCCAGCGCCAGGATGAATTTGTCCGGGAGCACATCACAGAACCTTTAGGGATGAAGGATACGATGTACAATCCGCCGGCTTCTTTGAAAAATCGCATTGCTGCGACTGAATACCAGTCAACACCAGATCGTGGTCTCGTCTGGGGAGAAGTTCATGATGAGAATGCTTGGTCATTGGATGGGGTTGCCGGACATGCGGGTGTGTTCTCAACAGCAAATGATCTCGCTAAGCTTGCCCATATTTTTATTAATGAAGGCATGTATGGTGGCAAAAGAATCCTGAAGCCGGAAACGGTACAGTTGCTGCTGCAAAATCAGAACGCCGCATTCCCTGGGAATGACCATGGCCTTGGCTGGGAGCTAGGCCAGGGCTGGTATATGGATGCTTTATCAGAAGGTACCTACTCTTTTGGCCATACGGGGTATACAGGAACTTCGATTGTAGTAAGCCCGAACAATAAAACCGTAGCGATCTTACTGACCAACCGTGTCCATCCGTCAAGAAATATGGGGTCAATGAATCAAACCCGTCGCTTATTTGCTAGAAATGTAGCTGATTCGATTCCTGTCTCGATTCCTGGTAAGAGTGATGCTTGGTTTGCAGGGTACGGCGACAAGTTAAACCGAGTAATGGAAACTGATCTTCAATTATCCAAGGATACCACACTCACGTTCTCCACATGGCACATGATTGAGAATGTATGGGATATCGGATCCGTAGAGATTTATAGAGATGGCAGTTGGCACCAGCTTGCTCAGTTAACAGGCACAAGCAATGGCTGGGAAAAGAAAGAATTGGATATACCTAGTGATTCGACGAAATTACGGTTTTTATATCAAACCGATGGTTCTACAAATTCCCGCGGCTGGTATATTCAGAATCCAAAACTTGATTCAGGAGCTACTCTTTCTTTTGCAAAAAATGAATGGGAGCTAAGGGACTATTAAAAAAAGAATAACTTGAGGAGGAGAAACATGCGAAAATTTTTAAAGACATTTATGACCTCGTTTCTAGCATTTGCACTCGTGTTGACAGGGATTCCGTTTTCAGGAGCAACAGCAGCTTCAGGAATCGCGGATTTAGTGATTGATCTCAATGTTCCACAGGTTACAAGGGAAGTAAAGAATAACAAACTTGATTTAAACGCACTTCATGTTTATGAGGATGGCCACTTTATGCTGGTCTCTGAGAACTTAAAATGGAAGTCTTCAAATAAGAATGTTGCCTCTATATCTGAAGCTGGAGAAGTAACTTTATCCGGTCACAATGGTACAACGTTTATCTCTGTCAGCGATGGCAGCAATACCGACAGAATTTCAATTCAATTCAAGGGAAATCAAGACAAAATCCTTGTTGAAAAAGAAAAAGGCGCACGTTATGACCTTATCGGCAATGCCATCGATCACATGACAATGGAAGAAAAAGTCGGACAAATGCTAATGCCTGACTTTAGAAATTGGAATGGCAAAAATGTCACGGTAATGAACGACGAAATTGCAAAGCTTGTAAAGGATTATCATCTTGGTGGTGTGATTTTATTCCGTGAAAATACGGTGACAGCTGAACAGACGACCAAACTGGTGGATGCTTATCAAGAAGCAGCGGAAAAGTATGGACTGTTGATTTCCATTGACCAGGAAGGTGGAATCGTTACACGTCTGCAAACTGGTACCGATATGCCAGGCAATATGGCATTGGGTGCGACTAAATCTGAAGAGCTAGCTGAAAAAGTCGGCAGGACAATAGGTGAAGAGCTAAACGCACTTGGGATTAACATGAATTTTGGACCAGTGTTGGATGTAAACAATAATCCTGATAATCCTGTTATCGGTGTTCGTTCTTTTGGTGAAGACCCTGAGTTAGTTTCAAAGTTGGGAAATGCTTATATTAAAGGACTTCATGAAACGGGCACTGCGGCCACTGCTAAGCATTTTCCAGGTCATGGAGATACTGCGGTTGATTCACATGTAGGACTTCCATCGGTACCACATGATCTTGATCGATTGAAGAAAGTAGAATTATATCCTTTCCAGCAGGCAATGGATGCTGGTATTGATGCGATTATGTCAGCACACGTAACGTTCCCAAAAATTGATGATACAAAAGCAATTTCAAAAAAGGACGGAACAGAAGTCTCTGTACCAGGTACTCTTTCCCACAAGATATTAACGGGTCTAATGCGCGAAGAAATGGGCTTTAAAGGTGTTATCGTAACTGATGCGATGAATATGGGTGCGATTGCCGATCATTTTGGATCCGTTGATGCAGCTATCCGTGCTGTAAAAGCAGGTGCAGATGTCCTATTAATGCCAGTGGGAATCCAAACAGTGGCAAATGGACTTTATGATTCAGTCAACGCTGGCGATATCTCAGAAGATAGACTTGAGCAGTCAGTAGAGCGGATATTAACCCTGAAATTAAATAGAAGCATTGTTAAGGCGGAAATGGAAAGGAGTCTTGATGAAAAGGTTGCGAAGGCTATTCAAGTAGTAGGTTCACCTGAACATAAAGCAGTTGAAAAAGAAGCAGCAGAAAAATCAATTACGCTTGTAAAAAATAATGATATACTTCCACTTAATGTTTCTCCTGAAGATAGGATTGTTGTGGTTGGTGGGGCGACTTTCTCTATGAATCTCCTTGCAGCTGAGGTCCAAAAATACCATCCTGGCGCAATTTATATCAATGCTTCAGAATCACTTGATGCTACACAATTAGCACAAGTGAAGGATGCAAAATACATCATTGCTGGAACCTACACCTCAAGTGTTGGAGGCAGAGCCAACGACGCTAGTCAAATGGTGATGATAAGACAACTCATCGAGACTGGTGTACCTGTCATTGCTGTTGGGGCTAGAAATCCATATGACGTTATGTCCTATACGAATGTAGATGCCTATCTTGTTCAATTTGGCTTTAGACCAACGAGCTTTGAAGCAACAGCAAGTACAATTTTTGGTAAAAATAATCCGACAGGAAAGCTGCCAGTTACGATTTACAACCATGATGGCAGTGTTTTATATGGATTTGATCACGGGTTAGGATACTAAGTAGGGGAGAGATAGAGGGGAATTTAGTTGTGACTGCTTCAAATAGGGGTAGGGCTATATTCCTTAAACTTTGATAGATCAAAAGAGGAGGGGTACTTTTGAAAAAGGGGCTTATAGGTTTATTGGCTCTCGTTCTACTACTTTCGACCGTTTCAGCAGCTGTTGCAAAGAACGCAAAAGAGAAGAAGAATGAAAAATTCCGTTTGGGCGTAGAGGTTTTGTTGCAGGATAAGATTGATTTGATAAAGGATAAGCGCGTCGGCTTAATAACCAATCCGACGGCGGTTGATCAAAGCGTTACTAGTATCGTAGATTTACTATACAATAACAACAATGTAAATTTAACTGCTCTTTATGGTCCTGAGCATGGTGTCCGTGGAAGTGCACAAGCTGGTCAATATGTTGAACAATATACGGATGAAAAAACAGGACTTCCTGTTTACAGCCTTTATGGGAAGACAAAAAAGCCAACACCTGAAATGCTAAGCAATGTCGATGTATTGTTATTTGATATCCAAGATGTGGGGACACGTTATTACACCTATATTTACACCATGTCACTAGCGATGGAAGCAGCAAAAGAGAACAATATTCCAATTATCGTTCTTGACCGTCCGAATCCAATCAGCGGGACAAAAGTCGAAGGACCTGTGCTCGAGGATAAGTACTCTTCGTTCATCGGTGAATATCCGATTCCTGTTCGCCACGGGATGACAGTCGGGGAATTAGCCAAGCTTTTCAATAGCGAATTTGGTATTGGAGCCGATTTAACGGTAGTGGAAATGGAGGGTTGGAAACGAAACATATATTACGATGAGACACCATTAGAATGGATCCTTCCATCGCCAAACATGCCAACCCAGGAAACTGCGGTTGTCTACCCAGGGGCTGCCCTCATTGAAGGAACCAATGTTTCCGAGGGAAGAGGAACAACAAAGCCATTTGAATTGATTGGAGCACCGTTCATTAATAGCGACAATTTGGCTGCCAAGTTAAACTCTTACAAATTACCTGGTGTCACATTCCGAGCGGCTTCATTTATACCGACCTTCTCGAAGCATGCGAATGTTTTAAGCCATGGAATTCAAATTCATGTCACAGACCGAAATGCCTATAAGCCGTTTGAAACAGGATTGTATATCGTAAAAACAATCCATGATATGTATCCAAACGATTTCCAATTTAGAGCACCGAATGCAGCAGGAATCTCCTTCTTTGATAACCTTGTCGGTAATGGTTCGATCCGTGCTGATATTGAAGCTGGCAAATCTATTGAAGAAATAAAAGCTGCATGGCAGGCGGGTTTAGATGAATTTAACGGGGTTCGTGAGAAGTATTTATTATATTAATAGGAGTGAGGGCCTTCTTTTTAGGAGGCCTCTTTTTAATACGATTTATCCTTTAAGAAAAAATCAAATTATATTATGGACTAAACTAGTAAAAAAACTATTACGATCTTCCAGTGATTGACGAAACCATTTTATTATTCTGCCTAGTGGGGGAATTACTGACAAGAACCTAAATTATATCGCAAGTACATTAATTACAAGAGAAGTTCACGGGACAAAAAAAGTAAATTACTCCTTGAACCTTTCTTTAAAAAAATGGACAATAGATATTAGTAGTTGGGTTCAACACTTTATTGCAATATTCGCTATATATCTATTACGTAAGGGGTAGGGTTATGGAAACAGCAAAAGGAATTGGTGTAGAAAATGAACAAGTACGTACCTCGCGTCAGAAGAAATGGATTTTACTTGGGGTCCTTGTTCTTTTATTCATTTCTGTTATGTTAAGCATAGCTGTTATAGAAGTTAAAAAAAGTAAATCTAAGCCGTTAGTGTTAATAAAACCAACAGAAAAAATATTTACTAAAACAAAAACAGTGTCAGGTCGTGTTGTACAAAGTCATGCTGAAACAATTTATTTAAATGTAACAAAAGGATCTATACAGGAAATTTTTGTGAAAGAAGGGGAAACTGTTACAAAAGGACAAAAGCTCTTTTCTTATGAAGGATCAACAGTCGCGGCTGAGCTAGGACAAGCAGAAGTAAATAAAAACCTAGCAGAAACAAGTGTTACTCAGATGAAAGAGCAAATCACTTCATTAGAGCAGGATATACGAGAAGCTGAGTCAACCACTACAACTGATACAACTGATACAACTGATACAACTGATACAACTGATACAACCAATACCATTGATGCAGTTGATACAGCTAACATAGCTACTAAAGCTATCACGATCCAGTCAATTCAAGCTGAACTAAATAAAGTAAAAGCTGAGCTCCGTGCAGCAGAACTAAAAGTAGAAAAATATACGTTGCAGGCTGAAAAGCTAAAATCTGAGCTCGAAACATTAACTGTCATCAGCTACACTGCTGGTGTAATATCAAACCTGAACCAAAATGTAGGTCAAGGTTTTCGAGCAAAAGAAAATCAGCAACTAGCAATCATGCAAATCGCTTCAAATGATCCGTTTCAAATTGAAGGAAAGCTAACAGAAGCAGAAAAAGCAAAAATTACATCAGGCCAATCTATTACAGTAACTTCTAATGTAGTAGCCAATAAGAAATGGAAAGGAAAAATTTCGGAGGTTAGTGATTATCCTACATATAAAACAAATGCAAATAAGAATAAAGATATACAACAAGAAACTAATCCATACTATTCCTTTAAAGCAAGTCTAGATTCACAAAAGGGCCTATATCCTGGCTACAATACCATGCTAGACGTAGTAGTGCAGTCAAAGCAGTTGCTAGCAGTTCCTGAAACGAGCATCATGGGCTTTGGAAAATCCACCTATGTATATGTACAAAAAAAAGGAAAGATTCAGAAACAAAAGGTAGAAACTGGTCAAAAAGGAGGCAAATGGGTTGCCATACTTAAGGGTTTAAAGGAAGAAGACAAAATAGAAGAAAACCCATCCTGGATTGTTCGCCTTGGTACATCTCTTTTTGATTAGTATTTTAAAGGTAAATTATGGTTCATCCTAAACATAATATCGAAACACGACTATATTACTATAATTAATATTATGTATTTCATTTTAGCCGATACTCATATATAATGTAGCTTAATTGAATATAAATAACTAGGGGTGTCCAATAAGTTGGGCTGAGAAAGAAACACGCTGAAGTTTCTTGACTCTTGGGACCTGATCTGGATCATACCAGCGTGGGGAAGTTAGAATAGACAATCTTCAATGCAACTATACTTCTGCATACATTTTAGCCGGGTCCAACCATTTATGGTCCCGGCTTTTTGATGTACTTTTATACGCTTATTTACTTGTTATGTTCTGTATCTCGTCCTTTATATTCAAAAAAAAAAGGAGAGATTTATTATGTCAACGACTGCATTAAACGAACAAAATATTTCCATCATGTCTAGTTTTCCAGGAAGTAAAAAAGTATATGTAACAGGCTCGAGATCCGACATTAAAGTACCAATGCGTGAAATTGAGTTAAGCCCTACTACGGGAACGTTTGGTGAAGAGGAAAACCTTCCTATTCGCGTGTATGATACAAGCGGTCCTTATACGGATCAGAATTATTCTGTTGATATTTCAAAAGGCCTTCCTGCCATTCGAAGCACATGGATCCATGAACGAGCAGATGTTGAAGAATATGAAGGTCGAGAAATTAAGCCTGTAGATAATGGGTATAAGGATGAAAAAGATCCTCGTGCCAATCATAACGTGTTTCCGGGTTTGAAGCGCAAACCATTACGAGCAAAAAAAGGAAAAAATGTTACACAGCTTCACTATGCAAAAAAGGGAATTATTACTCCTGAAATGGAATTCATCGCAATAAGGGAAAATATGAAACCTGAATTTGTGCGTGATGAAGTTGCAAAGGGTCGAGCGATTATTCCTTCTAATATCAATCATCCAGAGTCAGAACCTATGATAATAGGACGTAATTTTCATGTTAAAATTAACGCGAATATCGGTAACTCTGCTGTTTCATCATCCATCGAACAAGAGGTTGAAAAAATGACATGGGCGACACGCTGGGGTGCTGATAATATTATGGACCTATCAACAGGTAAAAACATTCATAAAACAAGAGAATGGATTATTCGAAACTCAGCCGTTCCTGTCGGCACCGTCCCCATTTATCAAGCACTTGAAAAAGTAAATGGTGTTGCTGAAGATCTTACATGGGAGGTTTACCGTGATACCTTGATTGAACAAGCGGAGCAAGGTGTTGATTACTTCACCATTCATGCTGGTGTTCTTTTACGATATGTTCCACTAACGGCAAAACGGTTAACAGGTATTGTATCCCGCGGTGGTTCAATCATGGCACAATGGTGTTTACACCACCATAAAGAAAGCTTTTTATATACTCACTTTGAAGAAATCTGCGAAATAATGAAATCTTATGATGTTGCATTCTCTTTAGGGGATGGTTTACGTCCTGGGTCTATTGCAGATGCGAATGATGAAGCACAGTTTGCAGAATTAGAGACTCTTGGAGAGCTAACAAAAATTGCTTGGGAGCATGATGTACAGGTGATGATTGAAGGACCAGGGCACGTACCGATGCACCTAATTAAAGAAAATATGGATAAACAACTAGAAGTGTGTCAGGAAGCGCCATTCTACACACTTGGACCTCTTACGACTGATATTGCTCCTGGTTATGATCACATTACATCTGCTATTGGAGCTGCAATGATTGGTTGGTATGGTACAGCTATGCTTTGTTATGTAACGCCTAAAGAACATTTAGGTTTACCGAATAGAGAGGATGTTCGTGTAGGGGTTATTACTTATAAAATTGCCGCCCATGCTGCTGATTTGGCAAAAGGGCATCCAGGAGCACAAAAAAGAGATGATGCCTTATCAAAAGCTCGTTTTGAATTCCGTTGGAGAGATCAGTTTAATTTATCTTTAGATCCTGAACGAGCGATAGAATATCATGATGAAACTTTACCTGCGGAAGGTGCAAAAACAGCTCATTTCTGTTCAATGTGTGGACCAAAATTTTGTAGCATGAGAATCTCTCAAGATATTCGTAATTATGCGAAAGAAAATAAACTTGATACGAACGAAGCTATAGAAACAGGTATGAAGGAAAAAGCTAAAGAGTTTAAGGAATCTGGGGGCAGCATATATCAGTAACTTTCCTTAGGAGGTTATACGGATGAATGTTCAAAAGATTAAAGAGGAAATTACCCGATTGAAAACTAGCCTTGCTTTTTTAGAGGGGTATTAAAAAGACAGCCATGTAACCTTACCTAGATTAATAATCGGGTAAGGTTTTTTATTTTTCTCTAAAATTCCATAGTAAAAACTATTAATCACTTTTTATTATTTCAAATGTTAGAGAAGGTAATTCGCCATAACATGAGTATCTTTTTTTTTAAGTTTCACAGCTTTTCTACATGTTGAATAGACTAGTTTAAAAGAAGTTTATTAAAAAACATGGTGGAGGGAAAGAGCTTGAAGATATACCAAGTGAAAGGGTCACCTGATAATGCAATGGAATTGTTGGAAATCACAACGAATGGGAAAGTAAAGCTTAGGAATATCAAAAATGATGTGGTTATTGAAACAACAGTGGAGGCCTTTGAAATGGCATTTGAACCATCATCAGAGTATTCCTTTATCGCGAAACAACAAGAAAAGCCACAAATGATAAATCAAAGCGAACAAGGGGATATCAATGATTTGATCGAAAAATCTCAGGTAAAAATTGATAAGGTTTTTGATCGATGCACAATGGTTGCGGTCAAGCTGCCCAATGGGTTTATCATCACCGAGTCGATATCCAGTGTAGATGAGGCATCCTATAACGAAGAAACAAACACTCAGATTTGTTTGGAACGGATTAAATATAAAATTAGTGAGCTGGAAGCTTACAAAACTCAAAGTTCAGAGCTATAGTCAAGTATTAAGAATTATCGAAAATAAAATTGCTGGATGGAAGCAGTGACAAGTTACCTAAATAAAAAAACCCTAGAAACTGCGTTATATCAACGTTTCTAGGGTTTTTGCATTGCTGCTTGATAAGGATTGGGATATCTCATTTTAAAATAAAAATTAGGCAACATGAAGGAAAGTTATAAATAAGTTAATAGTAGTGAAAAAATAACCGCGCAATATTTAAACTGCAGATCTTGTCTCAATATTCGTTAGAAAAGGAGAGATAGTTTGATGGTATGGACTATTTTTATCTTTCTTCTGATTGTATTTATTATTGGACCGATTGGCTTACTCTTATGGTTACATATTTTAGCAAAGAAACCACAGCATTCGATTATCAGAGCACATCCTTATTTGGGTTGGATGCGCTACATATTAGAAAAGATTGGTCCGGAATTCAGGCAATATTGGTTTGATGATGACAATAGCGGCAAACCATTTTCACGAACCGATTTTTTAGGGATTGTTTTTTCTGCCAAATATCGAAGTGACCTTTTAAGCTTTGGTTCCAAACGTGACTTTGATAAGCCTGGGTATTATATTGCGAATGGTTTGTTTCCCTTATTAAATGAAGAATTAAGGGTCGACAATCAAGAAAAAGTCCACTCCATGAAATATAAGATTGATCATGAAGGGTTGTTTACTCGTCACGAACAGCTTGAAAAGGACCAAACCACACGTTGGCTTTACCATGAGGAAGAGACAATTATCGTTGGTGGTGATCGGAAATTACCATGGAGACTTAGCGGTCCATTTGGTGTTTCGGCCACATCTTATGGAGCCGTCGGTGAAAACTATATCCTTTCAACAGGTCATGGCAGCTATTTGGCAGGTGGTTCATGGA
Source organism: Neobacillus sp. KR4-4 (assembly GCF_042136325.1). Taxonomy (NCBI): domain Bacteria; kingdom Bacillati; phylum Bacillota; class Bacilli; order Caryophanales; family Bacillaceae; genus Neobacillus; species Neobacillus sp. KR4-4. Next base: position 101,666 of record NZ_JBHHJU010000008.1, read on the forward strand.
TTAATACGGGAGAAGGCGGAGTTGCACCAGAGCATTTAGAAAGTGGGGTCGATGTGGTTGCTCAAATTGGCCCTGGTATATTTGGTTTTCGCGATGATGAGGGAAATTTTTCGCTGGATGAATTTAAGTGTAAAGCCAAGGAACCGAATATCAAAGCCTTTGAGCTTAAATTCGGTCAAGGAGCAAAGATCCGTGGTGGACATCTGGAGGGGTCGAAGGTTTCTACAAAGGTAGCAACTATTCGGAAGGTTCCTGTGGGAAAGACCATTAATTCCCCCAATCGCTTTCCATTTTTGCATAATGCCCTTGAAACATTGGAGTTTATCAAAATGCTGCAAGAGGAAGGTGGAAAACCTGTCGGAATCAAAATCGTCGTTGGACACCCATCCAGCTTGAATGAATTGTTCGAGTCCATGATTCTTCTAAAGATTTATCCAGATTTTATTACGGTGGATGGCGGTGAGGGTGGAACAGGCGCCACTTACAAATCAATGGCAGATACGATGGGGCTTCCTCTATATCCTGCTTTAATCGCGGTTGTTGATAAGGCCCATCAGTTTGGGGTACGAAAGAAGCTGAAAATATTTGCTTCAGGAAAGTTAATTTCAGCTGATAAAATTGCCATTGCCCTTGCAATTGGTGCAGATGCCGTGAACTCTGCGCGAGGTTTTATGATTGCTAACGGCTGTATTATGGCTCTTCAATGCCATACTGGTAAATGTCCTACGGGCGTAACAACCACCGATCCCAAGTATCAAGAAGCACTTGTGCCAGAGGAAAAGAAATGGCGAGTCATGAACTATATTATTAATGTCCGTCAAGGTTTGTTTGCTTTAGCTGCGGCTTGTGGCATTGATAGCCCATGTAAATTCACTCGTGAGCACATTGTATTTAAAGATGTCGATGGAAGAATAAAAAAGTTATCTGAACTGTTTCCAATGATTGATTCTTAGACAAGTAAAAAAATAACTCCTTCACAGAAAGCATCAACCAAAATTTATGTCAGTTCCCAGGTGCGTTTAAGCATTACTTCACGTGGGGACTGACCCCATCTTTTGTGGAAAGTTCCTTTCATTAACTATTGTGCTAAAGTATTATCGTGGTAAAATATGGTATTTTCCTGTTGACTATTAGAATAAACATCACCTATAATTAACATGGTAATAGAATAATAGACTATGAAGAAGGGAAGGAAACGTATGAGGCAGCGCATAAAAATGGTTACATATTCAAAACTGGGAATAAAAGAGGCTGGACTCCAATTCTAAAAGGAATCGGAATCCAGCCTCTTTCTTTATTATACTAAAGTGATAGAGGAGTGGGAGAAATGATCACATTAACAGGTCAAGATTTAACATTGAAACAAATGAAGGAGATTTTATTTGATAATCAGAAGGTAAGCGCTTCAGAAATGAGTATGGAGGCGGCTAGAAAGAGTCGGGAAGCTGTAGAAAGAATAGTTTCAGAGTCAAAAGTAGTCTATGGGATTACCACAGGGTTTGGAAAATTCAGTGACGTCCTTATTGATAAAGATCATGTTCAAGATCTTCAGCTTAATTTAATTCGTTCACATGCTTGCGGCGTAGGTGAGCCGTTCCCAGAGGTTGTCGCGAAAGCAATGGTCCTTCTTCGCGCAAACGCACTATTAAAGGGCTATTCTGGAATTAGACCGCTCGTTATTGAAAGATTACTAGATTTAGTAAACAAGGATATTATCCCTGTGATTCCTCAGCAAGGTTCCCTTGGAGCAAGCGGAGATTTGGCACCGCTTTCACATTTGGCGTTAGTGTTAATCGGGGAAGGTGAAGTATTTTATAAAGGAAATCGAATGGATTCCCTTGAAGCCTTACAGCTAGAAGGAATTTTCCCAGTCACACTTGAGGCAAAAGAAGGACTTGCACTTATCAATGGAACCCAAGCCATGACTGCAATGGGAGTTGTCGGTTATCTTGAAGCAGAACAACTCGCCTACCAAAGTGAGTTAATTTCCTCGATGACGATTGAAGGATTACAAGGGATTATTGATGCCTTTGCTGAAGAAGTTCATATTGCAAGAGGTTATCAACAGCAAATTGATACCGCAGCTAGAATCCGAGGTTACCTAAGTGATAGTTTATTGACGACGACACAAGGGGAATTGCGAGTGCAGGATGCGTATTCGCTCCGCTGTATCCCGCAAGTTCATGGTGCCACGTGGCAAGCACTTGATTATGTGAAAGAAAAATTAGAAATTGAAATGAATGCAGCAACAGATAATCCACTCATTTTTGATGATGGTGAAAAGGTCATTTCCGGTGGTAACTTCCATGGACAGCCCATTGCTTTTGCCATGGATTTTATGAAAATTGCTGTTGCGGAAATGGCCAATATATCTGAAAGACGAATTGAACGGTTAATCAATCCGCAGTTAAATGATTTACCGCCATTTTTAAGCCCTGAACCAGGATTACAATCTGGTGCGATGATCATGCAATATGTTGCCGCATCTCTTGTATCAGAAAACAAAACGCTGGCACATCCAGCCAGTGTAGATTCGATTCCTTCCTCTGCGAATCAAGAGGATCATGTAAGCATGGGAACCATTGCTTCAAGACATGCTCATCAAATTATTCAGAATACAAGAAAAGTCCTGGCGATTGAGCTGATTTGTGCGATGCAGGCGGTCGAATACCGTGGAGTTGAAAAAATGGCAAGCCAAACAAAACGGCTTTATGAGAAAGGAAGAGAACTCGTTCCTTCTATTAAAAAAGACCGCATTTTCTCAAAAGATATTGAAAAATCTGCTGAGGGTCTGAAAACAATGAATCTGACAAAACTATTTGAGCAAGTCGACAGTGTAAGGTAAATTTCACCATCTAAACTTAATAGAAAAGAAGAAGAGCTTTAACCAACCTACTATTATAAAAAGAGGTGTTATATGCAAAATACGGCACTTAAAGCCCAAGAAACAGTACATGAACATGAGTTTGCCGAACATTTAGAAAGAAAGCTTAAAACGCGACATCTTACCATGATTGCGATCGGGGGAACAATTGGAACAGGGTTATTTTTAGCCAGTGGAACCACGATACATGATGCTGGGCCAGGTGGAGCTTTAGCTGCCTATATCATTGCAGGAATCATGGTTTATTTTATCATGGGCAGCTTAGGCGAAATGGCGGCTTTTATTCCGATTTCAGGCTCTTTTAGTACGTATACCTCAAGGTTTGTCGACCCTGCATTGGGTTTTGCCGTTGGCTGGAACTATTGGTACAATAATGCGATTATTTTTGCTTTGGAATTATCAGCCTCGGCATTGATCATGAAATATTGGTTTCCAGATGTCCCAGGAATCATTTGGAGCGCAACTTTCCTTGTCCTAATTTTTGGTCTGAACTTTTTATCCGTAAAGGGCTATGGTGAATCAGAATTTTGGTTTTCATTGATTAAAGTTGCAACCATTTTATTATTTATTGTTGTTGGGTTATTAATGATCTTTGGAATTATGAAAGGCCATAGTGGCGGATTTGAAAATTTCACCAAAGGAGAAGGTCCATTTAAAGGCGGTCTGTTATCCATATTTAGTGTATTTATGGTGGTGGGATTTGCCTTTCAAGGCACGGAGCTCGTCGGGATTACAGCAGGTGAAAGTGAAAATCCTGCGAAAAATTTACCTAAGGCAGTAAAACAGATCTTCTGGAGAATATTATTGTTTTATGTTTTAGCAATTTTTATTATTGGATGTTTAATCAGCTATACCGACCCCCAATTATTAAGCGCTGATTTAGAGAATATTGCAGTGAGTCCGTTTACGTTAGTATTTGAAAATGCAGGTCTAGCCTTTGCGGCGGCTGCCATGAATGCAGTAATTCTTACTTCCGTACTGTCAGCAGGAAATTCCACTTTATATGCCGCATCGCGCGTCCTTTGGGTATTGGCGGAAGAAGGAAAAGCCCCGTCATTCTTGAAAAAAGTAAATAAAGGTGGAGTTCCGATTAACGCATTATACATATCAACTCTTGTTGGCATGCTGTGCTTTCTTACCTCCCTTTTTGGTGATGGAACGGTTTATTCTTGGCTATTAAACGCTGCTGGCTTAGCTGGTTATATCTCTTGGTTAAGTATTTCGGTTACACATTATCGATTCCGTAAAGCATATGTTGCACAAGGAAGAGATTTCAAAGACCTGCCCTATAAAGCAAAATGGTTCCCATTAGGTCCGATCTTGGCAACAGTATTATGTTTAATCGCCATGCTTGGGACAAATTACGGGGCATTTATTGGTTCAAAGGTTGACTGGTATGGTGTATTGGTTTCTTATATTGGACTACCTCTATTCTTAATAGGTTATTTAGGCTATAAAAGTATCAACAAAACAAAAATCGTCCCATTAAAAAAGGCCGATTTCAGCAGAGATTAATGGTATATTATTCAGCTATTGCAGGAACGCTATAGAAGGATTTCTAGTTTGGGGTAAGTTTCCCGGTGCGTTAAAACTTTACTCCACCGGGAATAAAATATTTAATTTCTAGGATACTGTTCATTTAGTATCCTTTTTTGTGTTTAACAAGTCCTATGTTGTCTACTAATTCTGGGGCGGTTCATTTGGAAGGAAATGGTATAGTGAGCATTTAATAAAACCACTTCGTTGGAAGGATCAAACAAAATTTTATAATTTTTTCCAAAAAGGGCAAACTACCGAAAACCGTTGTTTGAACGGACTTTACCGCTGAATGAAAAGAGAGGGGGATTGGATTGATCCAAAAGGTGATTCATTCTACACATATTTATATTCTGCTCATCATGTCCACCGGATTTATCGTCCATGTCTTGCTGCTTCCTATGATATTAACCGCATCCAATCGGGACTCATGGCTCTCTGTAATCGGCAGCGTTGCTCCTTTAATCCTTTGGACGGTCATGATTTATTATCTCAATAAAAAGTTTGAGCAAAAAAATATGTTCTCTTTGTTATTTTCATTGCCTTCCTTCATTTCCTATTCGATTCGTATTTTGTTGGGTCTTTATTTTTTTCTTACTGCATTTATCACGTTCAAGTATACAGGTTTTTGGGCTAAATTAAATTACACGGCTGACATACCTGATTTTTTGGCTGTCGTTACCTTTGCATCTCTTTGCTATTATGCGTCACTGAAAGGAATTAGAACCATCGGCTCGTTAGCGATTTTCTTTTTGCCTTTTGTTGTGATGTTAGGGTTTTTAGTGGGAATTGGAAATATAAAATATAAGGATTACAGCATGCTGTTCCCCGTTTTTGAGCGTGGATATAAAGATTTCTTTTTAGGAATCATGTATGCATGCTCCAGTTCATTTGAAATCATTTACTTTCTGTTCATCACACCCTTTATAAAAGACCGGATCAAAATCAAGCCGCTGATGATTGTTAGCATCGTCATCTTCTTCCTAGCGTTAGGGCCTTTGATGGGAGGAATCGCTGTATTTGGTGCGGAGGAGGCAGAAAAGATGAAGGTTCCTGCCTATGAACAATGGAAAATGCTAACAATTGGTATCAATATCGAACGCGTGGATTTTTTGTCAATCTTTCAATGGCGCTCTGGAGCATTCATACGGATCAGTTTAAGTATGTTTATCGTAGACCAACTATTGAATCGCGACCAAAAAAAGAGCTGGATTCTTCCCTTGCTTTATACGCTGCTCATGATCAGTGTGTTAATTCCATGGGATTTCAGTTCCTTTTTTTCCATCTTATATTCCGTTTATTTTCCTGCAAGCTTGCTCTTTCTGCTTTTTATATTTGGGCTGATGTTCTTTCTTAGTCGAATTAAGGGGGAATCTCCGTGAAAAGAAATAACCTGACCGTATTCAAATGGAAAGAGTGGTTTAAAGATTCTTCTGATATTGTCGTGCAAACCAAATCCTATCAAAGCAGTACCCATTGTCTCGCCTTTTTGTATTGCCCAAATTTAGTGGACACAAAGGTAATAAACGAAACCATTCTCCCTAACATCAATGAAGCGATGGAAAAAGAGCGAACACTGAGAATTGAACACTTACACTTTCTATTGGGAGTCACCAAGCTTTCAGATGATGCTAATATCAAGTATGAAATAGAGCAAAGGCTTTTTTCTGGAGAATTAGTCATTTTGAATGAGGAAACAAACGATGTATTTTTTATTCCCGTCTCTAATGCACCTAAGAGGAGCCCGGAAGAAACCAATTTGGAATCTTCGGTTCGGGGGCCAAGAGACGGCTTTGTAGAAAATATATCCGATAATATGGCGCTGATCCGTCAACGATTGAAAACATCTACCTTAAAAAGCGTGGATTATACGATTGGAGAAAGAAGCAAAACGAAAATTTCACTGCTTTATATAGAGGATATCATTAATCCCTCTATTTTGGATGACGTGCAAAGTCGAATAAAATCTTATACGATTGATATCTTAAGCAGCAGCAACCAATTGGAAGAAATGCTCTATGACCGCCTCTTTTCCATTTTTCCCTTAATGGACTACTCCGGCAGACCCGATTATATTGTGGACTCCTTGAATCAAGGGAGATTTGCCATTTTGGTGGACGGAAGTCCTAGTTGTTTGATTGGTCCGACAGCTCTTACCCAATTAGCGATTTCGCCTGAAGATGTGCACAACAGTTTTTTTTACACTAGTTTCGTTCGTTTACTAAGGTTATCGGCTATAATCACGACCGTTTTATTGCCGGGCTTTTACATTGCCTTAATCACACATCAAACCGAGCAGATTCCTTATAACCTGCTTGCTACCATCGCTGTGTCAAGAACAGGGCTTCCTTTATCAGGATCTATTGAAGCGTTTATCATGCTAACCTTGTTTGAACTGTTTAAAGAAGCTGGGCTCAGGCTGCCAAAAGCTGTAGGGCAAACCGTGGCCGTTTTAGGCGGCTTGATCATTGGAGATGCGGCAATCCGAGCCGGGTTAACGTCTCCAAACATGCTGGTGGTGATCTCGATTACCGTCATTTCAGGGTATACATTGATCAACCAAAACTTATCGGGTAATTTGCTTGTTCTTCGCTATTTCGTTCTTACCCTGTCATCCATGTTCGGGATGTATGGATTTTTTCTTTCCTTTTTTTTCATTATCACCCTTGTTATTTCGCTTGAAAGTTTCGGGCAGCCCTATGTATCCGTATTTGCATTTCCAAATATGTCTAACATCCCAAAAATGTTTATCAAATTACCCTATAAGCTATTAAAAAAACGCAATTCTATTTTTCAACCAAAGGACACTACCAGACAGAAGGAGTAGTTTTCCATGAGGAACCTGATTTCTTTCATCATCATAACGAGCCTTATGTTTCTTTTGACAGGTTGTTTTGGGGCAAAAGAAATCGAAGGCGAGACTTATATTACCGCTATGGGAATGGACTATAAAGAGGGAGCATTTAAACTCTATTTTCAGGGTCTAAATTTTGGGAATATCGCTAAACAAGAAGGAGGTCCTTTAGAACAACAGCCTATTTTAATCGGGGAGGCGAAAGGAGAAAGTCTCGCGGCAGCACTTGGCGAATTGGAACAACTTACTGCATTGCCATTAAATTATGGACATATTAAAACCATCATACTTAGCGACAGTATCTTGAAAGAAAAAATAGAGGTTGTGATGGATCTTATTAGTCGGTCTCCATTTTTGAGGTACAACATCTTCATTTTTGGTACAGGAGAGAATCTAAAATCGTTAATGGAAACGCAAAGCTTTTTTAATTATCCACAATTGTATACGGTCATCCATAGACCAGAAGAGGTCATCCATTATGATTATTCACTCCCGATCATTAAATACCATCAATTTACTTCCCGTTATTACAGATCGGTTGGAACGACTTTAATCCCGTCGTTAAACATCGATAATAACCATTTTACGGAAGGAGAGAAAAAATCAATCGCCCATATCAATGGAGAATATGTGTTTTCCAAGCAGCACTTTAAAGGTTGGTTGAGCAAAAAAGAGTTTAGTGGACTCCGTTGGCTCACAGGACAAAACCAAGATGTCTTTATCCGGCCTGGGAACGAAAACCTATCAGTACGAGTGAGAAACCTTAAAACAAAAATCTTGGTTTCAAAAGAAAAGAACCCTTCATATAAGATTGTGGTCAAAGGGAAGGGAATTATGACTCAAAATAGCAAAAATAAAACACTAAAAGAAGTGGAAAAGGAGATCAATAAAATAATAAAAAACGAAATTTTATCGACTGTAAAAAAAGGTGACCAGCTGAATACAGATGTCTTGAACATTAGTGAGAAATCGTATAAATATTATTTGAACCATTGGAGTATCGACACAATCAGAAAATTTAACGCTCATTCGGTAAAACAGATACAGGTCAAGATCAAATTGGAACCGGGGAATTACAAATATGGAAATGCAAAAAAAGACGCGGCATAATGCTGTGTCTTTTGTGCTTACAATATATCACTTTTGAAAAGAAAGGGTAGGCAATCATCAAAGTTTTTTAAAATATTTTCACTATTACAATATTTGAAATATTTACAACGTTTGTTATATGTGATAACTTATAAATATAAAGTGTAACAAAAATCACACTGATAACAAAAATAACGTTACATGTTTTTCCTGCAATGAGATTTTTTGTAAGCGTTTAAAAGGATTGAATCAAACAAAGGGGATGAAGTAATGATTATTCATGACGTTGAAACGTATTCACAAGAGGAAATGAAAGCGCTACAGTTGAAGCGGTTAAAGGAAACGATAAAAAGAGTGACGGCTAAAGTACCTTTTTATCAAGAAAAGTTTAATGAACTTAATATAACAGCAGAGGACATACAAACTGTAGAAGACGTTAGGAAACTGCCATTTACAAAAAAAGAAGCTTTACGTGACAATTACCCTTTCAACTTATTTGCGGCTGACATGAAAGACATCATTCGCATTCATGCTTCTTCTGGTACAAGCGGAAAGCCAACGGTAGTGGGCTATACAAAGAACGATATTGATAATTGGGCAGATATGGTTGCCCGCGCCATTGCAATAGCGGGTGGAGAACCAGATGGAGTATTTCAAAACGCGTACGGATATGGATTATTTACAGGTGGATTAGGAATTCATTATGGAGCAGAAAGACTTGGCATGGCGACAGTTCCGATATCCGGGGGGAATACAGACCGCCAAATTACTGTCATTGAAGACTTTAAGCCAACTGTAATTGCTGGAACACCTTCCTATATTCTGAAAGTTGCAGAAGAAATGGAATATTTAGGGAAAGATCCAAAAAACAGCTCTTTAAAATTTGGTATCTTTGGGGCAGAGCCATGGTCGGAAGAAATGCGTAGAGTTTTAGAAGAAAAGTTTGGGATTAAAGCCTGTGATATTTATGGGTTGAGTGAAGTAATGGGACCGGGAGTAGCGATGGAATGTCATGAATCGCAAGATGGATTACATATTGCCGAGGATCATTTTATTGTGGAAGTCATCAATCCCGATACTCTTGAACCTGTAACCGATGGTGAAGAAGGCGAATTGGTTTTCACTAGCTTAACGAAAGAGGCATTTCCAGTTATACGCTATCGTACAGGAGATATCGCTTCTATTACGAGGGAAAAATGCAAATGCGGCAGAACAACCACAAGAATGTCACGTGTGAAGGGCCGTATCGATGATATGCTCATTATCCGTGGAGTAAATGTCTTTCCGTCTGAGATTGAACATTTTTTAATCCAAATTGAGGATCTCGCACCGCATTATCAGGTCCGCCTCCGTCGGGAAGGAACGTTGGATGTGGTGGAATTACATGTGGAAGTTACTGAAGAGGTTTACCAACAAGTGGATAACGACATCAAGCATGAACGTATTCAACTTGTTATGAAAAAAGTACAGCATTCGATGAAGAATAACTGTTTGGTGAGCATGAAGGTAAAAGTGCTTGCTCCAAGAAGTATTCCTAGATCTGAAGGCAAAGCAGTCCGCATTGTGGATGAGCGGAAAGTTGCTGTTACTGTATAAAATATTAAATTTTTTAAAAAATTGTTTGATTTTTAATATAACCATAATTTATAATATCGTTATAGAAGTGTTATACGAAAGGGAGGGAATAGACGATGTCTAATCTCACAGAAACATTAACTGAGGCGGAAAAGTTAGAACAATTTATGAAGCGCATTGAAGCGGGGGAGAAGATCGAAGTAGACGATTGGATGCCTGAAGAATATAGAACCGCACTTATTAAATTAATTTCTATGCATGGAATGAGCGAAATTATGGGAGCGCTACCGGAAAAAGAATGGGTTCCGAAAGCACCTTCTCTTCGTCGGAAACTCGGCATTATGGCAAAAGTTCAGGATGAAATGGGACACGGCCAATTATTGCTGCGTGTAGCAGAAGACCTCTTAAAGCCTTACGGAAAATCAAGAGGCGACTTAATGGAAGACTTGTTTCAAGGAAAGCTTAAGTTTCACAATGTGTTTCATATGCCAGCACCAACTTGGGGAGATGCAGGATTAATCGGCTGGCTTGTAGACGGAGCGGCAATTATCACTCAAACGGATATGCTAGGCGCTTCCTACGGTCCTTATTCAAGAGCACTTCATCGCATTTGTGCAGAAGAAGTGTTCCATGCTCAGCATGGAGAATCTATCATCATTGCACTGGCAGAAGGAACAGAAGAGCAAAAAGCGATGATTCAAGAGGCACTAAACCGTTGGTGGGAGGCTTTGCTCATATTCTTTGGACCTGCCAGCAGCACGACGATGGGCAGCTCGAAACAAGATGTGACCATTAAATATAAAATTCGTACAAAAAACAATGAAGAACTACGTCAAGCCTTTTTTACGAAATATATTCCGCGAATTTTATCATTAGGTTTAACGATTCCGGACCCAACACTCCATTATGATGAGGAAAAGCAACAGTGGGTATATGAACAGCCTAATTGGGATGAATTAAAGAAAATCAGCAAAAACCAAGGTCCGCGATCTCAAGCTCGCCTGAACCTTCGCCGAAAATCCTACGAAAGTAACGCTTGGGTACGAGATGCATTAAGTGCAGCGATTCGCTGAGAAGCAGAAGGGAGTAGATGGAAAAATGGAAAATAACAAGAACACATTTTATCAAGAGTATGAAGTGTTTAGTAAACGTACACCTAGCTCTGCGTTCCAGCATCAATTCAGCTTGCTCGCTCCAAACGCAGAAATGGCTTTGATTATGGCTCAAGAAAATTTTATGCGCCGTGAACCGGTTGCTGACATCTGGGTGGTTAATAGATCAGACATTCGAGCGTTAGCGCCTGAAGAAAAGCAAATATTAACTCGTTTAGATAATAAAGATTACCGTACAACTAAAGGATACGGATATTTAAAGAAAAAATGGCGTCATTACGAACAGCAAATGCTTGATGAAAAAGAGATCTTGTCGTGGGCAGGGGGAAAAGGCAAATGAGTGAAGCAGCAAAAACATTAAGCCCAGAATATAAAGAGGCATTGGTAGAATTATTATTTCAGCTGGCAGATGATGATTTCTTTTTTGCTTACCGTGGTTCTGAATGGCTTGGATTAGCTCCGCATATTGAAGAGGATGTGGCATCTTCCTCCATCAGCCAAGACAGCATGGGGCATGCGGCAATGTTCTATACTCTGTTGGAAGAATTAGGATTAGGGAAAGCAGATGATTTAGCGCATGCCCGTCCTGCACTTGAAAGAAAGAATAGTATTTTAGTAGAACGCTTAAACGGCCCGGGTCATTATATGGAAGATCCACAATATGATTGGGCTTACGCAGTAGTAAGAAACTGTTTCTACACACTAGCGAAGAAAGTGAAAATAGACTCGCTGAAACAAAGCACATACGGTCCGCTGGCAGAAGTAGCCGTGAAAGTAAATATGGAACTTTACTATCACTTGCTTCATTGGAAAACTTGGTTTGTTCAGCTTTTAAGTACAACAGAAGAAGCGAAAGAGCGAATGATCCAGGCAATGGACAAAGTTATGAGTGACTTTGATGATGTATTTTCATTAGGAAGTCATGCTGAACAAATAGAGCAGTTTGGCTTAATTGAAGAAGAAAGCGTTTTAAAAGAAAAATGGACTGTTGCTCTTGCTAATATAATTGAATCGCTAGATTTAGAAATTCCTAGAAAAGTAAATCCTCAAAGCCAAAATGGACGCAACGGAGAACACACAAAAGAATTAGAGGATGCGTTAACAACACTAGGTGAAGTATACAACCTCGATCCTGTTGCGCCTTGGTAATCAATCAGAAAAGAGGTGTAAATAATGATAGCACCCTTGCAGATAACACAGGAAGACGTGTTAAGCATATTGGAAAATGTAAAAGATCCCGAGATTGATACAGTAAGTATAATTGATTTAGGAATGGTGGAAGAAGTTTCCATCCGAAACAGTGATATATCGATTAAAATATTGCCGACCTTTTTAGGCTGCCCGGCTTTAGAGTTTATTAAAAACAATATTGTTTCTGCGGTGAAAGGGCTTCCGGCTGTTGAAGAAGTTTCGGTGGAGTTTGTTCAATCCCCGCCATGGACATCAGACCGTATCACGGAAAAAGGACAACAGGGGCTAAAGGCGTTCGGAATAGCCCCTCCTCCAAAACAGATGGAGGAAGACGGCTCCTGGCATGTAGACTGTCCGTACTGTGGATCTACTTATGTAACATTGGAAAATATCTTTGGCCCAACCGCATGTAGAAGCATTTTGTATTGCAAAAGCTGCAAAAACCCATTTGAGGCAATGAAGCCGATTTCAAATTTAATGTAAAGCGAGGATACAACCATGGTGAAAATGATTGCATTATATAAACATCCTGAAAACAAAGAAGCATTTGACAAGCATTACTTTAATGTTCACGGTCCTATTACAGAGAAGATTCCCGGCCTTCGTAAAATGGATGTAACCAAAATCACCGGCTCTCCTATGGGGGGAGAAGGAGAGTATTACTTAATGTGTGAAATGTACTACGACGATTATGAAGCCCTTAAGCAAGGCATGCGTTCTGTAGAGGGCAAGGCTTCTGGGAAAGATTTAATGGGCTTTGCTGGAGAACTTGTAACATTAATGATAGGTGAAGAAGTGAAATGATTAGTTTCCAATTTATCGAAACTTCCATCATAGACGGGGTAGGATTAATTGAACTAAACCGCCCTAAGCAATACAATGCATTAAACCGCAGAATGGTAAGAGAAATTGTCGAAGCGATGGAATCATTTGATCAGCAGGATGAAGTGGTCACGATATTAATTACCGGAAAAGGACGTGCTTTTTCAGCCGGTGCTGATATTGATGAAATGGCAAATGAAGATTCAATTCGTTTAGAGCTGTTAAATCAGTTTGCGGATTGGGATCGTTTAGGTCTTATCAAAAAACCGATAATTGGCGCGGTGAAAGGATTTGTGTTGGGTGGGGGTTTTGAGCTAGCGCTTTGCTGCGACCTGTTAATTGCAGCAAGCGGTACTGAATTTTCATTTCCAGAAGTCAATATTGGTGTAATGCCAGGAGCTGGAGGCACCCAGCGTTTAACGAAGCTTGTTGGAAGAACAAAAGCACTGGAATGGCTTTTGACCGGGGATAGAATTTCGGTAGAACAAGCGCAGGAGCACGGAATCGTTAATCGGATTGTGGCTGAAGAACTATTGATGGAAGAAGCAATGAAGTTTGCCAATAAGCTAGCAAAACAACCTCCTTTATCATTGCGACTTATTAAAGATTCGGTAAATAAAGCGGTGGACCATTCCTTATACGAAGGGATGCAGTATGAACGAAAGAATTTTTACTTATTGTTCTCTTCACAAGATCAAAAAGAAGGAATGCAGGCTTTCATAGAAAGAAGAAAACCGCACTTCAATGGAAGATAAGGAGGCGGAAGAGATATGTTTGAAACGATTCGCTACAATGTGCAAGATGGCGTAGCTTGGCTGCGATTGAATAGACCGGATAAGCTGAATGCTTTTATCGCTCAAATGAATCGCGAAATAAAAGAGGCGGTAAGAGAAGCATCCTTAGATGAAACCGTGCGATGTATTGTCATAACTGGTGAAGGGCGTGCGTTTTGCTCCGGACAAGACTTAGCAGAAGTTAATGAAGAAATGGACCATGGCCAAGTTCTCAGAGATCATTACGGCCCGATGGTGAAACAAATTGTGAAATGTGAGAAGCCAATTATTGCTGCCGTAAACGGTGTAGCAGCAGGGGCTGGATTTAGTTTAGCACTTGCTTGCGATTTTAGAATAGCTTCAGAAAAAGCAAGCTTCCTTAATGCCTTCATCCATGTCGGATTAATTCCAGATTCAGGTAATATTTATTTCCTTTCTAAATTAATCGGAAGCGCGAAAGCGGCAGAGCTGTCTATCTTGGGAGAAAAGGTTAGTGCTGAGAAGGCTTTTGACCTCGGGCTAGTGACAAAAGTGATTCCGATGGATACTTGGGAACAAGAAGTCGAGGAGTTTGCTGTGAAACTTGCACAAATGCCAACGAAAGCAATCGGCTTAATCAAACGTTATTTAACCTTGGCTAACAACCTTTCTTTTGACTCTTTTTTAGAGAAAGAAGCGGAAGGTCAACGTATTGCAGGATTAACACAAGATTCTCGTGAAGGTGTTAACGCATTTTTAGAAAAACGCAAACCTGTGTTTACAGGAAAATAATAGGAGTGGGATAATATGACAACAGTTCAAGAAATCAAAACAGAAAAACCTACTATGAAACGTGAATTCTACCATTTAATCATCAATGGCGAAAAGGTAGAAAGCAGCAACGGCGCTACGTTTAAAACATATAATCCTGCTACTGGCGAAGTCATTGCGGAAGTAGCAAAAGCGACAAAAGAAGATACAGAAAAAGCCATTCAAGCCGCTCGCAATGCCTTTGATTTTGGGAAATGGAAAAAATCACCGGTTAATAAACGTTCTCGTGTGTTAAATAAAATAGCTTCGATCATGCGTTCAAGATTTAATGAATTAGTAGAGTTAGAGATTTTAGATACAGGCAAATCCCTGCATGCCGCACAAGGTCAAGTGATGCAGGCAATTGAAGACTTCGAATTTTATGCAGGTGCCATCGTAGGACATGGCGGTACAGTGAACCCTCTGCCAGGACAATTCCACAACTATACTGAAAAAGAACCTGTGGGTGTTTGCGCGCAGATCATTCCTTGGAATTACCCATTAATGATGGCTGCATGGAAGATTGCTCCTGCCATCGCTGTCGGATGTTCAGTTGTTGTAAAGCCGGCTAGTTTAACACCGCTTACAGCTATTATTCTTGGAGAAATTTGTTTTGAGGCGGGAGTACCTGAAGGAGTCGTGAATATCGTTCCAGGT
This sequence comes from Neobacillus sp. KR4-4, assembly GCF_042136325.1. Lineage (NCBI taxonomy): Bacteria > Bacillati > Bacillota > Bacilli > Caryophanales > Bacillaceae > Neobacillus > Neobacillus sp. KR4-4. The sequence continues at coordinate 116,948 of NZ_JBHHJU010000008.1, forward strand.
TCAGGTGCAGAAGTTGGAAACTACTTAGTGGAGCATCAACAAGTGGATAAAGTAGCCTTCACTGGTTCTACACCAATCGGTAAAGATATCATGGCAAGAGCGTCACAAACGTTAAAGCGTGTTACGTTAGAGCTAGGCGGTAAATCCCCTAATATCGTATTTGACGATGCTGATATCGATGCAGCGGTAGACGGTTCTTTATACGGTATTTTCTACAATACAGGTCAGTCTTGTGAAGCCCGCTCACGTTTATACGTACACGAAGACATTTATGACGAATTTGTAAGTAAATTTGTTGAAAAGACAAAGAAATTGAAATTAGGAAATCCATTTGACAAAGAAACACATGTTGGTGCGATTATTGATCAAGGCCAATGGGATGTAGTAGATGGTTATGTGAAATCTGCCATTGAAGAAGGGGCAGAGATTTTGGCCGGCGGTAAAGGGGCAAAAGTCGAAGGCTTTGAAAATGGATTCTGGTACGAGCCAACTGTTATTGCGAATGTTAATCATGACATGAAAGTAGTTAAGGAAGAAATTTTTGGGCCAGTTGTCGTGATCATGAAATTTAAAGATGAAAAAGAAGCCATCAAATTAGCTAATGATACGGAATTTGGGCTAGGTTCAGCTGTTTGGTCGAAAGACGGAGCACGTGCTACTCGTGTAGCAAATCAAATTCAAGCTGGTATCGTAATGGTGAACTGTCCGTTCTCAGCCATGCCTGGAACACCATTTGGCGGTTATAAACAATCCGGTTTTGGCCGTGAGCTATGCATTGAGACGCTTGATCTATATACGGAAACAAAAAGCATTATTTCGTACTATGGCAGCCGTCCGTTAAATCCATTTGGTGTGTAATTCTATGATGAGTACGGATAAAGCTCCTAATGAGTTTTATTCGTACTCATTTGCATAATAGTGTGTTGAATAAGGAGGACAACCATGATTAATAACATTGTAGTAGTAGGTTCGGGTGTAATGGGAAGAGGAATTGCCTATGTAGGAGCAGTCGGCGGATACTCGGTTACATTAGTGGATGTGAATGAAGCGGCATTAGAAAATGCCAAAAAAGAATTGAACAGCATTTTTGAAAAAGGATTATCCCGCGGGAAAATATCTGCTGAAACGGTAGAATTGTCCAAGAAAAATCTTTACTATGCTACTAATTTACAAGAAGCGGCCAGTGAAGCGGATTTAGTGATTGAGGCGGTTCCTGAGAAAGCTGAAATCAAAAAAGCGGTATTTGAAACCATTGAAAAATATGCACCAGCTCATTGTTTCTTTGCGACGAACACTTCAACAATGAGTCCTACGGAAATTGCTTCATACGGAAACCGTACGGAAAAAACAATAGCGATGCACTTCTTTAATCCGGTTCATAAAATGCCGCTTGTAGAAATTATTCGCGGCTTGGAAACAAGTGATGAAACAGCACAAGTGATTAAAGAAGTGGCGGAAAAGATGGGAAAAGAGACAGTTGTCATTAATGAGTTCCCTGGATTTGTCACAAGCCGCATTAGCGCCTTGGTCGGTAATGAAGCTTTTTACATGCTTCAAGAAGGGTTGGGTACACCTGAGGAGATTGATAAAGCCATTAAACTGGGATTAAACTACCCAATGGGTCCTTTTGAACTTGTAGACTTGGTAGGGTTAGATGCCCGATTAAATAATTTAAAGTATTTGCATGAGAAGCTTGGTGAAAAATATCGTCCGGCTCCGTTATTAGAGCAATATGTGAAGGCAGGACGTTTAGGTCGAAAATCAGGCAAGGGAGTATATGATTATACTACCAAAGAAAAAGAGGCGGTTAAAAAATGAGAGAAGTTGTAATCGTAGATGCTGTACGAACACCAATTGGCAGATATAACGGAGCATTAAAAAGTGTACGTCCAGATGACTTAGGTGCGGTTGTCATCAAGGCGCTTGTAGAACGCAATCCAGCTCTTCCAGCTGATGAAATTGAAGAAGTAATCTTTGGAAACGCAAACCAGGCAGGGGAAGATAATCGTAACGTAGCAAGAATGTCGGCTTTACTGGCAGGTCTCCCTGTTAGCGTTGCGGGTACAACAGTGAACCGTTTGTGCGGTTCTGGATTAGATGCTGTCATGTATGCAGCGAGAGCGATTGCGATTGGAGAAGGGGACATTTACATTGCCGGCGGAACGGAAAGTATGACACGTGCGCCTTTCGTTATGGCAAAGCCTGATAAAGAATTCCCTCGCGGTGGTATGGAGCTTCAGGACACAACGATTGGCTGGCGCTTCACAAACAAAAAGTTAGAAGAAATGTACGGCGTAGACACAATGCCGAAAACAGCTGAAAATGTAGCTCAGCGCTTTCATGTTTCGCGGAGTGATCAGGATCAGTTCGCTATTGAGAGTCAGCAGCGAGCGAAAAAAGCGATGGAAGAAAATCGTTTTGCAGAAGAGATTGTCCCTGTCGTTTATAAAGATCGAAAAGGAAATGAAATTGTCGTCGATACGGATGAGCATCCTCGTCCAGATACAACGTTAGATAAACTCGGAAAATTAAAGCCTCTCTTTGAAGGAGGAACGGTTACGGCGGGTAATGCTTCAGGTGTCAATGACGGAGCTTCAGCGTTATTAATCATGAGTGCTGATAAGGCGAAGGAATTAGGATTTAAGCCTTTAGTGAAGTATGTAGTAGGAGCGACAGCAGGATTAGAGCCGGCTATCATGGGATTAGGACCGATTTTTGCTACAAGAAAAGCGCTGCAGCGTTCTAATCTAACGGTAGAGGATCTCGGTTTAATTGAATTGAATGAGGCATTTGCTTCTCAATCTTTGGAATGCATCCGTCAATTGGAACTGGATACAAATAAAGTGAATGTAAACGGAGGGGCGATTGCGTTTGGCCATCCGCTTGGGGCAAGCGGAGCCCGTATCTTAACAACCCTTATATACGAAATGAAGAAACGTGATGAAAAATACGGCCTTGCGACGATGTGTGTTGGTGTTGGGCAAGGAATAGCAGCGATCGTAGAGAATGTAACAGAATAACGGGAGGGCCCTTATTTGACGACATGCCAAGTAAGGGTTTTTTTACAAATAAAAAGAGGTGTAGAAAATGTCTAATGTTTTGTATAGAATAGAAGATAGTATAGGGTATGTAACAATAAATCGTCCTGACGTATTAAATTGTTTTGATTATGAGACATTAAAGCAATTACAAGAAGTGGTAGATTCTATTGAGCTAGATCCTGAAGTGAGAGTAGTCATTTTCACTGGAGCAGGTGAGAAGGCCTTCAGTGCAGGTGCTGATTTAAAAGAGCGTAAAACTTTAACCGATGTTCAAGTAAGAAGAAACGTAAAAGCAATTCGGGATGTATTCAACAGCATCGCATCTCTTCCACAGCCAACGATTGCGGCGGTAAATGGGTATGCGTTTGGCGGCGGGTTTGAATTAATGTTGGCCTGTGATTTTTCATTTGCAGTAGAGGAAGCGAAACTGGGACTTACAGAGACGAGCTGGGCGATCATTCCCGGAGCTGGAGGTACACAGCGTTTACCGAGGTTAATTGGCGAGGCAAAAGCGAAAGAGCTGATTTTTACCGCGCGAAAAATCTCTGCTTCAGATGCTTATGGATGGGGAATACTGACGAGAGTTGTAAAGCGGGATGAACTAATGAAGTCCTGTGAAGAGTTTGCAGCAGAAATGCTGAAAAATGGTCCAATTGCTTTAAAGCAGGCGAAATATGCAATTAATCAAGGGATGAATGCAGATTTGCAAACTGGATTGGCAATTGAGTCGAAAGCCTATGAAATAACAATTCCAACCGAAGATCGATTCGAGGCTTTGCAAGCTTTTAGCGAGCGGAGAACGGCTAATTTCACTGGAAAATAAAAGTTGCGATACTCAGCATTGGACAATAATAGATTCTCTAGTCTCCACTTCTTTAATAATCAAACAGATCCAGGCGGTGCAAACAGAAAGAGGGAGATAAATGAGTACTGCTAATACGCAGTCCATGATTTTTACGATTTATGGCGATTACTTACGCCATTATGGAAATAAGATTTGGATTGGAAGTTTAATACGCTTATTAAAAGAATTTGGACATAATGAACAGGCTGTTCGGGTCGCTGTTTCGCGTATGTTGAAACTAGGGTGGATTCAGTCAGAGAAAAAAGGGAATAAAAGTTATTATTTTCTAACTTCTCGAGGTGATAACCGCATGGAAGAAGCCGCGGGAAGAATTTTCAAGCAGAATCCTCATGAATGGGATGGAAAGTGGAGAATCCTTATGTATACCATTCCGGAAGAAAAAAGACAAATTCGGGATGAACTCAGAAAAGAATTACTTTGGAGTGGCTTTGGAAGTTTTGCCAATGGCTGCTGGATATCTCCCAATGCCTTAGATAAGGAAGTTGAGCTCTTAATCGACAAATATGATATTAGGCCATACGTTGATTTCTTTTTATCAGAATATAAGGGGCCGAAGGAAAGCCAATCGCTTGTAGAGAGAAGCTGGCCTTTATCTGAGATTGAAGAAAAGTATGAGCAATTTATCTCGGATTACAGCAGGAAATACATTGTGCATCAAAGTATCATGCAAAGAGGCGAGATGACCGATGCGGAATGTTTTGTTGAGAGAACGAATCTTGTTCACGAGTATCGGAAATTTTTATTCACTGATCCAGGTTTGCCGAAGGAGCTTTTACCTGCGCGCTGGAGCGGTAACCATGCGGCGTTGTTGTTTAGTCAATATTATAAATTATTAGCTGAGCCGGCTAACCGCTTCTTTGAAGAGGTTTTCCAGGAAGATAATGATTTAAGGCGTAAAGATCAATCATATGATGCTTCTGACCATCATTTAATAAGCGATCAAATAAAAAACTCCTAGAGGGAAGCGTTCCTCTAGGAATTTTTTTGGTGCTTTCTTTTTTTGAAAAAAATGCATATTATGGCCCTTTATGTATGAATATGATTGTGTTTAGGTTGATTCTATTATAACATTATTTATAAGGGGAGTGGTAAAAGTGAAATATATAACGGAACAATTGCATATTAAATACCCTATCATTCAAGGGGGCATGGGGAACATCAGCAATGCGCCTCTTACGGCGGCTGTTTCAGAAGCGGGAGGATTAGGAACAATTGGAAGCGGTACCATGGCGCCAGACGAAGTAGAAAACATTATTCTAGAAACGAAGAAGAGAACAAATAAGCCATTCGCTTTAAATATTGCGATTACTGTTACACCTTATATAAAGGAACTAGTAGAGTTAGTTATAAAACATCAGATTCCAGTTGTATCATTATCTGCTGGGAATCCTGCTCCTGTTATTCCGGTTCTTCATGATCATGGAGTAAAAGTCATTGCTGTTGTCGCTTCTGTAAAGCATGCGCAAAAAGCAGAAGCGGCCGGAGCGGATATCTTAGTAGCGGAAGGATTTGAAGCAGCTGGAATTAACTCCAATCTTGAACTGACAACCTTCACACTTATTCCGCAAATTGCTCAATCTGTGGGCATTCCCGTACTTGCTGCTGGGGGAATAGGAGATGGAAAAGGCCTAGCGGCGGCGTTGATGCTAGGTGCCAGCGGTGTCCAAATCGGTACACGGCTGATTGCTACAAAAGAGGCTCCTTTTCATAACACGTATAAACAAAATTTGGTTCACGCAAGTGACACCGACACAGTCATTGTAGGGCGTTCTGTGGGGCGTGTAAGAAGAATGTTAAAAACCCCATATGCACACAAATTGCGTAATATAGAAGAGCAAGGGATGACTTTAGAACAATATAATGAGATGACGTCCGAAAAACAGCATGTAACGGGAGCGATAGCAGGAGACTTAGAAAATGGATTTATTAATAGCGGACAGGTAGCAGGATTGATTTCTGGCATCCCTAGCGTGAAAGAGCTGTTGGACGGCATGATGGAAGAAGCCAGCAGGCAAATTAATAGAGTAGCTATGGACATAATTCGTTAAAATAAAAAAATATACCTTTAAAGCGCCCAAAGGAAGTTTCCTTTGGGCTTATTGGCGTGCAAGTCTTGCCACAATAGCTCAATTCCTCCTATCTGATATTGAAATAACGGGCAGCAAGAATCTCGCAGATGAAAGGTTATTTAATATAAAACTAGAGAAAAACTAATTCTGTTCAGAAATGTCTGAATTTTATTTACAAATGTTCAATCCTATGGTATTTTAATCAAGTAAAGTATAACAGATATTAAACCGTCGTTTATAATTTGTTTGTTGTTAAATAAACGTTGCGTTTTTTAATCTTCAGGAGTGTGATAGATAGAAAAATTGCTATTTACTATTTAATTTAAGGGCTTTGGTAGAAGATTTTGATTTGGGGAATTTAAATACATAACGAATGTTTGTGGAGATTATTTACATTTGTTATAAAAGGGGGAACATGTATGGGAGTGCAATTTCAAGAACAGAAACTACACACGCAGATAGGACAAAAGGCTTCTTACACATCACTGATCCAAACGAGTGATTTTCAAACGCTGGTAAAGAAAAAGAAATCATTTATTTTGCCAATGGCCGTCTTTTTCTGTTTATTCTATTTTGCCTTACCTATTTTAGCCGCTTATACGAAAATATTAAATTATCAGGCAATTGGTCATATCACTTGGGCATGGGTATATGCATTACTGCAATTTGTACTCGTATGGGTATGTGGTTTTGTCTACATTAAGAAATCTGAAAAATTTGATAATTCAGCGGCAGCTATCGTAGCGAAACATAAGGAGGAATTGTATTAATGAGTCTATTGGCATTATCCTTATTCCTGGGAATCATCGCTTTAACATTGGTCATCACCTATCTTTCATCTAAAAGAACAAAAAATGCCCGCGATTTTTACACAGCCGGAGGTGGATTGACGGCATGGCAAAACGGTCTGGCGGTAGCCGGGGATTTTATGTCTGCCGCTTCGTTCTTGGGAATTACAGGAGCTATCGCTTTAGTGGGGTTTGATGGATTTTACATGAGTATTGGAAATCTAGTTGCCTTTTTATTTTTGCTCTATCTGGTTGCTGAGCCACTTCGAAATCTAGGAAAGTACACAATGGCCGACATGATTACGGCACGCTTCAATTCCAAAAAAGTTCGAGGGGTAGCTGCAGTTAACACGCTGGTTATCTCGATCTTTTATATGATTGCTCAGCTTGTTGGGGCAGGCGGACTTATTAAGTTACTGCTTGGAATCGATTATGCGACATCCGTTTTGCTTGTCGGTATCCTGATGACGATTTACGTTATTTTTGGCGGAATGACCGCTACCAGCTGGGTGCAAATTACAAAAGCTATTTTATTGCTCATCGGATCATTTGTTATCACGTTTATTGTGTTTGCTAAATTTGACTTCAGTGTTATGAATATGTTTCAGCATGTCAAGTCCTCAACGCCATTGGGAGAAGCGTTCTTGAATCCAGGAAACAAATACAAAGATGGGTTGGATATGATTTCCTTTAATATGGCACTAGTCTTAGGGGCAGCAGGTTTACCGCATCTTCTTGTCCGTTTCTTTACCGTAAAAGATGCAGCGACGGCACGTAAATCAGTCGTTTATTCCACATGGTTCATTGGCGCGTTTTTTATTATGACCATCTTTTTAGGCTTTGGTGCAGCTGCATTTGTAGGCTTTGAAAATATTGTTGCTGCGAATCCTGCTGGAAACATGGCAGCACCTTTGTTGGCGCAAACGATGGGCGGAGATTTTTTATTTGCTTTTGTTTCTGCCGTTGCTTTTGCTACCATTCTTGCCGTCGTTTCCGGACTTGTGCTCACATCCGCATCTGCGTTTGCTCATGATATTTATGGAGAAATCATTAAAGGCGGAAAAGTAACAGAGAAGCAGCAAGTATTTGTAGCACGTATGGCTTCTATCGGAGTAGCTGTTGTTTCTATTTTACTTGCATTGTCTGCCCAAAAATTAAATGTCGCTTTCTTGTCTGTACTGGCTCTTGGTATTGCTGCTAGTGCAAATCTTCCTGTAATCTTATGCACAATTTACTGGAAGCGCTTTAATTCAATAGGGGCTATTACAGGAATGCTGATTGGATTAATCAGCTCGGTTGTCCTTGTGTTATTGAGCCCGAATGTATGGAGTCCAACGCCGGGAGCTGCCATTTTTACCGGGGATCCTATTTTCCCGATGCTAAATCCAACTATTTACACGGTGCCGCTAGGTTTCCTTGGAGCATATTTCGGAACAGTTCTGTCTAGGGAAAAATCGAATGCAGAAAGCTTTGCAGAGGTTATATATAAATCAAACACGGGGTATGGGATTAGTGCTGCGAAAGACCATTGATATATAGGTACTAGACTTTAAGTTTAAAATAAAGTAAAGGAAGGTGTTACCTTAATCGGTAGCACCTTCATTTTTGTTGTTGTTTTAAGAACGATTCCAGGATGAAATGAAACTGGACATTTAGTGGAGTAGTTTTTCCTTTTTTCTACCCATTGCACCTGGTTTACTTTTTTTCTTCATTAACATCATGTGGAGTGATGCAGCGAAATGAGACGGGTGATGATAAAACGATTGATGTATTTACATTTCCGTAAGGAGCCAGCCGGTCAATAAGCTTGCTTAGATGATCCATCCCTGTAACGGCAGCCTTAAGTAAATAGCTAACTGAGCCAGTTAATCGATGACATTCAATGATGTCAGGGTCATCGATAATCCGCTTCTCAAATTCTGTATAAGATAATAACTTGAGTTCACTTACCTGAATATAAACGATTACATCACGTCCAATGGCTTCGAGAGATACCCGGGCACTGAATCCTTCAATAATTTCCCTATCTTGTAGCCTTTTTAAACGCTCAGTAATGCTTGGACGACTAAGGGATAATTTCTTCGATAATTCACTTAAAGTAATCCGTCCGTCCATTTGAAGAAGTTCAAGCAGACGAATATCTAATTGGTCCATAGAAGTATTCCCCTTTTTAAAAATGAAGTTAAATATTGAAAAACTTATGCAAAATATAATGATTATCACCAAAACTTGTACATTTTGGTATGTTTTTCAATTATATTATAGATTATTATTAAATGGAAGCGTAATCATTCATATTTTTAAACAAATAAAAAGATAAACGATATCCACTGCTAAGCATCTATTTAATTAAATGTAATCGCTGCCAAAGCGAAAAGCAGGCAGCTAGAGATGGTCATTCGAGAAGAAGAGTCAAGCAAGTCGTCGAAAATGAAGGTTCTTCATCATTAACACAGGAAAAGACGTTGTTTTTTCTCTTTTTTTTAAATGATTTTCTACTATAATCACAGTGCTAATGGAGGTAATTTAAATGAACGTGTTAGAACATTCTGTACAAAAAACTGAATCAGTTATTGAAAAAATGCATGAGCATGAGCAAATTGTTTTTTGTAACGACCCGACAACAGGATTGAAAGCGATTATCGCCATCCATAATACAACACTCGGACCTGCATTGGGGGGCTGCCGAATGCGCCCATATCGTACAATGGATGAGGCCTTGGAAGATGTACTGCGTTTATCTAAAGGGATGACATATAAATGCGCTGCTGCCGATGTCGATTTCGGTGGAGGAAAAGCGGTAATCTTCGGTGATCCTGCAACGGATAAAACACCGGCTATGTTTAGAGCTTTCGGCCAGTTTGTTGATTCTTTAAACGGACGTTTTTACACCGGAACAGATATGGGTACTTCAATGGATGACTTTATCCATGCCTCAAAAGAGACAAATTGCATCGTAGGAATTCCTGAAGCATACGGAGGCGGCGGTGATTCATCCATTCCGACTGCGCTTGGAGTCATTTACGGTATCAAAGCAACGAATAAAGTCGTTTTTGGTTCAGATGATCTTTCCGGAAAGACCTACACTATCCAAGGTCTTGGAAAAGTAGGGTTCAAAGTTGCCGAACAATTGCTTGAATCCGGCGCTGATTTATACGTAAGTGATATTAATGAAGAAGTCATAAAAGCCATTCAAGACCGTGCAAAACAATTAGGAAGCATTGCTCGTGTAGTAAGTGGAAATGATGTGTATTCTGCAGAAGCAGATGTATTTGTTCCATGTGCTTTTGGTGGAATTATTAACGATGAAACGATCGAACGGTTAAAAGTAAAAGCAGTAACTGGTTCGGCAAACAATCAGCTTCATACTGAGAAACACGGAGAAGTACTGAAACAAAAAGGAATTTTATATGCTCCAGATTACATTGTAAATGCTGGAGGTCTAATTCAAGTAGCAGATGAACAATATGGCTACAATAAAGAGCGTGTATTATCGAAAACAAAATCCATTTACACATCGTTATTGGAAGTTTACAGACAGGCAGAGTTGGATGATATCACGACCATCCAAGCCGCAAACCGACTATGTGAAAAACGAATAGAAGACCGAAAAAAGCATAATAGCTTTTTCACTCATACGAAACGTCCTAAATGGGATATTCGTAAATAATAATTTCTGTTTATGAGGTGATGACATGTTAACGGAATTTCCAATATTTCAAATTGTTGATGAATACGGCCAACTAATACATGAGGATTACAAAGATAAAGTAACTGAAGATCTTGTTAAAAAATTCTACTATAATATGGTTCGCATTCGTACCTTTGATCGAAAAGCCATAAGTTTGCAACGTCAAGGTAGACTTGGAACGTATGCTCCGTTTGAGGGTCAGGAAGCTTCTCAAGTTGGAAGTGCACTGGCGCTTGAAAAAGATGACTGGGTATTCCCTACTTATCGTGACCATGGTGCCACGTTAACGTTTGGAGCCGGTATGGCCCGTACATATTTATATTGGAATGGACGTGTGGAGGGATGCGTGCCTGAAGAAGGGAAAAAGATTTTCCCACCTGCCGTTCCTATTGCAACACAAATCCCGCATGCAGCAGGGGCTGCTATGGCGGAAAAAAGAAAAGGAACGAAAAATGCAGCGATTGCCTATTTTGGAGACGGTGCCACTTCAGAAGGTGATTTCCATGAAGGATTGAATTTTGCCAGTGTGTTTAAAGCTCCAGTTATCTTCTTTAATCAAAATAACGGCTTTGCGATTTCAGTGCCGATTAAAAAACAAATGAATTCAAAAACGATTGCCCAAAAAGCACTCGCTTATGATATGCCGGGTGTCCGTGTCGATGGAAATGATATTTTTGCTGTGTATTTCCAAACGATGGAAGGACTTGACCGTGCCCGTCAAGGTGAAGGCCCAACTTTAATTGAAGCTATGACATGGAGATATGGTGCTCATACAACGGCAGATGATCCAACGAAATATCGCGATCAGTCCGAGAGTGACATCATTCGAGAAAATCGAGATCCTATTCTTCGTGTAGAACGCTATATGAAAGCAAATAGCTTCTGGGATGAAGATTGGGTGATGAAGATCAAAGAAGAAATCGCAACCGAAGTCGAACTGGCGGTAAAAGATATGGAAAGCTATCCAAAACCAAATATTAATGACTTATTCGATAATGTATTTGAAAAGCCGACTTGGACAATTGCAAAACAAAAAGAAGAATATTTTCAATTGATCGGGAGGGAAGCTTGATGATTTTAAGTGTAGACAGACCGGCAGATATCCAAACTGAAAAAACTAACGAACTTACACTCGTTCAAGCCGTAACAGATGGGTTGCGCACGATGTTAAAAGAGGATGAGCAAGTCATTTTGCTTGGTGAAGATATCGGTAAAAACGGTGGTGTATTCCGTGCTACCGAGGGGTTGCAAAAAGAATTTGGGGAAGAACGCGTTATTGATACGCCGCTGAGCGAAGCAGGGATTATCGGAAGCTCTATCGGAATGGCTGTCAATGGATTCAAACCCGTAGCAGAGATGCAGTTTTTTGGCTTTATTTATCCGGCATATGAGCAGATCATGACACATGTATCACGAATTCGTATGCGTACGATGGGAAGCTATACCGTTCCAATGGTCATCCGAGCTCCATACGGTGCCGGCATCCGTGCTCCGGAGGTTCATTCAGACAGTGTGGAAGCGTTGTTTACACATATGCCCGGAATAAAAGTGGTTTGCCCTTCATCTGCATACGATGCAAAGGGTCTGATCATTGCAGCTATCGAAGATCCGGATCCCGTTTTATTTTTAGAGTCCATGAGAATCTACCGTTCTAACCGTGAAGAGGTTCCAGAAGGAAAGTATATAGTTGAAATTGGAAAAGGGAAAAGGCTCAAAGAAGGAAATGACGTTTCTGTTTTTGCATGGGGTGCGATGGTACCAGTAGCCATGAAAGCAGCGGAACAGGCCGAAAAATATGGCATTACCTGTGATGTCATTGATTTAAGGACCCTTTATCCACTTGATAAGGACATTATTGCAGAATCTGTTCAAAAAACCGGCCGTGCGGTGATTGTTCATGAAGCCCATGCTACAGGCGGAGTGGGTAATGATATTGTTTCCATTATAAATGATACATCATTTTTGCATATGAAATCTCCGATTGAGCGCGTGACAGGTTTTGATGTACCAGTACCATTATTTGCGCTCGAAGAACATTATTTACCTACACCAAAGCGGGTATTTAACGCAATCGAAAAAGTTATGCATTTTTAGGAGGGGAAAACATTGGTTGAAGTAAAACTTCATGATATTGGTGAAGGGATGACAGAGGGAGAAATTATCCACTATTTCGTCAAAGTGGGGGATTCGGTCAAGGTGGACCAGCCACTTGTAGAGGTACAAACAGATAAAATGGTAGCTGAGCTTCCTTCCCCAGCTTCAGGGAAAGTAAAGGAAATTATTGTGGACTATGGTAATACGGTCTCCGTTGGTACTACTCTTCTTGTACTGGAAACAGAAGGAGCAAAAGCGGTTGATATGGAAAAGAAACATGCAGAAGCAGCTTCTAAAAAGGAAGAGGCGTTACAATCACAACCGCAGCAATTAGCAGTGACTGAGCAAAAAGGAGAAAAAAAATTCATCATCGCGGCGCCTTACACAAGAAAAATTGCACGAGAGTTTCGTGTAGATATTAATGAAATTACAGGTACTGGTACATTTGGGCGCATCACTGTGGAAGATATATATAACTTTGTTAAAAAACGTGATGAAATCCAATCTTCTAAGGAAATGAAAGCGCCCTCCGCCAAAGTGTCTGAAGCAAAAGCAGAACCTAAACAAGAGATTCAAAAGCAGGAAGTTCCGAACATAAATGAAACTAATGCAGAAGTAATTCCGTTTAGAGGCCGTCGGAAGCAAATTGCAAAGAAAATGACCCAGTCACTTTATACGATTCCTCATGTGACACATTTTGAAGAAGCAGATCTTACTGAGCTGCTCGCCTATCGAAATGATTTAAAAGAAATGAATATCAATGTTTCGGCTGTTGCTTTCTTTATCAAAGCGATCGCAGTGGCATTAAAACAATTCCCTGTATTCAATGCCAAGCTTGATGAAGAAAACGAAGTAATCCGTTTAGAGAAGGAATATAACATTGGAATTGCCACGGATACGGAAAACGGTTTAATTGTACCTATCATTCATCATGCTGACCGATTATCTGTTCGTCAAATACATGATAAGTTGAAAGAGTTAACGAAAAAAGCGCAAGAGGATAAGCTAACGTCGGCTGAATTAAAAGGAGGAACATTTACCATCAGTAATGTCGGTCCATTAGGAAGTATCGGCGCTACTCCGATTATAAATCATCCGGAAACAGGGTTAATTGCCTTCCATAAGACGAAAAAAATGCCTGTTGTTATGGAAAACGATGAGATTGCGATTCGCTCGATCATGACCATGTCGATGGCGTTTGACCACCGCGTTGCAGACGGTGCTACAGCAGTAGCCTTTACGAACCGCTTTAAACAATTAATTGAAAACCCTAAGTTGTGGCCAATAGAACTTGCATAGTAACCAATAAATCCACTAAACTCCAAGAATATAACTAGTAAGTCCCACAAAGATCAGGGACAATAGAACACCAAATTAGGAAGACTACTCCACATCATTTTGGTAAAGTATTATCTAATAGATTGGTTGAAGTCTTCCTATCTCAAAAAGCAAATAAGTTTTAGAAACAGATCTCCCGAAAATAAATCGGACCTCACCTGAGGCTTGGGTGCAAAGAAATTTACAAAAAAGAACAACAGCAAAACGTGTAAGCGTTTGCACAGAAGGTTTTTTTCCGGTTGGACAAGTTCGTTACCATCAAGGAAACCCGTTGAAAGCTAATTTTGATCTTGTCGTTCTAGTATATTAATTAAAAGAGTTTAGGAGGACTAGTTAATGAAAGATGCATCATTGCAAAAGAAGTTGTTGCCGCGGCATATAAGTATGATGGCAATGGGAGGAGCAATAGGCACAGGGATTTTTAAAGGTAGTGCAGAATCCGTATCAATAGCAGGACCAGGTGTTATCTTTACATATATGTTCGCAGGACTATTGCTTCTTGTTGTTATGGGAGCTATAGCAGAAATGGCCATCGTCTATCCAAACACAAATATGAAAGGCTTTGTTCAGAAAGCATTTGGTAAGCGTGCTTCCTTTGTTATAGGCTGGATGTATTGTTTCATGTGGCTGGCTGTATGTGTGATCGAAATTGTCGTGGCAGGCAGCTTCTTGCAATACTGGTTTCCATCCATTCCTCTTTGGGAATTAAGTTTAGGCTGTGCCGCTTTAGTTATTGGAATTAACATGATGAATGTTAAAAATTATGGGGAATTTGAATTTTGGTTTGCAGGCATTAAAATCACCATGATTATCGTATTTATCATATTAGGAGCAGGTATTCTATTTGGAGCCATCCCGAGCAATCAATCCAACTATCTTCACAATTTTACAGAGCAAGGCGGTTTTTTCCCGAATGGGTGGATGTCAATCTTTACAGCTCTGTTAATTGTAATGTTTTCTTACGGAGGTTCTGAATTAATAGGATTAACAGTAACAGAAGTAAAAGATGCAGAACGGATTTTACCTAAGGTGATTAAAAGTTTTGTTTGGAGAATTATTTTGTTTTACACGCTGCCAATTCTGGTCATTTGCGGTTTAATTCCTTGGAATGAAATTGGCATCAGTCAAGCGAGTCCCTTTGTTCAGGTGTTATCCATGGCCGGCCTGAAGGGGGCAGCTCACCTTATGAACTTTATTTTAATTACAGCTGTCTTATCTGCAGCCAACTCCGGTATATACGGTTGTACACGGATGCTTCATTCCCTAGCGGTTGAAGGGGAAGCTCCAAAGTCTTTCTCTTTTGTATCAAAAAAGGGTGTTCCATTATACAGTTTAATATTAACAGCAATTATATTAGTCGGCGGCTCCATGATTGCCTTTGTTGCGCAGGAAAAGGTATTTACTTTATTAATGGCGGTTCCGGGTTTTGTTGTATCGTTGGTCTGGATTGGTATTTGTCTAGCACATTTAAAACTTCGCAATTCCTATCCTAAAGAACCAAGCTTTAAATTGTGGGGATTCCCATATGTAACTGTGATTACAGTCGTTACGTTAAGCATCATAACAGTTTTATTTTTGTTAGATGTACAGAATCGAGTGAGTATTATTACTTGTCTCGTTGTTTTAGCGGTGCTATCTTTGATTTCCATCTTTAAGTTTAAAAATGTGGATGAAAAAGATACCATGATAGTAAAACAGAATAAAGTAGTATAGTCATATCCATATTTAAGAGAATAGGTGAACAATAAAAAAAATGATAGGGGCCATAATGGCTCCTATCATTTTTTACATTTAAAAATATAAATTACTTTACAAAGTAAGTGCATTTTTGTATGCAGACAAATCCTAAATTATAGTACCTTTTGACATTTTACCATTAAAAATTTAAATGGAGGTTTATTTTCCGCATTCTTATGTGGTTCAACAATTTCCGAAAATTCTATCAGTCCATATTTCCCGAAATCTTGTTTAATGGAGTCATCATCATAAAAATACATTTTTACCCCTTCCATGATCTCGAAATAGTCTTTCCCTAGTTGTTTACCCTTTCCAAACATTGGGGCTTCTTTTGAAATAGTAGTAAAAATCATATAACCGTTTGGCTTTAACTGACTATAGCAATCTTTAATTAACTTCTCTCTCTCACGATCATTTAATAAGTGAATAAGTGCATAACAAAATATACCATCATAAAGCTTATTATCAAAGGGCATATCGGTTACTGAACCATGAAATATAGGAATAGTAAGCCCATTTTGCCTTGCCAATTCAATCGCTGTTTTTGAAATCTCAATACCTGTTACATTTATTCCGTTGTCCATAAAAACCTTTGCATTTCTTCCATACCCAATACCAGGAATCATTATATCCTTTACATTCTTTTCAAGGAAAAAGTCCTTTGTTAAAATTGCGGAGTCTGAGGGTTCGAATCCCCACATCATTTGATTTTGGATAAAACTTGATTCCCAAAATTCCGTCATAACTCAATCTCCTTTACAAATTGCTTAAATAATCGTTCCTGTTGAAAGATTATAATATCCATGGATACACAAAGCAATTCTGATCATATTTTCTATTAAATTTTTGATAAAATATCATGAAAGTACTATACTAAAAAACTTAGGACACTAGAGGTTATCGATTTATTGAAGAAAGTAGAAGAAAAACCGAAGAGAGAGTATTAGGCTATCGTTAAAGCCCATAGTTAATTTTGATACTGATTTTTTATAAACTATAAATTCTGAAAATAATTAATATTCAGTATTGATTAAACACTATATCAGCAGTATAATCAAATCATAATGTGGAATGCATTCCACATTGTGAAACAGAAAGGGTGATCAAATTGTCAAAGCTGCATTTAAATTTTGCGTGTTGGGATTATGACCGAATTCAAGCCTTAACCAATGGAACTGTTCAAGCAAAAGGAATTGATTTAAACTGGCTGAACATGCCGGTTGAAGAAACTTTTTGGAGAATGATGCGCCATCAGGAATTTGATGTATCCGAATTATCGCTATCCTCTTATTTAATTGCTAAAGACCGCGGTTTTCCAAACTTCACGGCAATACCTGTTTTTATGTCTCGAAGTTTCCGTCATTCAGGCATTTATATTAATAAATATTCTGGAATTGAAAAAGCGGAGGACTTAAGAGGAAAACGGGTTGGAATTCCAGAGTACCAGTTGACGGCCTGCCTTTGGATTCGTGGAATATTACAACATGAGTATGGTGTTCATCCGTCCGAAATGAACTGGTTTACAGGTGGACAGGAGTCTCCGGGCCGAGTTGAAAAAATAAAACTCTCGTTACCGGACAATATTAATATCCAGCCAATAAATGAAGAACAAACCTTAAATCAAATGCTTGAAGATGGAGAAATAGATGCTTTTATTGCTCCACGAGCTCCATCCTGTTTTTTAAAGGGGTCGCCGAAAGTGCAACGGCTGTTTCCAGACAATGTATCTATCGAAAAAGATTACTATAAACGAACAGGCATCTTCCCAATTATGCATGTTGTTGCTATTAAGGATGAAATTCTGAAAGAGCATCCATGGGTTGCTGCCAATCTTTATTCGGCTTTTGTGGAAGCAAAGCAGAAAGTTTATGACGGATTTAACCAAACAGCAGCTTTAAAAGTAACTTTGCCTTGGTTTGTTTCTGAATGGGAAAATACCCGTCAATTAATGGGAGAAGATTTCTGGCCATATGGGTTGGAGAAAAATCGAAAAACTTTAGAAGCAGCTGTTACGTATTCGTATGAGCAAGGAATGATTAATAATCGATTAAGTGCGGAGGATTTGTTTGCACAATCGACTCTAGAAGCATACACACTATAAACTTAAAGCTTATTTGGCCATAAAGCTAGTCTTTATGTTCAATTAGAGCTGCTGCTACCTTTTTTTGAAAAAAATGAATTCAGAAAATAAATAATATTCAGTATTGACTAAGGTTTTCACTGTCAGTATAATGAAAAACATAATAACCACATTATGGAACGCGTTCCGCTATATGGAATTATAACAAACTATGGACTTTCGAAATTTTTACTCTAAAAGTTAACTTGGTGGTTTTTATAGACCTCAATGAAAGCGGTTTAATGAAATAATTTTAATCCTTTTGACAAAAAAATTTTTAAAAAGGGGAAAGATCATGGGGCAAGTAGATGAAAAAGAGTTAAAGCTTCAAGTAGCAAAAGCAATACGCTTGTTAGAAGCGGTTGAACTGCTGGATATGAATGGGCATGTCAGTTGTCGGATTCCAGGTACTGACCGATTTTTCATTAATTCCCGAAAGGCAAGCAGAGCATCTGTTACAGTGGGTGATATCGTAATGTGTGATTTAAATGGAAAATTGTTAGAGGGAGATTCAGAACCGCCAAGTGAATACCATATTCACACAGAAATCTATAAAAGACGCAGTGACGTATTAAGTGTAATTCACAACCATCCGCATTATCAAACCGTGCTTGGAATAGCAGATGTGGCAATGAAGCCAGTTTTCGGAATCGGATCCTTTGTGGACAACGTACCCGTTTATGAGAAATCAAGTTTAATTAACACCGCGGAATTGGGAGCAGAATTAGCCGAAACAATCGGTAAGGAAATTTCTGTTCAGCTGCGTAATCACGGAACAGTTGTTGCCGCTGAAAGTGTAAAGGCGGCTTTCGCTCGATCAGTATTTATTGAAGAAAATGCAAAAAAACAATATGATGCTTTGCTCTTGGGACGAGAGATTAGGGTGCTAACCGGAGATAATCTAGTCCGAACAAGAGAGACAGCCTGGCAGCCAAGTATTATTGAGAAAGTATGGACCTACCATGAACAAAGGGCATTAAAACAAGGCATCTTAGAAGGTATTGATGAACAATCACCACAAACAATGATGTCTAAATAGGTAAGGGTTAAATCTTATAATTATGAATAATAGGAGGGCATTTAGATGTTAAGTCAAGAACAAAACGAGTTGTTAACTAGTGTTGGACCCGATACACCAATGGGAAATTTAATGCGCCGCTATTGGATTCCAGTCGCTGCAGTGAGTGAACTAGAAAACAAGCCAACAAAAAAAGTCAGAGTTTTATGTGAAGATTTGGTTCTCTACCGTGACCTGTCTGGCAATCTAGGTTTAATTGACGAGAGATGTCCTCATAGAAAAGTATCTTTAGTATATGGAATGCCTCAAAAAGAGGGATTGCGCTGCCAGTATCATGGATGGTGCTTTAATCAAAAAGGGCAATGTACGGAGCAGCCAAATGAACCGGATACCAGTACCTTTAAAGACCGGGTTAAAACAAAATCATATCCGGTAGAGGAAATGGGTGGACTCATTTTTGCTTATCTCGGTCCAGCACCGGCACCATTGCTTCCACGTTTTGACGGCTTTGTCGTCGAGCATGCTGTGCGTATGATTGGCAGCGCGGTTATCCCTTGTAACTGGATGCAAATTATGGAAAATTCACTTGACCCCGTCCATACTGAGTGGCTCCATGGTCATTACCATGCTTATGTAACAGGTTTAAAAGGAGAAACACAGGAAGTGGCCTTCCAACGCAAGCATAACAAAATTGCTTTTGATGCATTTGAATATGGCGTTGTTAAAAGGAGATTGCTAGAAGGACAGTCAGAAGACAGTGATGATTGGCGCATCGGACATCCAGTCGTATTTCCTTTTATGCTGGCGGTTGGCAGTGGCGGTCTTGGGTCTTATCAATTCCAGATCCGAGTTCCGATTGATGATGAAACCACATGGCATATCTGGTATATGGCGTATGCACCAGGACTTGATGTAGAAATTCCTCATCATTTAAAAGAAATTCCATTATATGATGTTCCTTACAGAGATGAAAACGGCGAATTTATTACCGATTACATTGATGGACAGGATATTATGTGCTGGATTACGCAGGGGACAATCGCAGACCGAACGGAAGAACGTTTGGGGACTACGGATAAGGGGATCATTTTCTATCGGCAAATGCTTAAAAAGGAAATTGAAAAAGTGGCACAGGGTGAAGACCCGATTGGAACGATTCGGAATGAGGCGGATAACCATATCATCGTCCTGCCGTTGGAGAGAAAAAAGCATCATTTCAGTGACGGCTTTGAAAGTGTATTTAAGAGATTCCAGACGCGTTTCTCACCAATTATTGACGATGTAGTCGCATTATTTGACAAAGTGGGGGTTAAGTAATAATGACATTTATGCTGAGGGGGAAAGACAAACCATTTGTCGATTCCTCCCTAATCCAAAAGGGTGAGAGAGACACTACATTTGCGCCAACAGTCAATTACTGCAGCCATTGCGGTCAGTCGATGAGCGACCCGCGCAGTTTCATTACGGAATATTGGAGATCAGAGCAAAATGTATATTTTTGCTGGTGCCATTCTTGCGGGTACCTTTGGGAGTCAGCAGAGGTAAAGCAACTGACAACAATGGAGCTGGAAGAAGATGATTAAGGTTTTTTTGGATACGCCTTGGAAGGTGTAATCCTCTATATGTTTCTGAAAGCGATTCCAGTAATAAGGACCGAGAACCAAAAAACAGGAGGCGAAATAGTGAAAAATACTAAATTTTCTAAATGGGGTCTTACAATCATTGGCTGTACGTTGTTAACTGGAATGGTGGCATGTTCCAACGGTGAGTCGACTCAAAAATCAAACTCTGCACCAGCTGGAAATACTGGAACTGTGAAAAGCCAGCCAATTGATAAAACAGACACCAATGCCATAAAAGTGACATTGGCGGGCGGTTCAGTAGGCGGTTTTTGGTCCGGTCTTGGTCAAGTTGTTTCCAAATCATTCGCTGACAGTTATGCGGGATCAGCGGCAACCTATGAACCAGGGAGCGGTGCTGGAAATATTAAGTTAGTCGATGAAGGACAAGTTGAGCTTGGTCTTATTCAAGATGTGGAAGGGATTGCAGCAATCAAAGGGTTACCGCCGTTTGCCCAGAAATATGAAAATATGCACGCAATTGGAAGTATATACCAAAACGCATCCATGCAGATATCCGTCCGTGATGCCTTTGCGAAAAAGTACAAAGTTAAAAGTTTGAAGGAAATAGCTGAGAAAAAAGTACCTGCAAGGATTGCGATTAATCAACAAGGAAACCTGAACTCCTTGGCAGCCAATACAGCACTTGAAGCTAACGGAATCACAGATGAAAAATTGAAAGATTGGGGAGGATCCCTCACATGGGAAGGCAGTTCACAGCGTTGGGAAGCAATGGGAAGTAACCGAATGGATATTACCATTGACTTTGTTTTTGCTCCAGACGCGAAAGTCCAAGAAAATGCGGTTCAGACTGACCTTCAGCTTTGGTCTGTTAATCAGGATACCATCGATACTCTAGGCAAAGAGTGGAAGTTAAATGCATACACCATTCCAAAAGGAACCTATCAATTTCAGAAGGAAGATGTACAAACAGTGGGAATCAACGGGATTATTTTAGTCAACGACAAAGTCAGTGCTACCGATCAATACAAGATGGCCAAGTCATTAGTTGACAACTTAAAGAACATTCAAGCTCTACACCCGGCTGTGAAAAACATGACAGCAGAAAATCTGGCAGATACTGGAGCAATTCCATTAGCTCCAGGAGCAGAAGCATTCTATAAAGAAATTGGGGCTATTAAGTAATTTCTAATATCTGACCATTTGCATGAACCGAGGAAGGTGGGAGTTAATTGGGTTCTCAAAAAGTTGAAAAAGAAATGGGACTATTCCGGGCATTTTTTAAGGAAGGCAACCGAAGAGTCCTAACCGGTTTCTTTCGTAAAATGATTTTAACGATGGCTATTATTTTGACTATCTTTGAAGTATGGCTTGGAGCAATTGGAACAATGGATCTATTTCAATATACCACTGTATTTTATCCTTTAGTTTTAACCGCTGCCTTCCTGCAATTTAGTTCGACGAAGAGAGTGAAAGGGCAGAAGCCAACATGGCTGGATATTTTTATGGCTGCAATGTCACTTGGTATTGGTGTTTACTTCTTAATGAATATTGAACTTTATTTGAAGCGTATCCCATTATTTAATCCGTTAACCCCGTTAGAAATGGCAATAGGAATTGCGACGGTACTATTAACACTCGAAGCAACAAGACGGACATTGGGTTTTACACTTACTTCTGTAGTCCTCGTTATTTTAGCCTACGTTTTTTGGGGGCAGTATATTCCTGGCGCGTATTCTCATCGCGTAATAGACTATAATCACTTTTTAGATGATATGGTCTACACAACGAATGGAGTTTTTGGTACACCGCTTGGCGTGGCAGCAACCTATGTTTTTCTATTTGTTTTGTTTGGCGCTTTTTTTACTGCAGCTGGAGGGGGAGAGTTTTTCTTCCGTTTAGCGGCAACCATTTCAGGCAGAAGTGTTGGTGGACCTGCCAAAATTACGGTTATCACATCCGGAATGTTTGGGATGATATCTGGCAGTCCGACTGCAGATGTGTTAACCACAGGATCGATTAATATTCCTACGATGAAAAAGATGGGTTATTCACCCGTATTTGCTGGAGGAGTGGAATCAGCCGCTTCCACAGGTGGCAGCATTTTGCCGCCGATCATGGGTTCCGCTGCCTTTTTGATGTCTGAATACGCAGGAATCAGCTATGGTGCAATCGTGATAGCGGCGACAGTTCCTGCTTTACTCTACTATTTAGGAATCTTTTTACAGGTGCATTTCCGTTCCATCAAACAAAATATGCCTACGTTAAAAGAGGAAGAGATCCCCAAAATAAGCGATGTGTTTAAAGAAGGCTGGATCTACCTAGTTCCTCTCGTATTCTTGGTAATTGGCATTATGAACGGAATGACCGCTTCCCTGGCTGCTGTATTGGCAACGGCAATTGTCATTGTGTGCAGCTGGGTAAAACCAGAATATCGGATCGGGTATAAAAAATTGATCCTAATTTTTGAAGAAGTGATTGAACGAATGGTCCCTGTGACCATGGCCTGTGCAGCAGCTGGAATACTGATTGATGGAATTATGCTGACAGGTCTTGCCTCCAAGTTTGGAACATTAATTTTCTCGCTAACAGCTGGAAGTCTATTCTTAACATTAGTAGCCACGGCAGTTTTATGTGTTATTTTTGGAATGGGGATGCCTGTTTCTTCTGCGTATATCTTGACGGCAGTGTTAGCAGCACCATTATTGATCAATATGGATATACCTGCGTTGAACGCCCATCTATTTATCGTGTACTACTCCTGCTTATCGGCTATCACTCCTCCTGTGGCAGTGGCGGCATTTGCAGCTTCAAGTATCGCACAGGCGGACCCGGTAAAAATTGGTCTGAATGCTTGTAAACTAGCGATTGTCGCTTTTATTTTACCGTTTATTTTTGTCTATGATCCAGGAATCCTTTTAAAAGGTACATGGTGGGATATCGCTTCCAGTATCGTATTGTCAGTGATTGGCGTTATTGCGATTGCTGCTGCTGTGGAAGGCTGGTATAAAGCAAGAATGAACAAGTTGGAACAAGTGATCTTATTAGTGGGCGGCATCTTACTAATTGCACCGGGGTTGATTAGTGACGTAATAGGACTCATTATTACTGTTACGATTTTAAGTATGAATCGAATAAAAGCTAAGAAGAGCCTAAACCCAGATAAGAATACAGAGGATGTTAATATTCTTGAAGCATAAGCGGTAATATGTGTCTCCAGATTAAAACCTGGAGACTTTTTATGATAAGGAGGCTTGAAATGAGTGAAGTGAAACAATATTGTTGGCATGATGTGATAGATTCTGACACGAGGGATATTTATCAATCATATGAACGGGTAACGTTCATTGGAATGAAGCCTGCTGTGCTTCTGGTCGATCTTTATAATCTGGTCTACGAAGGTGGTTCTTTGCCTGTAAAAGATGTGGTGAAAAAGTATCCAAGTTCGTGCGGGATTCATGCTTGGAATGCCATTGAGCCAACCAAACAATTGATTTCATTGGCTAGAAGCCATCAAATACCATTGATTTACTCCACACAGGGTACAAATCGCATTCAAGCAACAAATAGGCAGCGAAATGTTGTGCATGATAACTCTTATGAAATACATGAAGCTTTCCAACCAGCACCAACCGATATTATCATTCAAAAGGAACGCGCCAGTTGTTTTTTTGGAACTCCATTGATCGCTTACCTAACTAGGATGGACATTGATTCTTTAATTATTTGCGGTGAGAGCACAAGTGGATGTGTTCGAGCTACGGCTGTAGATGCTTATTCTTACGGATTTCATCCGGTTATAGTAGAAGAATGTACATTTGACCGAAGTATTATTTCTCATAAAGTAAGCTTGTTTGACCTTCACCATAAATATGCAGATGTTATGAGCCTTGGTGAGGTGAAAGGGCATCTTGATTTAAGATTGGGTGCGTTCTAAAAATCAGTCGAACCTAGTTCACTCATTATATATTAAACTACTGTGGTAATGATAATCCACAGCTCTGGTCCTAAAAGGGTTTTTGATTGTTTATCCCGTTCATTTCCAAAAGCAGTAGTAACTCTTACCCATAAAAACATGATAAACTATTATGTATATATAGTTTAATTTAGGTATTTTCTTGCGTAGGAGGTAAGTGTTGGTACATATTGGTTTTAGAGACGGAGGAGTTTTGATGAAAGAATCAATTCAAACAGTACAATCTGTGGAAAGAGCTTTGAGAATTATGGAATGTTTTACACTTGAAAATCCGCAAAAATCATTAGGTGAACTGGCCGCCGAAACGAATTTGTCAAAAAGCACCATTTATCGCTTGCTTGCTACACTGGCGATATGCGGCTACATAAAACAGGATAAACAAACCCAAAAATACAGTTTAGGGTTTAAGCTATTTAATTTAGGTGCTGTGGTGAGTGGAAATATGTCTTTAAGGGACACAGCATTACCGTTTATGAAAAGGCTATCTGAAGAATTGTCAGAAACAATTGATCTAAATATTATTGAAGCAGATCAACGAGTGTGCATTGAAATGGTGGAAAGTTCAGAGGAAATTCGTAATATTGTCAAAGTTGGCCAGCGTAATGTTTTATGGACAGGGGCTTCCGGTAAAATCCTGCTAGCAAACCTGGAGGAAACCGAACGTAAGAGAATTATTGCCGATGCGAAAAAGCTTAATCAATTGCCTATAGAGGAAATCGTATTAGAAAATGAGCTTGAGATTATTCGCAAACAAGGATTCGTTCTCTCTATTGATGATCGACTTAAAGGTTCATTTGCGATTGCTTCACCCGTTTTCGATCATACTAGAAGACTTATTGGTGGATTAACAGCAGCTGGGCCAATCCATCGATTATCAGAAGATCGAAAGCCATTTATTATTAAGCAAGTTATGTATACTGCTTACAAGATTTCAGAATCCATGGGAGACAGTGGTGCGCAAAATCGCTTCAACATGCAAATAACACAGTAATTAACGATAAAAAACTGTACGGATACAAAGTTAGATTGGTATTCGTGCAGTTTTATTTTATTTTCAGAATATTTATAACAATCATTGAAAACAAATTCAAAAAAATGCTATAATTTTCTTAAGCTTATAAAATGGAATGCGTTCCGTATTGTGAAAACGATGAAAAAGTTTTCAACTAATCACAAATGAAAGGAATGATATAATGATGAATTTTCAAGATCATCCGTATTTGCTCCGCATAGGGATTGTCGGATTGGGAAATGCGGGTAGTGCCCTGCTTCCAAGTATTGCAAAACACCCAAATGTAAAGGTTACAGCAGCAAGCGGTAGAAATGAAGAACGGTTGAAGAAGTTTGCTGGGGATTATCAGGCTGAGTATTACTTGAGTGTAGAGGACTTATGTCAAAGTGAGCAGGTTGATGCTGTTTACATAGCAAGTCCGACGGAATTTCATGTAGAACATGTGAGAATTGCAACGCAATATAAAAAACATATTATTGTTGAAAAGCCTTTAGCAGTATCAGTTGAAGAGGCTGATTTGCTTATTCAGGCTGCTGAACAGGCGGGTATTCATATGATCGTCGGACATTCGTTTAGTTTTGAACCGCCTATACGAAAGATAAGAGAAATTATTGAAAAAGGTACGCTTGGGAAGGTGCGGATGATTAACAATTGGTATTATAATGACTGGATGTACCGTCCGCGTACACCTGAAGAGCTAGATACAGAGCTCGGTGGTGGTGTAACCTATCGACAGGGTTCTCACCAGTTTGATGTTATTCGATATATTGGCGGAGGTATGCTTAGAAGTGTCCGTGCAATGGCTGGTCGGTGGGATGAATCTCGTCCGACAGAAGGGGCCCATGCAGCCTTTTTAGAATTTGAAGATGGGACTGCAGCAACTGCTGTTTATAATGGATATGATCATTTTTTAACTACGGAACTTACGTTTGGAATTGGTGAAGGTGGTCCATCACAAAGGAATCAAGGCTACGGGTCTTCTCGTAAAGCTATTCAGCAATTGAGCAGCAGTGAGGAGGAAAGGAGGTTAAAAAGTCTAAAAGGATACGGTGGAAAACATGCAAAAAACTATGATCAAGAAAAAGCTCATCAGCCGTTTTTTGGATTAACGGTTGTTAGTTGTGAGCGGGGCGACATCCGTCAATCACCGAATGGGTTGTACGTTTACGGAGAAAGCGATAAAGTGGAGATTCAGCTTGGGAATGAAACCGGTCGGGATGTAATGATTGCCGAGCTATATGATGCGGTTGCCTTTGATAAGCCTCCTATTCATGATGGTAAATGGGGCAAAGCAAATTTAGAAGTTTGTCAAGCAGTCCTGAAATCTGCCAGGGAACGCAAGGAAATTTACCTGAAGCATCAAGTAGCTATTAACTCATCTAAGCAAATAGCGAGAAATAAATATTGATAAAAATTTGGAAAAGGGTGCAAGACGAGCTTCAACACACCAGGTGTTGAAGCTTGTTATCCTTTATTTGAGGTGAGGGAAGGGTGGTTCTTTCTTACTTTTTAATCATTCAAACGTTAATTTCTATTGCAGTGCAGGGAACACGACCAATTGTTTCTTTATTTGCCGATTCACAAGGTATATCCGTGAGTGTTATTGGAATTTTGGTTTCGGCTTATGCATTTTTTCCAATGCTTTTTGCCGTTAAAGCTGGGAAGTGGCTGGATGCATACGGCGCTCGGCATATGTGTTTGTTAGGAAGTATTGGTTTGTTAGTGTCTGTATTGATTCCGATCATCAACCCGATTGTTCCAACACTTTTTTTTTCGCAATTACTAATGGGTTTTTCGCAAATTTGCTGTCTCATTTCATTGCAAAAAACGGTTGGAAACCTTCCAGGGAACCAGGATAATCTTATTGCTATGTTTAGCCTAACAGGTTCGCTAGGCGAGCTAATCGGGCCCCTCGCAAGCGGGTTTGGATATGAATACGTTGGTTTTCGCTTTACGTTCGCCATGGCTGCTGTAATTGTCGGTATCGTCTTAATCAGCTGCTTGCTTGTACCAATTAAATTCTGGAAAAGTGCAGTTGCCTCTAGAATAGAAAAAGCGGGTAATAAAACATCCTCATGGAAAATGCTAAAACATGTTAATTTACGGAAAGCACTTATTATCAGCGGGTTAGTATTGTATTCAAAAGATCTTTTTGTGGCTTATTTTCCTGTTTTGGGTACTGGAGTCGGAATGAACGCTAGCAGCATCGGGATCGTTTTATCCCTTGTGGCCGCATCATCTATTGGAGTTCGTCTCATACAATTTCGCCTATTGCAAATCTTTGGGCGGGGTAAAATTTTAACCTCCACATTGATAATCAGCGGGCTTTCTTTTATGTTATTGAATGTAAGTGATTTTCCAGTTCTCTACGGACTCATCGCTGTCTTTCTAGGGATTGGGTTAGGATTAGGGCAGCCCCTTAGTCTGGCTTATGCAATGAAGGTAAGTCCGCTAGATAAGCAGGGAGAAGTATTGGGCTTACGGTTGACCTTTAACCGATCTTCCCAGTTCGTCTCGCCCTTTTTCTTTGGGGCAGTGGGAAGAATAGCCGGGGTTTCAGCTATTTTTATGGTATCCGGGATTGTCCTCCTTTTAGGAGCTTTTTTTACTCGATTGCAGAAGGTGGAAAATGGAAATGCACATGATAGTATGAGTGATTTATCTTTTTCATCTAGAGATGAAAAAGAAAGACTAGCGAAAAAAACAAATTAAAACATATCCCAAAATAAATAGGGGCAAAATTCTTCTAATGTTTGAACTGATGTGAAATTCTTTAAATGGAAAAATTGTTAATAAAAATGCACTAATAGATGTACCAGCAAGGAGTAGCGTCATATAAAAAATCCCAAATTATCACAATTTAAAATTGAGAATTTGGGATTTGTCGTTCTTCTATGAGTGAATGATATGTGGGGTGGTGGCAGGAAACTAAGTTATGCTTTTACTGGTTGTTCCCGATTTACATCATCGCGGCGACGATCGCCCCAATAGGTAGAGCCATGTTTAAGGTATTCATCGTAGCTCCATTTTATAGGCTCCCAATCAGGCTCGAAGATTAAGTAACTATTTGTAAAGATTTCAACACGAAGGCCGCTGCCTGGATCTTTTACATAAATGTACATCGCTTGTGAAATACCATGTTTACCAGGTCCAACAAAGCCAACTTCATTTTCACATAAAATGTCAGCTGCACGTAAAAGGTCTTGAGAGTTATCTAGCCAGTAGGCGATATGGTGCATTTCATTGGGTCCAATTGAATTTTTCGTCGTCATCATCGCAACATCGTGTACTAAGTTTGTAACACTCATCCAGCTAGCTACTTGTTCATCATCTGGATTAACGAAGTATTCGCGAAGCTTAAAGCCTAATGTTTCTGTTAAGTAGTTTACTATTCGTTTATTATCCATTGAAGTTTGCAAATTGACATGGTCGATGCGTCGTGGTGAAACACCTTTTGCCCAAGATTTATATACTTGATTTTTCAGCACTGATTTACGACCTTCCTCAGCTGCTGGTTTTTCCATATCGTAATAAATTTCAAAGCGGTGCCCACTTGGTAATTCAAAACGAATCGCTTCTCCTTGACCTACTTCTTCACCATCTTTAATCCAGCGTACATCTGTGCCAGCATCTTCTAAAAGAAGTGCAAAGGTTCCAACATCCTCACGCCGTTTTGCTTTCCATCCGATGTGGTCGATGTAAGACTTTTCTCCAGCTTTGATTGAAAGGGAATGGTGCTCAAAGTCACCCCAGGCACGTAAATAGTGTGTACCATTAACTGCACGTGTTTCCTCTAAACCGATTACTTCTTTAAAGAACCATAGTGATGATTCTAAGTCCTCTGTTACTAATGCAACGTGACCTAATTTTGCAATTTCTGGAGCATAAATGAATTTTTCCATAATTTTCACCTCAATTTAAAGAATGTGAACCAGTAGGTTGTAAAACTGGCAGCCTATTATCCTTGGATACCTGTTTTGATACCAAATAAATGTCTGCCATAACCGTAAATACCATCTTCGTATAAAGATGTAATATGAGTAGCTATCGCAATTAAGTCACGTGCAAACAATTCAACAGGATGACCTTTCAATAAGGCATGTCCGCCAAGTGTTAATAAACTTTTAACACCAATATTGACGCACTTATCGATAATCGTAGCTCGTATTGCTTTATATCTAGCCCCTTCATAAGGACCACCTTTATCTTGTTCCATCATGACAATGTATTGGTTTAATAAAGCTTTAGCTGATTCCATTTCTATACTTAATTCTGCAAGTACACGCTGACTTGTAGGAGATTCTTTTTCAACGACACCTGAGAAGCGAATTCGACCTGCTGTATGTTTTTCAAACTCTTGTAATACACGTTCAGCGCCGCCTACCGCCATTGCAGCAAATCCAACATAGAAGCCAGGGTAAAAGGGGGTGTTGTAATATAAATAATCTTGATCGAAATCCTTTTCTGGCGGTTGACTGCACTCAATAATTTTACTAAAACGAAGAATCGATTCAGGTTTTACAAAAACTTTATCAACAATCAGTGTATTACTACCTGAGCCGCGTAATCCAAGAGAATCCCAGTTTTTCACAACTTCTAAATCAGACACTTTTAAGCAAATACCCACTCGTTCAGGCTTCTCAGAATCGTCAAATTTCATCATCGCTCCAACGCCAACCCAATCACAATAATTGATACCGCTTACAAAGTTGTATTTACCAGAAACATAGTAGCCGCCTTCACACTTTTCTACTTGCCCTATAGGTGCAAAAACATCAGCTACAAAGCCGCCTTGGTTAACGATTTCGTCACGTAACGGCTTTGGTAAATATGACACCCATGCATTGTGCACTGAAAAAAAGTATGTGAGCCAAGCTGCCGATAAATTGTAATAGCCAACTGTGCTGACCATATCGACAAATGTACGCCAATCAAGTTGTGGGTAACCATATTCTTTCGGAAGAATTAAACGATGAATATTTTCGTTCCGAATAATATTTGCAATATTTTCAGATATTGTGGCATTTTGATCGGCTTGTAACGCTTCAAGCTCTGCGGCTTCACCAATTCTTTTCGCTTTTTCGATTATTTCATTAAAAAGCAATTTATTTTCAACAAGTACTGCCATACAATCAGTTCCTTTCAACATGGATTTAAATAATTATTTAACGGTTACAGCATCTTCATTCTTAAGTGCTAAGAAGTCTATGACAAGCTGATTAACCAGTTCAGGCTGATCTGTTTGACATTGATGTCCGCAATTGTCAATGTACTCAAACTTGATATTTGGTAGTAATTTTTCCAGTTTGTAAGCGGTTTCTATTGACGCAACAGCATCTTGTTTACCCCAAATAAATTTACCAGGAACTTTTAGTTTTGGCAGGGAATCTTTAATACAGAATCGATCCCATAATTTTGTGGTCGTATTCATTTTTGCTAAATAATCATCGAATGCTTTGTTTGCTTCTTTTACACCTGGCCGATTTGCAGCATGATGACGTAATTGAATTAATTCTTCTGGCACTACCGTATCTCCACCTGAATTGCGATTCATGAATTTGCGAAGTGAATTTTCTGTATAATCATAGCCGATTACTTCTAAAAATGATCTTAATTTTCTTTCTGGTATTTCCTGCATTGCCTGATAAATCGTGTTACTACCGATATAAACAACTTTGTTCACTTTTTCTGGATGGTCAATAGCATATTTAGCTGCTACATAAGCACCTTGTGAATTACCAACTAAGTACACTTGGTCTAGACATAATGCTTCTATAAAATCATGTACATGATTCACTAAACTTTGATGCCCATTAACTGGCCATGCATGAGGGCGTGTATCAGTTAAACCCATTGATAATTGGTCAGGTGCATATGCACGATATCCGGCTTCTGCTAAAGCGGGTAACATAAAGCGCCAACCTGCTGCTCCACCAGCACCTGGACCTGCACCATGTAATAAGATAACTGCCGGTCCTTCTGTGCCTGCCCATGAATAATGGGTACGAACTCCATTTGCTAAGACCCAGCTATTATGAAAACCTTCAAAAATTGTCATATGTATTACCTCCTTAGTTTGTTTGTATTGGCTTTTCTGAGTTCAGTATAACTGTTTGAATTTTTAAATATCATAGTAGTTTTTATTGAATAAATATTATGAATCTATAAAATTTATTGAAAATTAGAATTATATTGATTAATATTAGTATCAGAAATGGGAACAGGGGGATTGTTCATGAGTAATATTTCGTTTGACACAGGAGAGGCCAAAAATATTTTAATGTCGGCGAACGCCTTTCTGACACTAAAAAATAATTTGGTTAATAATATCGGGTCGTATAAAACAAAAGGGTTCCTGTTTCGATTCGGAAAAGAATTTGGGATGGAAGCAGCGAAAAACTATTTACAAAATAAAACTAGGAAAAATAAAACATTTGGTGAAGGGCATGCCAGACTGGGGCACGTAAAAGATGTGATATTCATGGGGGAAATTGTGAAACATCCAGATGGTTCTATCGAATGTATCGACACATGGGGGAAATGGGTTGAGTCGTTCGAAGCGGAGCTACATGATCAAAATTATGGTCTTGCCACAGAATGTGTTTGTCACACATTATGTGGATTTGCCAGTGGCGCATTATCCTATGAATTTGGGGAATCGATTATTGCTATAGAAACGAAATGTGTTGCGAAGGGGGATCCTTGCTGCGAATTTGAAATTCGTCTTGAAAAAGATTGGTTACCAGCGAAACAGGAGTTAATTAATTTATATCAAAGTGATAATATTTTGTCGGAATTAGAAATGACGTATGATACCTTGCTGCACCATAAGCATATGCTTGAAAAAATATCGACCTTCCACAGTCAACTCACACAAAACGTGACCGAAAAACATTCGATGGATGAAATACTTCAAACTGCTTACGAACTACTCTATATTCCGATGCTGATAGAAGATATACATGGACATCAGTTAAGTCAAATCGGACTAACTGAGCAACAATTAGTAAGCATAAAAAAAGAACAAAAGAATTTAAACTATCTCGAAAAGAAGCATGCTGTATCGTACTATGCAGGTCGTTCCCATTTTAAATTAGTAACACCTGTATTAATTAATAAAAAACATTATGCAACTTGCTCATTTTTCTACTTTTCACCTCAGAAAATAGAGAATAATGATTTTTTATTTTTAGAAAGAATATCGAATGTGATGGCGTTGTGCATTTTATACGAGGAGGCGCAATTTGAGGAACAGCAACGAATGAGAAGTTCCATTTTAGACCGGTTAATTCATAATCAAAACATCAAAGACATTGAATCATATTTCAAGTTTTTGCCTTTTAAATTTGAGCCTCCCTTTTCTACAGCTGTTATCCATATTCAAAAACTAAAGTCGAATAATGAAATCATTGATTTACATGATCAACTTATTCAAATGTCACGATTATTTAAAAAATGGGAGTTGCCTAGTATTTTTGCTGTCGTTGGGGAGGAAATTGTCTTATTAAACGCACAATTTAACGATAAACAAGCTTTCATGAAAAAATTCAATAAGATTTTTCAGGAGATAGAAAAGCAAAATGTCAACTATAATTATGTTTTAGGTATGAGCGGGGCCTTTACAGAATTAAAGGATTTCGAAAAATCCATAAAAGAGGCACGGGTTGCTCAACGATTCCCAAATAAAAAGCTTATGACAGACTATGAAGATTTAGGTATGCTAGGGGATATCGTCACGAATATGAGTTTAGAGCAATTGCATGAAATGGCGAAAAAAACATTAAAAGACTTATATCATTTCCATGATCCACGAAAAAGAGAGTTGCTGCATACACTTTATGTGTATTTATTAAATGGACAGAGGCTAAAAGAAACAATGGAAGAGCTATCATTATCAATTGGTGGAATACAATATCGGATTAAACAAATTGAAGAGCTGTTGCAATTCACAGTTAAAAACGCATCAACGACCGCCTATATATTATTAGTTATACAGGCACTTATTTTATCAGGGGAATTACAATTTGATTAAGACAATTAGTAGCTGAAAATTTGATTTAATCAACTTTAATGTCTGATCAATAAACAGCTGAGTAAATACATACTTTTGTAAACGTTGTCATAAAAAAAACTCATCGGAAATGGATAGGGCCATCTTCGATGAGTTTTTATTTATATTTATTCAATAACCACAGGTGCTGTAATAGCTTCCTCTTTTTTCGTGATAGCAGATTTGCGTTTGTGTGTCATTAGTAAGAAAACTGCACTGATGATATATAACGCTACAACGATTAATACGCCTGAGTTGAAGCCAGAGCGAATATCGTCTCCTGCTAACATAATTAAATAACCTGTGATAAATGGTCCGATAATTCCTGCCATACTCGAAATGGATAGTGAAATTCCTGAAACACTGCCAATTAAGTTTTTTGGAACGATCAACGTTTTTATCGTCGTACCAAGTGGAAGTAGACATGTATTCATAATTAAGCCAATCGCAAGGAAAATAACCGCTAAAATTGGCGATTCAACGATTGTTGTCAGTCCAAAAGCAATAGCACCTATAATCAATACTGTTGTTAACACTTTATCGTATGAGTTAATAAGGCTCTTGTTTTTGCGGAATAAAATGTCCGTAAATTTTCCAACGAAGATGGCAAAAATTGTCCCTGCAATCCCCATGCTTGCAAACACGATACTCATTACTTGTGCGTCAAGTCCAACAATTTTTGCTAAATATGTTGGTGCCCACGTAATAACCCACGTATTGGCCCACATCGATACAAAACCTACGACCATTACTGAAAGGACGTAAGGATTCAACATAACTTTAATAATATCTTTGAATAGAGCTTCTTGTGTAGAGGGCAGGGACGCAATCGTTTCTTGAATCGGTTCTTTCGGTTGACTTTTCATGAAGAGGAAGACAACTGCCCAAATTAGACTGACTATACCCAATGTTGCAAATGTATGTTGCCACCCAGCTGAGCCAATTAAAAATACAATAACCGGTGCAGCTAAATACGTCCCAACGGTTGTCCCAGACGTCATAATCGCATAAGCAGATCCACGTGTTTCACTTGTAAACCATTTTGCTACATGGGCCACGCATAATCCATATGTACCACCTTCGAAGAAACCTAAAGTAACACGAATGATGATTAATCCAGATAAGCTATCAATAAAATAGGCACTAGATAAAGAAACCGTCCAACCTAAAGCAATCAGTATCAGTAAATACTTTGTATTGAAGCGATAAGTTAAAGTACCAAGGAGAATACTACCAATCGCATAAGCCGCAAAGAAACTACTACCGACTAAACCGAATTGCTCATAATTCAAATTCAGCTCATTCATAATCGGTTCTGCAGCAAAGCCAAGCACTGATTTATCCGTGTAATTCATAATAGACAATAAGAAAAGCATGGCTAATACTGTCCAACGCATTATAATATCCCCCTAAGTTTTAAATAGTTTTTCTATACCTATACCGAAGAAATACTTGTTAGCGCTTACATTTAATTCAAATCGAATCGCTCCCAACTTATGTAATCTGTGGTTGAATTAAGTTTTTAGACATTTTGTTAGTTGTAAGGAAAAATAAAAAATATCAAATGATTTTTCGGAATATTGCGATAAGAAACATTCTATAAGATTGTATATATTTTTACAACTCTAAATTTTCTAATTGATCAATATAAAGCCAAACTTGTCATTGATTTTTATTGTTTTTCTCCGGATTTTCAATAAAAGTAGCAATTATAATGTTTTTTTGATTATTTTATGATGGTAACATCCACTAACGATAAGGAGGAATTAGAATGGATGATCGCTTATTTCGAGATGCAATGGGGAAATTTGCTACAGGTATAACGGTGTTATTAACAGAAAATGATGGAGTACCACATGGTATGACGGCAAATGGCTTCATGTCTGTATCACTTGACCCAAAATTAGTCGTCATTTCCATTGGTCATAAAGCGAAATTTTTAGAAAAAGTAAAACAATCGAAAAAATTCTCGGTCAATATTTTAAGTGAAGATCAAGAACATTATTCGCGTCATTTCGCGGGCCAACTGGGTGAGGATGTACAATTTGATCAATTAAGCGGCCTGCCTGTATTAAAAGATACGATTGCACAAATAGCATGTGAAGTTGTATCAGAACATGTAGAAGGTGATCACACATTATTTATTGGAAAAGTAATAGATTTACACTTAGAAGATAAAAACCCACTCCTATTTTTTGGTGGGAAATATCGACAATTAGCAGAATTAGCCATCGTTTAATCAAAGGAGAAAACCCATGGATATTCAGTTAGCAGGCGAGCAGCTGCTTGAAGCAGAACGCTCAAAACAAACAATTGTACCATCCACATCGATAAAGAAAAACATTTCTGATTAAAGTAAGAGGATAAAGAAGGGAGGAATCGCAAATGGAAGTGATTTATGTGAATGAAGTTAATTTACGCGATTTACAGGTAGAAGCGAGAGATGTTTCGATGGCTTTAGGGTACTTTGATGGAGTACATCTTGGACATCAAAAAGTTGTGGAGACTGCAAAGCGGAAAGCAATGAAATATCAGCTTTCATTGGCGGTCCTTTCCTTTTTTCCGCACCCGAAAAGTGTCCTAAATCCAGGCTTTGAGGTGAATTATTTAGAGCCAATCGAGCAAAAAATTGAAAAGCTTGAACAATTAGGTGTCGATGTGTTTTATGTCGTTGAATTTACAATGAAATTAGCAAAAGTTGAAGCGGCTGCATTTATAAAGAATTATGTTATTGGGCTGGGCGCAAAGGAAATCATTTGCGGCTTTGACTATACATACGGTGCAAAAGCAAGTGGGAATGCCGAAACGATTCAAGACCATGTGCCACCGCATATTGGTGTAACCATTGTTGATGAGCTAAAGTGGCATGGGCAAAAAATTAGTTCGACACTTATTCGAAAATATTTAAGTGAATGTCGATTGCAAGAAATTCCAAGTTTACTAGGAGACTATTATAAAACAAAGTATTGCTGTAAAAATGGCATTTTACCAAATTATTCACTTCCAAATATAGGGGAGTATAAAATATTAATTGAAAAAGATGATACGATCTCAGAGGCAATTGCGAAAGTGAAGTCGAAAAAGAAAATTCTTCTACAATATGAACCTCCTAGTTTTAATAGTGTCCTGACGATTAAATGGTTAGAAAAAATAGAAAGCAAACCATATTAAGTCATAATAGAAAATACCACAAGAAAAAGAGGCGAAATCACCTCTTTTTTTTTATCTCAAAAACTATGGTTTTGAGATAAAGGTAGCTCTATCAAAACGTCTCCATAAATCGTTGAGCAACTTTCGATAGTGGTCGCTTTTGGTCCCAAATAAGAGTGGTTTTATTATGCAGTGGACAATCCACTATTTCGACAATTTTAACATCATTTGACTGATGTATGGAAAGAGTTGATTTTGGCAGGACAGCCGCTCCCATCCCGGCAGCGACAAAAGAAAATATTATGGCAGCGTCATGACATTCGCAGACGATGTTCAATTTGATCCCTTGTTTTATACAGGTATCATGGATGGCGCTATATGGCCCATACTTGTTTTCACGGACGACCATGACGAGTGGAATGTCTTCAAGATCTTTCATATGTATAGATGTTCTGGATGGATCCCACTCCCATTTACTTGGAACGAATAATACATAAGACTCTATTTGTAACGTCCTTGTTCCATAATCTAAATGTAGATCTGATACAAAACGAACTACAGCTAGTTCTACTAGCCTCTCTTCTACCAATTTAACGACTTGAAAGGGATGACCGTCCAGTATGCGAAATGTAACGAGTGGATATTTATTAAGGAAAGTTTGAATTCTTTCCGGTAAATATGTCACGGCGCATGTCTTCGCAGTTCCGATTGAGAGTTGTCCCCTTAGTCCATCTCCCGTTTCTTTCACTTCGATTAAAGTGTCATCAATTTGTTGGAGGATACTTACCGCACGTTGGTAGAGTAACAATCCAGCCTCCGTTAATTCGACGCTTCTACTGTTCCGGAAAAACAAAG
Source organism: Neobacillus sp. KR4-4 (assembly GCF_042136325.1). NCBI lineage: Bacteria > Bacillati > Bacillota > Bacilli > Caryophanales > Bacillaceae > Neobacillus > Neobacillus sp. KR4-4. Next base: position 154,331 of record NZ_JBHHJU010000008.1, read on the forward strand.
CGGTCCCTACCTGTTCTTCAATTATCTTTAACTGTTGGCTTAAGGGTGGTTGTGCCATATTCAATTTTTTTGCCGCACGTGTAATTTGACCTTCATTTGCTACTGTCACAAAGTAACGTAGTTGGCGTATATCCATCTGATGACCACCTATCCATATTTTAATCGTATCGCAAATCTACTAAATAGATATTTGAAGTATAGTATAACGGATGCTACTATAAACGTAAAGATAGAGAATTTTTAGAATAATCAAAAACGGAAGATGTTTCCTAACAACAATAGCTGGAGATCTTCTAGCAAAAGACCGTGCGCATGGTTGCAAATGCAAGAATTAGTTAAGGAAACAATGCCCCATTCAATCCTAAGTGTAAAGAATACGGTTGGTGGAAGCAACAGAGAGAGTATGGAAAGGGAGTGCATTGGTGCTAGTATATTTAAATTTTGCAGCTGTTCTAGCGGTGACAGGATATGCGTTGTATTTATTTTTCCAAATCGTATACAGTCGTTATTTGTTTGTAAAGCTCGGTAAGAAACCAACTTTTGAACTGAACCTCAAAGAACGATTGAATAGCGTGTTAGTCAATGGGTTTGGTCAAAGAAAATTGTTTAAAGACAAGAAAAGCGGTCTGATGCATTTTATCTTGTTCTATGGTTTTTTCATCATCCAAATAGGGCTTATCGAAATCATCATCAAGGGATTTATCAATGGGTTCGAATTCCCTTTCGGTGTCGCGCATAAATATTTCAGTTTCATGCAGGAATGGACAACCTTCCTCATGCTCTGCGGTGTGGCATTTGCTTTTTACCGTCGTTATATAGAAAAATTAAAGCGCTTGCAATTTAGGAGAGATGTTAAAGCTGCTGTGGTTATCATTGCTCTAACGACGCTGACTGTGTCCATCCTGCTGACGTTGGGGTTTGAAACCGTGATGCTCGGGCATGAACCGGATTTCGTCTATGCTCCATTTTCCGGAGTGGTTGCGACAGTATTCTCCGGGATTGGTACGACAGCAGGAACAGTATTATTCTACGTATTTTGGTGGGTGCACCTGCTGACAGTGTTGTCCTTCATGGTGTTCGTCCCGCAATCTAAGCAAGCCCATGAACTATTCGCGTTGTTCAACTTATTTTTCAAGAAAGTCGGACCTGTTGGAAGATTGAGAAAGATTGATTTTGAGGATGAAGAGGCTGAGGAATTCGGCGTTGGAAAAATCGAGAATTTTACCCAACAGCAGCTAATTGATCTGTACGCCTGTGCTGAATGCGGACGATGTACAAATATGTGTCCTGCTTCCGGTACAGGTAAGACCCTTTCACCAATGGAACTCATATTGAAAATGCGAAACCACCTGACGGAAAAGGGGGCTTCAATCACATCGCGTACGCCTTGGGTACCAGCTTTTGCTTTTAAAGATGCGAGGGCCAATCAATTTGCTCTACTAGCAAGAGCGGATGTAAATTCCGAGGTGGCGGCTACTATAGAAATGCCAAACCTGATTGGGGATGTCATCTCGGAAGAAGAATTGTGGGCCTGTACAACCTGCCGAAATTGTGAGGATCAATGTCCGGTGATGAATGAACATGTGGATAAAATTATCGATATGCGAAGATTTTTGGTCATGACACAAGGGGAGATGCCGGCTGAGGCTTCACGCTACTTCAATAATATCGAGAGACAAGGAAATCCTTGGGGTACGAACCGCAATCAACGCATCAAATGGCGGGAAGGTATGGAGGATATTATCAAAACTGTTGATGAGACTAGTGAATTCGATGTTTTATTCTGGGTTGGTTCGATGGGCTCGTTCGACATCCGCAGCCAGAGGATTGCCCGATCCTTTGCTCGTTTGATGCACAAAGCAGGTGTGAATTTTGCGATTCTCGGCAATGAAGAGAAAAACTCCGGGGACACGTCACGCCGGATGGGGAATGAGTACTTATTCCAGGACTTATGCTCTCAAAACATTGAGACGTTCCAGACGTACGGCGTGCGCAAAATCGTGACGACCGATCCCCATGCATTTAACACCTTCAAAAATGAGTACCCGGAATTTGGGCTGGAAGCGGAAGTCGTTCACCATACCCAACTTCTGGCTGATTTATTGAAGGAAGGAAAGCTCAAGCCAACTAAGAAGATTGAAGAGAAAGTGGCCTATCATGACTCTTGTTACATCGGACGCTACAATGATATCTATGATTCTCCAAGGGATATCCTCCGTGCAATCCCGGGAATTGAGCTGCTCGAGATGGAACGAAACCGGGAAAATGCACTCTGCTGCGGTGCTGGAGGAGGAAGGATGTGGATGGAAGAGCGCGAAGGGACCCGGGTGAATATAGCTCGCACGGAAATGGCGCTTCAAACGAATCCGACGGTCATCGGCAGCAATTGCCCATATTGTTTAACGATGCTTTCCGATGGCACAAAGGCCAAGGAAGTTGAGGAACAGGTGCAAACGCTGGATATTGCTGAAATCATTGAGATGTCGGTGGAGTTTTAAAAAAGATACAAAAGGAGATTAAATCATGAACGTTACACAAAAGTTTGATAGGTATACGACGGCTGACGCTTTAATGGAAGCGCTTCAGGAAGTTGGCATTTCCTACTTGTTTTGCAATCTGGGCAGCGATCATCCTTCGATGATTGAAGCCTTGGCAAAGGCCAAGGAGGAAGGGAAGGAACTTCCCAAGGCTATCATTTGTCCGCACGAAAGTGTCGCTTTATCCGCGGCTCAAGGGTATGCGATGCTGTCCGGCCAGGCGCAGGGCGTGATCATTCATACGGATGTGGGGACTCAAAATCTGGGAGGTGCTGTTCATAATGTATTCCGAGCTCGCGTTCCAGTGTTCATTTTCGCAGGAGAAACACCGATTACTATGGACGGAGAGCTTCCTGGCAGCCGCAATTCCTATGTGAATTACCTGCAAAATGTATACGATCAACGAGGAATCCTCAGGTCCTATGTCAAATGGGAATCAGATATCAGAACGGGAAAGAACGTTAAACAGCTCATTTACCGGTCGATGCAGATGGCTAAAAGCGATCCGGCTGGCCCCGTTTATTTGACCGGTGCAAGAGAAGTTCTAGAGGAAAATGTGGAGAGGCTGCCGGATTCTTGGGGGGAATGGGCGCCAATTGAACCGTCCTCTATCCCTATATGGGGACTTGACGAAATTGTAAGGGCTTTATTAGAAGCTCGAAATCCATTGGTGATTACTTCCTATTTAGGCAGAATGACGAAGTCGGTCCCGCAACTGGTTGAGTTTTGTGAAAGACTTGCGATACCTGTAGTCGAGCAAATTCCTACTTACGTAAATTTCCCGAGGGATCACCCACTGCATCTTGGGTACGATCCCAACCCACTTATTCCCGAAGCGGACGTCGTTATCGCCATTGATACAGATGTCCCTTGGGTGACTACACTGGTTCAACCAAAGGGTGATTGCAAAGTCTACTACATTGATTTAGATCCAATCAAGGAAGAAATGCCATTATGGCACATTCCCGCGATGAAAAATTATCGTGCCGATGCATATGTCTCCTTACTTCAATTAAATGGCGCTCTAGCCCAGATGGATATTAATGAGGTGCAAGTACAAGAGCGTTATTTTCGTTTAGTGCAGCATCATGATGAGCAACGTGTAGCTTGGAAGCAGGAAACACAGATAGAAGGAAATACAATTTCGCCAGAATGGCTTACTGCTTGTTTAAGAAAAGTGGTGGACGAAGAGACCATCATATTAGATGAGACAATTACGAATACCATGACGGTAGCCAAACATTTGCCGCGCTCTAAGGAAGGAACCATGTTTTCAAGCGGCGGTACTTCCTTGGGGTGGAACGGCGGCGCAGCCATTGGAATGAAGCTTGCAGATCCAACGAAAACGGTAGTGACCTTAACCGGTGACGGTTCATACTTATTCAGCGTTCCGTCATCCGTTCACTGGATGTCGCGCAGATATCAAGCTCCATTTTTAACCGTCATTTACAACAATGAAGGCTGGAATGCAACGAAGCAGAATCTATTAAAACGGTATCCGGATGGTATAGCCAAAAAAACAGACAGTTACTGGGTGAATTTTGATCAATCTGCCGATCTAGCAAAAATAGCTGAAGCGGCAGGTGGGGCATACGCGAGGATGGTGACAGATCCAAGGGAGTTACTTGAAGTATTACAGCTGGCCATGAATGAAGTGAAAAACGGGAAATCAGCTGTGGTGGATGTCCGCCTGGCCAAAATATCGAATCAGAAAGATTATTAATTTGAGTTTTTCTGAGAGTTTGATTTCATTGGGAGGTGATGAACGGTTAACCACGTGTTTTTTTAAATAAAGCTGTGAAATTTTTAAGTAGGGGGAAGGTTGAAAAATGAAAAAATTCGTTATGCTTTTTTTGTCAGCTTTACTTATTGTACTGGCAGGTTGTTCTGACTCTTCCAAATCAACGGGTTCGAATGCAGTGACGGCAGCCAATAATGAAAAACAAACCAAAATCGAGTATCCTAAAAGACCGATTGAAGTACTCGTGCCATTTGCTGCGGGCGGCTCTACAGACATTGGTGCCCGAATCCTGGAAAAATACCTTCCTAAATATTTGCCAAATGCTCAGCTAGTGATAGTGAATAAACCAGGCGGCAGCGGCTCGATTGCGATCACAGATTTGTTTAACTCCAAGCCTGATGGATACACCATTGCAATGTCTACACACCGTGCTATTTCCATGCAGCCTTTGTATGGAAATGTGAAATACTCATATGACAGTTTTCAACCTATCTCAAAAGTATTCGGAAACCAGCAAATCATGATTGTGAAAGCAGATGCACCTTGGAAAACGTTTGAAGAATGGCTTGATTATGTGAAGAAGAATCCTGGTAAATTTTCATATGGTGTAGCCGGGGGGATTGGTTCAGGGGCTCATCTTCCGATGGCAGAACTTGAAAAGATGGCACATCTTAATGCCAAGGCGGTATCATTTGAAGGAACGCCTCCAGCAATCACAGGAGTTCTAGGCGGTCATGTTCAAGGTGCTATGGTACAGCCGAGCGATGCCAAAGCGCTTATTGAATCTGGAGAGCTCCGCGCAATATTTAATGCCGCAAGTGTACCTGTTCCATATTTTCCAGATATTCCTTTGTTGAAAGATAAAGGCTTCGATATTGCAATCGATAGCAATACCTCGCTTTTCGCACCGAAGGGTGTGCCAAAGGAAATCATTACGATGCTAGAAGAAGCGGTTAAGAAAACAATGGAAGATCCTGAAGTGTTAAAAGAGTTCGAGCATGCCTCATTACAGACTCAATATGGCAGTCCTGAGGTTGTCCAAAAAGAGGTAGATGGAGAGAATGTAAGATTTGGCAAAATGTTAAAAGAACTCGGACTAATCAAATAAGACCACGTTATTGAAACATCCGTGGGTTTTCAGGTTGACTCCTGAATTCCCACCATTTTCAATTTGTTCATGGAAGGGGATAATTTCAATCATGAGTAATTACAAGTCAGGGATATGGGCTGGTGCAGTCATTTTCCTTCTAGCTCTTTTCTTGTTTGTACTGTCCTTACAGTATTCCTATTCTAGTGCTCTTGGACCGGGACCGGGTTTTTTTCCTACTTGGTTGAGCGCTATCCTGATGGCACTCGCGATTTGGTATATGTATGATAGCGTGAAAGGGAAAAATGCAAGCAGTGAATCATGGCCAACTGGACGTTCTCTCAAACATATTTTATTTATCGTTATCAGTTTGGTCCTTTTCGTAATAATCTTTTCATTATTCGGATTCCTACTTGCGGGTGTTATTTTTTTGGCTATGTTGTTCTATAAAGAGTATAAATGGTACACCACCTTATTGATGTCTGTGGGAATAACAGTATTCATTTACTGGTTGTTTAATACAATCTTAAAGGTGTACTTACCTTTAGGCGGGATACTATTTTAGGGGGACAGATAAATGGATTCATTGTTATTGCTTTTGCATGGATTTGAAACGGCTATGAGCTGGTCAAATCTTCTCTACTGCCTTATTGGTGTAATGCTTGGGATGGTCATCGGTGTACTCCCTGGACTTGGTCCAGTATCTGGAACTACTTTACTTATTCCCCTTACTTTCGGGATGGAGCCAGTCTCTGCGATTATTATGCTTTCCGGAATCTTTTATGGTTCGATGTATGGTGGAACGATTACCTCTGTATTAGTGAACGTGCCAGGTGAGGCGGCATCGGTCATTACATGTATCGACGGGTACGAGATGACGAAAAAGGGGCGTGCGGGTGTAGCTCTTGGGGTGTCAGCAATTGGTTCGTTTATCGGTGGGATAGTTGCAGTAACAGCACTTACATTTGTGGGTCCTGTTCTGTCTAAATTTGCGTTGAAGTTTGGTCCTCCGGAGTTCTTTGCAATTATGCTGCTAGGCATGCTGATGATTGTGGCATTGATGGGAAAGTCTTTGGTCAGGGGATTAATTGCTGCATTCCTTGGTTTATTGCTGGCCATGGTAGGACAAGACATGGTCACCGGAGAATTCCGTTTCACATTTGGCTCCATCGAGTTGATGGATGGAATTGATTTTGCAGTCATGGCCATGGGTCTGTTTGGAATTTCTGAAATTTTGCTGAATGCGGAAAACCCAGCGAAAGTTACCAAACCAGAAAAGGTCAAAGGACTTCTTCCTAGGCGGGATGAATGGGGAGCAACTTTAAAATCTATCGGAAGGGGAACTGGCATCGGAATGCTTCTCGGAGTCATCCCAGGTGCAAATTCCATTATCGCGTCAACCTTTTCCTACATTGTAGAAAAAAAGGCTGCAAAGGATCCATCTCGCTTTGGAAAGGGAGCGATCGAGGGAGTAGCCGGCCCTGAAACGGCGAATAACGCTCACAGCGGTGCGGCCTTAATTCCATTATTTTCCTTAGGTCTGCCTAGCTCGCCGACTATGGCGGTCATTTTAGGAGCATTCATTATGCACGGTTTAACGCCAGGGCCAGCCCTGTTTACGAAAAATCCGGACTTTGTTTGGGGCTTGATTGCCAGTATGTTTATTGGGAATGTTTTATTACTAATCATGAACATGCCTTTAGTTGGTATGTGGGCCAAAATTGCGATGATACCATATAAATTATTGTTTCCGATTATCCTGATGGTCATCTTGGTTGGAACCTACAGTCTAAATGGCAGCCTTTGGGATGTTGGGATGATGCTGATGTTTGGGGTTATTGGTTATATCATGAAAAAATTGGATATCCCTATGTCCGCGATGATTGTAACTTTTATATTGGGGTCACAATTGGAGACTTCAATGCTGCAATCCTTATCTATTTCAACCGAAGGGTTTCTTATCTTTTTTACGGAGCCGATTTCAGCCGTTATCATGGGTGTTGCCCTCATTATATTTGCAATTAGCGTCTATAGCGGAGTAAAAAATAAGCGTGGGAATCTCGCAGACGATGTTGAAATGTAATATAGGAGTGAATGAAAGAAATGGACATAACGGGGGTGATTGCATATGAAGGTGAACTTGTTTATCAACAATGAGGATGTGACAACAGAACATTATGATGAAGTGAAGGACCCAGGCAGATTAAGTGAAGTAGTTGGTTATATCGCCAGAGGAGATGCAAACCATATTGATGCAGCTGTGCAGTCTGGGCATCGAGCCTTCCAATCCTGGAGCCAAACTTCACTTGAAGAAAGAATGTCAATCCTATTGAAATCTGCGGAAGAAATTGAGAGAAATGCGTTTTTCATCGCCAGTGTGACGGCTAAAGAAAACGGCATCCTGCTTGGCAGAACCGTTGATGAGGTCAAGTTAGGGTTGATGGATATGAGAAATATGATAGAAATGGCGCCTTCTGCCTTTCAAAAGAGAATCATAGAGGATGAAGGCGGTTGGGTAAGCATAGTGAAGAGGCCGATGGGTGTGATTGCTTGTATCGTTCCGTGGAATGCCCCTATCATTCTGACCTTACAAAAAATAACGCCCATCCTCCTTGCAGGCAATCCTATTGTTGTCAAGCCGTCTCCAACTGCTTCAATGGGCGTAGTAACGTTATTAAGAACCATGGCGGAATTTTTCCCTCCAGGTGTAATTAATGTTGTTCTTGGAGGAGGCGATGTAGGAAGTGCTCTAACCTCTCATCCGCTTGTTCGTAAAATTTCCTTTACTGGGGGAGGGAATACCGCCGTGACGATCATGAAATCGGCTGCTGAAACACTCAAAGGGGTTCACTTTGAATTAGGCGGTAACGATCCGGCCATTGTACTAGACGACGCCGATCTGAATGAAGTCGCTCCTAAAATCGTCGAAGGGGCATTCCGAAGAACGGGGCAATTCTGCTTTGCGATTAAGCGAGTTTACGTTCCTTATAGTATGTATGAAGAGTTCTATGAAAAAGTTTGTGAATTATCAGATTCCTATAAAATTGGGTATCAATTGAATGAAGAGACCACAATGGGCCCTATTAACAACCAACTTCAATATCAAAGGATTAGTGAACTAATCGATAGACTCGAGGAAAGTGGGGCTAACTTAGTCAAGTTAGGGAAGGTGCTGGAACCTGAAAATTGGGATAATGGATACTATCTTCAACCAGTTGTTGTTCGAGATGTTGATCCAAACGTCGAGATTGTAACCTGTGAACAATTTGGTCCAGTGCTTCCGCTGATTCCCTATCATACGGAAGAAGAGGTTATTCAGATGGCCAACAATTCTGAATTTGGTTTGGGGTCTTCCATATGGTCTTCGGATTTTGATCGTGCATTGAGCGTTGCCAATCAAATAGAAGCGGGTATGACCTTCATAAATGGACATGGACAGACACTTTTAGGTTCAAAATACATCCCGTTTGGCGGGATCAAGCAAAGTGGAATTGGAAGAGAAAAATCCATCGAAGTTTTTGATGAATTTATTGAATACCATGGGATTAATTTCCATAAAAAAAATAATGTTTGCTAGTTTAAAAAAGCTCTCCAAATTTGGGGAGTCCTTTTTTTATTTACCATTTTGAGGTCCTTGCACCTCTATCTTGGCGGTGAATCTATTGAATTATTACATTATTATTCTGATGAATACGATTCTTATCACTACGATTACAGGAATTAAACCTGTTGTTTCTTTATACTCCTATTCCTTAGGTCTTTCACCTCAAGAAATCAGCATAATTATTGCTAGTTCTGCTATCTGTCCGGCCCTTTTGGCCATGCATATTGGCAAATGGGTTGATCATTTAGGGACACGTCCCATGGTAATTATCGGGCATGCCATGTATTTGATTTCCTTATTGTTAACTATCATATTCCCATCCTTTTTCATTTTTTTACTCCAGCTAGCTATGGTTGGTATTGCTTCAACCTGCCTGATGCTCGCCTTGCAGAAGAGAATTGGCAGCTTAGGAGGTGACATCGATCGGATGGTGGCCAACTACAGTCTGTTTGGTTCAGTTGGCGCAATGATTGGCCCAATTATTAGTTCCGTTCTTTATGATCACTATGGGTACGATATTTGTATCATTTTTAATATGTTGCTCATTGCCATTGCATTGTGCAGTGAGATGGGTATGAGGAATTTAGATGGAGAGAGCATGCAAAAAACGGATGAGAACGAAAAAGCAAATTTGCAGGGAAGCGAATCGATTTGGACCCTCATTCGAAACCGTGACATGCGCAATGCGATTCTTATTGGGGGATTGATCTTTTCCTATAGAGAACTATTTAGCGTGTACTTTCCATTGCTTGCCGACAATATGGGCATCAGTCCAACTCTGACAGGACTTCTCCTCTCCTTCCTCGGTCTGGCCATGCTGGTTATTCGATTTACCCAAACGACTCTCGTTCGCTCTTTTGGCCGCATGAGGATACTTACGTGGTCTCTTTTCGTTACTGGTATCATTTATCTAGTTATCCCGTTCTCCCCTTGGATCGTTTTGTTATTTGGGTTGGTTGGTATTTTAGGAGCTGGTCTAGGCCTGGCGCAGCCGCTTAGCACTGCCGCGTTATTAGAGGAATCCTCACCCGACCGCCGTGGAGAAGTATTAGGAGTCCAGATGATGATTAATCGTGTTTCCCAATTTGCCATTCCGGTCATCTTTGGAGGAATTGGCGGTTTGATTGGGGTCTCAGCTATATTTTGGGGCAGCGGTCTCGTTCTTATGGCCTTTGGATATGTCACACGTCCCTTACCTGTTTATGTTAAAACGACCAAGAATCAGCAAAAGCATATGTAATTTCTTAGAAGAATTCCTCTGTTTCCATATTTAAATCATATGGTAAGTCTATTTAATAGATATTAGTAATATGTGTTTTCTTGTGTTAAATTTTAAATATACAGATTATTCAAAAATAATTTTTGGAACCAAAAATGATTATTTTACTTTCAGGAGGTTTATATGAAAACTTTGGTGTTGCTCAAACAAACATTTGACACAGAAGAGAAAATTGTACTTAAGAATGGGAAAGTAAGTGAGGAAGGAGTTAAATTCGTCATTAATCCTTATGATGAATACGCTGTCGAAGAAGCGGTGGCGATTAAGGAAAAACTCGGTGGAGAAGTAACGGTTGTGACTGTTGGCCCGCCACGTGCTGAGGCTGCACTCCGTACGGCTTTGGCAATGGGAGCTGATAAGGCGATCATTGTCGATGATGAATCTATTTTCGGTGATGAATATATGATTTCCAAAGTATTAGCTATTGTTGCGAAAAGAGATAGTTATGATTTGATTTTAGGCGGATATATGGCGGTTGATGACGGAGCAGCTCAGGTTGGACCACGCTTAGCGGAAGAGTTAGGAATCGTTCATATCTCTACCATTACAAATCTTGAAGTCGAAGACGGTAAAGTAAGAGTAGAAAAAGACGTAGAAGGAGATATCGAAATTATTGAAGCCGCTACACCTGTACTGCTCACTGCACAACAGGGTTTAAATGAACCACGTTATCCGTCACTTCCGGGAATCATGAAAGCAAAGAAAAAACCGATAGAACGGATTAAAGCCGCTGACCTGAGTCTGAATATTGAGGAAATTCTTTCGAAAACAGAAGTATCAGAACAATATTTGCCGCTCGAAAAAACAGCAGGAAAAATTCTACAAGGGGAACTGCCCGAACAGGTCTCTGAGCTCGTAGAATCGCTGCGCTTTGAAGCGAAGGTAGTGCAATAATCTCAATAGATAGTAAACTTTTTTGAATCTTAATCATTTAAGGGGGAAGGGCATCGATGAGTAAAGATGTATTAGTTGTTGCTGAAAAACGCAATGGTAATTTGAGAAATGTTTCTTTTGAAGCGCTTGCTGCTGCCAAAAAAATAGCGGACGGTGGAAAAGTCACGGCGGTATTGTTCGGGCAAGGGGATAAAGGAGATGCGGAGCAGCTGGGGCATTATGGTGCGGCTCAAGTCTACTTGGTTACCAACGAGGAATTGAATGATTTTTCAATTGATGCTTACACGCAAGCGTTCACTGAAGTATTTAATATCGTAAAGCCTGACGCCGTATTACTCGGTCATACTGCTATGGGGCGTGATTTGGCACCACGGGCAGCAGCTCGTTTGGGACTTGGATTAGTATCTGATTGTACAGAGGTTAACGTTCAAGGAGATGAAGTGGTCTTTGTTCGCCCGATTTACGCAGGAAAAGCGTTTCAAAAGAAAAAAATCACTAATGGAACAATTTTTGCCACCATTCGTTCTAATAATATCGACAAAGGCGAACCAGATACGGGGCTCACGGCAGAAACCATCGAACATAAAGCAGCCATTACCGATATTCGCACGGTCATTAAAGATGTCGTAAGAAAGACAGCAGGCACCATTGATTTGACAGAGGCTAAAATTATTGTTTCGGGTGGCCGGGGAGTGAAAAGTGCAGAAGGCTTCAACCCGATTCATGAATTAGCAAAAGCTCTGGGAGCGGCTGTTGGTGCGTCCCGTGCAGCTTGTGATGCAGGATACTGTGATTACTCAATGCAGGTGGGTCAAACCGGGAAAGTGGTAACACCTGATTTATATATTGCATGCGGCATTTCCGGCGCGGTGCAGCATTTGGCTGGGATGTCTAATTCCAAAATTATCGTAGCGATCAATAAGGATCCTGAAGCGCCGATTTTCAAAGTGGCTGATTATGGAATTGTAGGGGACCTATTTGAAGTGGTTCCAATGTTGACTGAAGAGTTCAATAAAGTTCCAGTATAAAGAAAAGAAAGAGGGGAAACGAACATGGCTAATATTCTTTCGGGTCTTACAGTCATTGATGTAACGCAAAACGTTGCGGGCCCATTTTGTTCACAAATGTTAGGCGATTTAGGAGCGACAGTCATCAAGATTGAACGTCCGGGACATGGAGATGATACGAGGCATTGGCATCCGCCATTATGGGGAGGGGAATCTTCCACCTTCCTGGCGTTAAATCGTAATAAGAAAAGCCTTTGTGTGGATCTTAATCATCCAGAGGGGCAGAAAATTGTCCATCAATTATGCGAGACTGCAGACATCTTTATCCATAGCTTGAAGCCAGGAAGCGAAGAATTTCGCGGACTCGGCTATGAGCAATTATCCGAAATCAATCCTTCATTAATATACGCGGCGATTAGTGCGTTCGGAGATAAGGGGAAAATGAAAAACAAGCCAGGCTACGACCCACTTATTCAGGCATATAGCGGCATTATGAGTTTGACAGGAAATGTGGGTGACGACCCAGCCCGCGTCGGCGTATCCATTGTGGATATGGCAACAGGCATGTGGTCTTTGATTGGTATACTAAGTGCCCTTCATCAACGCAACGAAACCGGCAAAGGCTGCAAAGTAGCAAACAGTCTGTTAGAAACGGGAATTGCATGGGTTACATTACAACTTTCTACGTTCATGGCATCCGGAAATCTTCCGAAGAAGATGGGAACGGGAATGGCGACGACTGCACCTTATGAAGCTTTTAAAACAAAAGGGGACCAATGGGCGATTATCGCTGCGGGAAACAATCGATTGTTTAAAAATTTATGTGCGGCGCTTGAGATGCCAGAGCTGGTCGAGGATCCTCGATTTGAATCCAATTCGACCAGGGTTCTAAACCGTAAAGAGCTTCATCATATTATTGAAGAAGTCACCTTAGGATATGAAGTGGACGACCTCGTTAACTTAATGGCGGAATACAATGTACCAAGTTGTCCAATCAATACATTGGATCGGGTGCTCTGCGATGAACAAGTGAATGCGCTTGCAATGATTAAACCAGTTGAAGATTTTAGGGTTTCTGATTTCAGAATGGTCGATCTTCCATTCCGAATCAATGAAGAACGAGGCAATCTTCAATCATTACCCCCACTGCTAGGGGAGCATACGGATGAAATTCTTAACTCATTAAATTATTCAAAAGAAATATTGGAGCAGCTCAAGAGTAAGAGCATTGTTGGTTAGGAGGTAAGACTATGACATTACCCCAACACGTTGAATTGTATGAGGTAGGGCCAAGGGAAGGCTTTCAATCGGAAGCAAGCAATATTCCCACAGAGGATAAGATTGCTTTCGTTAATGCATTGAGCCAGACTGGACTCAAAAACATAGAGGTTACATCTTTTGTCAGTCCGAAGTGGGTTCCGCAGATGGCAGATGCGGAAATAGTATTAGCAAAGATTGAGAGAGTGCAAGGGGTGGCTTATCGTGCAGCATATCTGAATTTGAAAGGGCTGGAGCGAGCGCTAGCCAATAACGTTACATTGGACGGAAGTCTTGTTCTATCTGCAAGTGATGCCTTTTCGAGGCGGAATTTGAATAAATCGACCAGTGAAATGCTGAAAGCGTTGCCAGAATGGATTGAAGCCTATCAGGCAGCAGGCATTCCTGTGAAACAGATGGGATTTATGGCATCCTTTGGCTGTAACTTTGAAGGCTACATCTATTTGGATCATTTGCTTAACATCATGGGCAAGGTCATTTCCTTGGCAGAAAGTTATGGAGAACGGATTCAAAAAGTCAAATTAGCTGATACGATGGGCTGGGCCAACCCGGAACAGATTAAACGAACGGTTCGTGCCATTCAGGATAAATGGCCGGAAATTAATATACATTTGCATCTGCATGATACACGCGGACAGGGTCTCGCAAACGTATACGCTGCGCTACAGGAAGGCCTTTGGGAATTCGATACGGCGGTTGCAGGACTAGGAGGATGTCCATTTGCTGCAGTGAAAGGGGCACCAGGAAACATTTCTACAGAGGATGTCGCATTTCTGTGCGAAGAAATGGGCATTGATACCGGACTTAACTTGGAAGCTCTAGTCGAATGCTCCAAGATGGTTGAACAAATTGTGGGCCGAGAGCTTCCTGGGCATCTGTCCAAGGGCGGGGTTCTTCCTGGAATTAGACCACAATCCTGGATGCAGGTACAAGGATCATAAATTAATAGAAAAAAATAATCATAGAACGTGGAGGAATTAAAGATGGATTTTGAATTTTCTGACCTGCAAAATGATATTCGCGCTGGCGTGAGAGAGGTTTGTTCCCGGTTTGATTTAGATTATTGGAGACACTCCCATGAGGAACATACCTATCCGACAGAATTTGTAAAAGCAATGAGCGATGCAGGCTGGTTAGGTGCATTAATTCCGGAAGAGTATGGTGGCTCAGGGTTAGGGTTTACAGAAGGAGCCATTATCTTAGAAGAAGTCAACCGATCTGGCGGAAACTCTAACCAGGTTCACGCTCAAATGTATACAATGGGTGCACTTCTTAGACACGGCAGTGAGGAACAAAAGCGTAAATATTTACCGCAAATTGCAAACGGTTCCTTAAGACTGCAGACCTTTGCAGTAACAGAGCCGGATGCTGGTACGGACACAACTAAAATTAAAACATTTGCCGAGAAAAAGGGAGACCGTTACATTATTAACGGCCAAAAAATCTTTATTTCCCGCTTCAATAACACAGACTTGATGTTGCTTCTGGCCCGTACAACACCACTTGACAAAGTAGAAAAGAGAACTCACGGCATCAGCTTGTTCCTGATTGATACCCGTGAAGTTGGAAACGGAATTGAATCAACGAAAATTTCTACTATGCTAGGCGGAGACACGAATCAATTGTTCTTCAACGACCTTGAAGTTCCTGAGGAATGCTTAATTGGTGAAGAAGGAAGAGGACTATACTGCGTGATGGACGGAATGGTCGCAGAAAGGATTCTTGTATCTGGTTCCGCTCTTGGCAACGGGAAGTGGTTTATTGACCAAGCTGTCAAGTATGCGAATGAGCGTGTTGTATTTAACCGTCCTATCGGCCAAAACCAGGGCATCCAATTCCCGATTGCTCAAGCGTATATGGAGCTTCAAGCTGCGGAGGCACTTATGTATAAAGCAGCAACTAAATTCGATAACAATCTACAGGCTGGTGCAGAAGCAAATATGGCGAAGTACCTTTGCTCTGAGGCTGCGTATCATGCGGCTGAAGCATGTATGCAAACGCACGGCGGCTATGCTGCAGCAAACGAGTATCACATTAACCGCAAGTGGATGCAAGCAAGAATGATGAAGATAGCTCCAATCTCTTCGAATCTGATATTAAGCTATGTAGGTCAGCACGTATTGAAAATGCCAAGATCATATTAAGTAAGAAGAAGTAAGGAAAGGAGAGCGAATGCTGTGAGTATAGTGCAAGAATCCTATGAAATGCTGAAGGTTGAATTTAAGGGTGAAAATAACGAAATTCTGGTTGTCACGCTAAATAGACCAGAAGTAATGAATGCGATGAATACTAAAATGCTTGAGGAAAGGCTAAGGCTATTCCGCGAGCAGGCCTTTAACGAAGATTTAAGATGCGTTGTTATTACCGGAGCAGGGGAGAGAGCGTTCAGCACCGGAGGCGATTTAAAAGAACGTAACGGAATGAGTGACGGCACGTGGAAACGACAACATCATATCATTGAGGACTTGGTCCTGTTGACTCGGGAATTCCCGGTACCTATCATTGCCGCCGTGGAAGGCTATGCACTTGCTGGAGGATGTGAATTGGCACTTTCGACTGATTTTATCATTGCTTCGGAAACAGCTGTTTTCGGATTGTCGGAAGCATTAAGAGGAATTTTACCTGGTGGCGGAGGGCTGCAAAATCTGGCTCGAGCAATTGGGGTACGCCGTGCCAAAGAGCTTATCTATACAGGACGAAAAATTGATGCAGCATTAGCTTACGAATGGGGTATGGTCAACCGAGTCGTTTCCAAAGGAATAGCGCTGGAAACGGCACTGGAATTGGCAGAATTGATTGCAAACACCGCGCCAATGGCAGTAAGAGCGGCAAAAGTCTCGATTAACCAAGGATCCGAAACAGACTACCATACGGCCTACGCTCTGGATATTGCAGCATACAACCAGTTAGTGACATCGGAAGACCGGTTAGAGGGAGTGGCAGCATTTAATGAAAAACGTAGACCAAGATGGAAAAATCAATAATTTCATGACAAGGCTCGCTGCCTTTATTACGGAAACATCCTATCATCAGCTTCCAGAAGAAATGGTGGAATTAGCCAAGAGGGCCATTATTGATACGATAGGAGTAGCTTTAGCAGGATGGAATGAACCTGCTGTAGAAAAGGCTAAAAAGGTATATGTCTCGCAGGAGAGCGGGCAGGGCGGTGTCTCTTCTCTTTGGGGGGAGCCTGTGAAAGTTGATTGCGATAAAGCAGCCATCATAAACGGGACGGCTTCCCATGTGTTGGATTATGACGATGCTTCGGTTGGTGTCGTCATCCATCCAAGTGCTCCGATTCTGTCTGCGATAACACCTCTTGCCGAGAAGCTTAAGAGCTCGGGGAAGGAGGTCATTACAGCCTATAGCATCGGCACGGAAGTTATGATCCGCATTGGGCAGGTTATGGGGATACGGCATTACAATCTCGGCTGGCATGCCACCGATACGTTGGGTACGATTGGAGCGGCTGCTGCTGCCTCCTATCTGCTTCATCTCAATGCGGAGCAATGCTCCCATGCCATTGCTATCGCTGCATCGATGACAGGTGGGCTACAGAAGAATTTCGGTTCCATGACCAAGTCGCTGCATGTTGGATTGTCGGGATCACACGGCATTCAGGCGGTATTGCTTGCTAAACAGGGCTTTACAGGGAATCGTGATATTTTTGGAAAACGCGGCTTTTTCATGGCGTTTAGCGGCGGGGCCGATGAGGAGGAGCTCCTGTACGCGATGAACCTCATCAGATTCGGAGAGCCTTACGATATGTTAGAGGGGTTATCCGTCAAGAAGTTCCCTTGCTGCTTTGGTACACACCGCTTTATCCAAGGGGCGCTTGATCTCAAAGCGGAATATCAGTTGAGTTTGGATGCTGTACAGGCAATTGTGCTTCGGGCACAGCCGAGAAGTCTCTTGCCTTTGGTACATTCACGTCCTGTCACAGGCTTACAGGGAAAGTTTAGTGCCGAATATACCGTCCTTGCAGCGATAGCCGATGGACATGTTCGGTTGAGCAGTTTTGAGGATGAGCAAGTGCAGCGTATGGACATTCAGAATTTGCTGCCTATGGTCAAGGTGATAGAACTGCAGGAAACGGAGGAGGACAAGCGACTCAATCGAAGATTGCCTGTAGAAATAGAAATTAAGACAAAGAACGGTCAAATGTATGCAAAAACGCTTCAACATTCACCGGGTTCCAAAGAATACCCCCTGAGCGAAAAAGAGCACCGAGAGAAGTGGATCAGTTGTTTGAGTCATTACGCCCAGTCCTTCCTTAATTATGGCAGCATGGAGCAAATTGCCCATGAGCTATATGATCAAGGTTTACGAATCGACACGTTCACATACTTCAGTGATTGGATAAACGAGATACACAACCAATTGAATGATTATAAACAAAAAACAAATGATTTGATTTCAAAGTAAGAATCAAATGGAAGGAGTATCAAAATGAAAATTGCATTGTTCAATGAATATCGCGTTGGTGTTGTCGATGGCAGCAGTGTGATCGATATTACTGAATTAACATCTTGGAGTAACGAGGAACCGCAAGCTTCCCTAGTCAAACTGATGGGAGAATTCGATGTTTTGAAACCCAAAATTAAAGCTGGCATAGGTTCTTGTCCTGTATATCAATTATCGGACGTGTCATTACGTGCCCCTGTCCCAAATCCGAGCAAAATCGTAGCAGCTCCTATTAATTATATCCTGCACAAACAAGAGATGAACACCGCTTCAACGGTGGACGGTCTCGGATTTTTCCTTAAATCGCCTTCTTCGATTATTGGGCCTGATGAAACGGTGCTGCTGCCGTTCAGGGACCGAAGAGTGGATCATGAAGCGGAAATTGCTTTCGTTGTCGGTAAGGAGGCCAAGGATGTTAAGGCGGAGGATGCGTCTAAGTACATCTTCGGATACCTTGCTTTAATGGACATTACGGTCCGCGGTAAGGAAGATCGGCCATGGCGAAAATCCTTTGATACCTTTACTCCAATCGGTCCATGGATTGTGACGGGTGACGAAGTGGAAAATCCTAATCAACTGCAAATGAATCTGTGGGTTAATGATGAAATCAGACAATCTGCCAACACGAGTGATCTCATTTACGATTGCTATAAATTTTTTGAGGCAGCTTCCAGTGTCATGACGCTTCTTCCTGGGGATATTGTTACGACTGGAACACCGGAAGGAGTTGCTCCAATTACTAAAGGTGATATTGTTCGAATTCACATCGAAAGAATCGGTGAATTTTCTGTACAGGTCGACTTCAAGCCGGGAATATGACCAAATTATTTGTTTGTTTAAATTAATACTATTTGATTCGAATATGAGACTACTTAAATGATTTTATTGTTACTGTACGTTATTACGAAAGTGGGGAAGTAATATGTCTGAACATAAATCAAAACAACAATGGACACCAGAATTGTTGGATTTCCACCAAGAGCTTAAGGATAAGAATATGGGTCCTTTATGGGCTTCCGTATTCAGCGCACATCAGCCAAAGCCGCGAGCTGTTCCGTATTTGTGGAAAAAAAGGCAAATCCTTGAGGCCCTAGATAAAGCCAAGGAGCTACTCGAGGTAGGGACGGGATCCATTGATCGGCGAGCCATTTATTTAATCAATCCAGGTATGAAGCATTTGGAACCACACGGATGGGGCGGGGCAACGCAAACGCTGTATGCTGCCGTTCAAGCGCTTAATCCAGGGGAAATCGCTCCATCACACAGGCATATGACTTCAGCATTGCGGTTTATTATGGAAGGCCAGGGTGCATCCGGCATTGTGAACGGTGTGAAATATCATTTCGAACCGGGGGACTACGTTATTACGCCGGAGTGGTGCTGGCACGATCATGTAAATGAAGGAGACGAAACGGTACTCTGGATGGACTGTTTAGATATCCCATTCACTTCTGCACTGACAAGTTCATTCTTCGAACTGTATCCGCAGGAGCAGCAGCCGGTTGAGTTTCCTGATGATTACGGCACAAAGCGTTATGCGGGTGGGATGGTACGGCCGATTTCGGATCGCAAGCCATCACCTGCACCGCTCGGCCGATACACATGGGATTTGACAAAACAAGCACTAGAAGGACAAAGTGATTTAGCTCCAGATCCATTCGACGGATTCGCCGTGGAATATATCAATCCATCCACCGGCAAGGACGCAAATGGAAGAGTTGGCGCCAGAATGCAGAAGCTGCCGATTCAATATAGGGGTAAAGCGCATCGCCATATGCACAGCTCGGTATATCATGTGCACAAGGGAAGCGGGTATACGGTGATGAACGGTGTTCGTTTTGACTGGGAAGCAGGCGACTTCTTCGCACTGCCGGCCTGGACCTGGCATGAACATGTGAATACATCTGAAACAGAAGAGGCATTTTTATTTTCTACGAACGATCTGCCAATTTTGGAGCCTTTTGGCTTTGAACGAGAAGAAGCTTATCCAGAAAATGTCGGTTACCAGGCGATTCTATCAGTTTTTGAGCCTGAACTCTCAGATGTAATAGCAATAGATTAGTAGAAATAATCTAATTTCATATATGGGGTGATTATGGTGGGAGAAGTTAAAGAGGTTATCGTTGTAGGCGGTGGAATAGGGGGTTTAGCTGCTGCTTACGGAATTGCTAAATTAGGAAAAAAAGTAACACTGCTCGAGCAGGCTCCACAGTTTGGTGAGGTGGGCGCCGGATTGCAGGTAGGTCCGAACGGCTTACGGGCGCTTGATGCTTTGGAAGTACTGGATGAAGTCTATAAACTGGCGGTGTTTCCCCGCCGTCATGTGTTCATGGACGCGTTAAGCGGTAAGGAGCTGTCGGCCGTTCAATTTGGAGATTCATTCCGTGATCGTTTCGGATATCCGTACATTGTTATCCATCGTTCTGATTTGCATAGTGTTTTGCTGAAGGCTTGTCAATCGTTAGATAATGTTTCATTTTTAACTAATCATAAATTGGAATCCATTGAAGAATCCGAAGATTATGTAGAATTATGTTGTGAAAACGGAGCGGTACTGCAAGCGGAAACAGTCATTGGTGCGGATGGGATCCGTTCAATGGCACGTAAACTAGTAAGTCAAGCAGATCCAGTTATCTCTCAGTATGTGGCCTATCGCTTTACTGTTCCGATGTCTGAAATGACGATTGATATCGATTGGGACGAAAAATTAACGTGGATTGGACCTGGCATTCACTTGGTACAGTATCCGGTACGTTATAAGAGTGTTATTAACCAAGTAGCGGTATTCAAAAGCTACAAATTTAATGAAAACTCCGATGATTGGGGGACTGTGGAGGAACTCCATCAAATGTTTGGCGATAGCTGTTCGACCATTAAAGAATCACTGAAGTTTGCAGAACGCGGTTTGGTCACAAAGCTGTTTGATATCGAACCACTGGATAAATGGTCAACCAATCGCGTGACGCTCCTGGGAGATAGTGCTCATGCGATGCTGCAATATCTTGCACAAGGGGCATGTCAAGCACTTGAAGATGCAGTTTGTTTAACTGAAAAAATCCGTGCGAACGGTTCAAATATAGCGAAAGCATTGGACGAATACCAACAAGATCGCATGCCAAGAACGGCACAGGTGCAGCGTGGAGCACGGACTTGGGGAGAAATCAAGCATGCAGAAGATTCGGTTACAAGACTTCTGCGTAATACAATCATGCTGAACCGTTCAGCAGACGATTACAACTATTTAGATTGGCTTTACAAAGAGAAAGTGCTTACTACTGTTTAAAAATAAATAGGCAGGTTCTAATTCAAGTAATTCAAAGGCTATATTCCTTTATACATTTATGGATATAGCCTTTACGTATACCTTTTTTGAAGAGAAATCATTTGATTTAATATAAATTCAAGGGCGTGATCATACATGAAATTTAATAAATCGAAAGGTCCCTTAGAGGGTATCCGTATTCTCGATTTATCAACTGTTATTGCAGCTCCCTATGGTGCTACACTTCTTGGTGATTTTGGGGCAGAAGTTATTAAAATTGAAATGCCCGAGGTCGGTGACCCACTGCGTAATCTGGGACCCTATTATAAAGGAGAAGGATTAAGATGGCCTGGTATGGCTCGTAATAAGAAATCCATTACGTTGGATTTGCACCAGGAAGAGGGCAAGGAAATACTAAGAAAACTGGTTAGCAAATCTGATATGATCATTGAAAACTTCAGAACCGGAACATTGGAAAAATGGGGGATTGGCTATGAAGATCTGAGAAAAATCAATCCTGATTTAGTCATGATCAGGGTAACAGGTTATGGACAGACCGGCCCTTATTCACACAAAGCAGGTTTCGGTACACCCGCCACAGCCTTCAGCGGTTTTACGTATTTGCATGGATACCCTGATCGCCCGCCAATCAGTCCTTCTTTTTCCTTAACGGATTATATTACAGGGATTTATGTCGCTTTTGCTGCGGTTACAGCCTTGTATCACAGGGATTGTCAGGAGCAAGGCTCAGGTCAATACGTAGATGTCAGCTTATATGAATCAATGTTTAGAATGATGGAATTTTTGGTTACGGACTATGATCAGACTGGCACCATCAAAGAGAGGTCACCGGGATTGAGCGGTCATTCAGCACCTGCAGGGAATTTTCTGACCAAGGATGGACAGTGGGTGATTTTGGTTACGAGCTCTGACAAGACCTTTGAGCGTTTGGCAAAAGCCATGAATCGTGAAGATATGCTGACGGATGAACGCTATCATACCAACTCGGTCCGTTTGACGCGATTTGATGAAGTCAATGGGATTGTTTCCGATTGGGTGAAAACGAAAACAAAGGACGAACTGCAGCATCTCCTAGACGAATGCGGCGTACCGATGAGTCAAATCTACAGTATTAAGGATATTTTTGAAAATCCTCAGTATCAGGCGAGAGAAAATATTGTGGAAGTCGACCATCCGCGTCTAGGGAAAGTTAAGATCCCAGGTGTGGTTCCAAAATTTTCTGAAACACCGGGTTCCATCAGGCAAATTGCTCCGGATTTAGGCGAGCATAATGATGAAATTCTAAAAAAACTCTTGGAACTGGACGAAGGAACCATTGCTAGTTTAAAAGAGAAAAAAGTGATATAAAGGAGTGTTCAAACTTGGCGAGTAATAGAGAGATTATAATTACTGAGGTTTGTCCAAGGGACGGGTTTCAAAGCGTCAGTGAATGGATTCCAACGGAAGAAAAAGTCGGAATTATTAATCAATTGATTGATTGCGGCCACAAACAGATTGAGGTTACTTCTTTTGTTCATCCCAAAGCGATTCCGCAATTGAAAGATGCGGATGAAGTGTTGAAAAGAATCAAACGCTCGGAACATGTGAAGCTGAGGGCACTGGTTCCAAATACCCGCGGTTTGGAAAGAGCCATTGTAGCTGGCGTAGACAAGGTGAAGCTGATGCTGTCTGCCTCCGATTCCCATAGCATAAGTAATGCAAACTGCAAGACGCTAGAGGCTTTTCAGAAGTTTGAACCGCTAATTGATCTAGCAGAAAAAAACAGCATGAAGGTATCGGGGTCGATCTCTGTTGCGTTTGGATGCCCCTATGAAGGTGAAATTCCAGTCGAACGTCTTGTGATGATATGTGAACGGTACCGTTCCTTAGGAATTAAGGAAGTTTCACTTGCCGATACAACGGGTATGGCAAATCCATTGCGAATTAAAAACAATGTTCGTGAATTAATGAGGAGATTTCCGGACTTCATTTTTTCACTTCATCTTCATAATACAAGAGGCATGGCGTTTGCCAATGCCGTGGCTGGATGGGAGGAAGGCATTGTTCATTTTGACAGCTCCACTGGCGGATTGGGAGGCTGTCCTTATGCACCCGGAGCCAGCGGAAATATAGCTTCTGAGGATTTGATTCACGGATTTGAGGAAATGGGAATTCATACCGGTGTTTCATTAAATAGCGTACTGGAGGCGGCAATGGATATTCAGCAGAGTCTTCCGCAATATGTAGACAGCTTTGTTTTGAAAGCTGGCAAATGTTCGGACTTATCTGCAAGTCCAAAGGCTCAGCAAAAAGTAAAGTTATAGTTAGTGAGAAATGGAGGATTACGAGTGTTTCAGCAAATGTTAAGTACTGCCAATGGATCGATTACCATTAACAGCCTGCAGTCGTTGGGACAAAGTGGTATTGTGAATGTGGGTAACTTGCCATATACAACGATGATACTGCTTGAATCGCTCATGCGAAATCAAAGCAGACTCGGACTTACAGAACTGGATTTGATCCGAGTGGCTTCAAGAAGCTCTAATGAATCGGTTGAAATTCCGCTTATGCCCACACGAGTTATTATGCAAGATGCATCGGGTGTTCCGGCTTTAGTCGACTTGGTGTCGCTTCGTCAACGATTGATGGAGGAAGGAATCGATCCAAGTCACGTAAATCCCGTTATTCCCGTTGATTTGGTTATCGATCATTCGGTTCAAGTTGATTACTATGGATCAACATCTGCTTTTTCAAACAATCTTCAAATAGAATATGAACGAAATCAGGAAAGATACAGGTTTTTAAAATGGGCGCAGCAATCCTTCGCAGGCTTTCGCGTCATCCCACCGGCTAATGGCATCATTCATCAAGTTAATTTGGAATGCTTGACCAAAGTTGTACAATTAACGAATCAAAATGATGAGAGCATCGCTCATCCCGAAATGGTAATCGGTACGGATTCCCATACCACAATGGTAAATGCATTAGGAGTGTTGGGTTGGGGTGTTGGAGGAATCGAAGCAGAAGCAGCCATGCTAGGTATCCCTGTAAGTATATCAGTACCCGACGTGGTAGGGGTCAAAATTACTGGCCAGCTGAAGGAGGGAGTTACGGCGACGGATGTTGCCTTAACGTTAACGGAGCTCCTAAGAAAGCACAATGTTGTGGGTAAATTCGTCGAATTTTTTGGTCCCAGCTTGAAGAGGCTTTCTCTCCCTGATCGGGCGACCATCTCCAATATGGCGCCAGAATATGGGGCAACTTGCGGATTCTTTCCGGTTGATGAAGAGACATTAAAATTTTTACGTATAACGGGCAAACGAGATGAGGAAGTTGATCTTGTGGAGCGATATTGTAAAAAACAAGGATTATTCCATATACCCGATTCCAGTGGAAATGGAAAAGCTTACTCAGACTTAATAAAGTTTGATTTACAGACTGTGGAAGCAAGTGTTTCGGGTCCAAGTCGACCGCAAGACAGATTGCCGATTTCTGCGGTGAGACAATCGTTTCCCAAGTCCCTTTCACTTAGCTCTAACGGGATGAATAGGAGTACGCAATTGAAGGATGGCTCCATCGTGATTGCTGCTATTACTAGCTGTACGAATACATCAAACCCCTTCAATATGATAGGGGCAGGGCTTTTGGCAAAGAAGGCGGTGGAGTACGGCCTAACCGTACCTAAAACCATTCAAACTTCTTTGGCACCAGGATCAAAGGCGGTAACGGCATATTTGCAAAAAGCAGGATTACTTCCCTATTTGGAAAAGCTGGGATTTTATCATGCCGGTTACGGATGTGCAGTATGCGTTGGCAACAGCGGCAAACTGGCTGAAGAAGTAGAAAATGAGATTCAGGAGCAGGGTTTGACGGTTGCTGCCGTATTAAGCGGAAACCGTAATTTTGAAGGACGCATTCACGCCTTAGTAAAAGCAAACTATTTGGTCTCTCCTCCTTTAGTTATCGCCTTTGCTATCGCAGGCACCATGGATATTGATTTGGAGAGAGAACCATTGGGCAGATCTGCCTTGGGTAAAGAGATATATTTGAAGGATATTTGGCCCAGTTCCGAGGAAATTGCCAGCCTAGTGGATTCTACAATTTCATCCGATTTATATCGTGAAGCCTATGAAAATGTATTTGAAGGGGACGAGAAATGGCAGGGTCTAGCATATGATGATCATCCGATTTTTAGGTGGGATGATCGGTCCACTTACTTTAAAGCATCCCCTTTCTTCAATGCGGAGATTAAAGAATACAAGCCAGGAGATATTCACCAAGCGAGAGTCTTGTTAATGCTCGGTGATTCGGTTACTACAGACCATATTTCGCCGGTCGGCAACATTCCTTATGAGAGTACATCTGGACAATACCTTATTGAGCAAGACGTCGAACCCGCCAACTTCAATTCTTACGGTTCGCGCCGAGGAAATCATGAGGTACTTGTCAGGGGAACTTTTGCCCATCCAAGGCTTAAGAATAAATTAGTAGAAAAAACAGGAGGTACAACCCTCTATGTACCGAGCGGGGAAGAAATGGATGTCTATTCCGCATCCATGGTCTACCAACAGGAAAATACGCCGCTGATTATTTTAGCCGGCAAAGACTATGGAATGGGGAGTGCAAGGGATTGGGCCGCAAAGGGTACCTACCTCCTTGGCGTCAAAGCAGTTATCGCGGAAAGTTTTGAACGAATTCACCGAAGTAACTTGGTTATGATGGGGATTGTGCCGCTTCAATTTTTGCCTGGAGATAACTATGAATCGATGAATCTGGATGGTCTAGAGACGTATTCCATTATAGGATTGAACGAGTTGCTCAGTCCGTTACAAAAGGTGGGGGTGGAAGCCATTAAACCGGATGGCTCAAGGACCCTGTTCCAGACAGTATTGCGCTTGGATACCCGCATGGAGATTGAGCTTTATTCGAAAAAGGGTGTTTTTCAGAGTATCCTAGACCAATGGGTAGAGAGATAGAAAGATTAGCATGTTGTAAAATCAAAAATTAAGGAACTCTTTCGAGACTTGGCTGGCAGACACATGCTTCAATTGGCAGCCAACAATAAATAGGCATAATGAAAAAGCTCCCCAATTAAAATGGAGAGCTTACTTCGTTTTCTTTACTAATTTGTCTTGATAATTGTTTATTAGCTTTTATGAGATCACTAACATAAAGCATTAGTTCAAACATTAGAAGAAGTATTACTATCCATACGCCTTCGTTTAAGATTGTGTCTATCACAATGGATCCAATCAATAAATGGGTATGGATAAGAGATGTAAAAGTATAAAACATGGCAAAAGTAAAAACTCTACTCCATTGCGTAACATCATAAATAAAGATTGCTTTTTTATAGCCATAGTGTTTAAACCGTTTAAAAAGCCTGTAAATTTCAATAGATTCTACCATAATGAAAATAAAAAGGGCTGCTCGCCATATCCATCTTATCGTTTCAATATTAATGATGCCGGTGACTAAACAGGCAATCCCGGAAATAGATAAGGCCCCATGCAAAATACAGTTCGTATTGTTCCAATCCTTTTCAATAGACCAAGGATTTTTTATGTATCTATATAAAATAAAGAAAACACAAACAAGATAAAAACAAAACCCTATGATTAGTAAAGGTAGGTTAATGATATCCGGGAACTCTTTGAAAACAGTGTTAAGTAACAGGACGATTGATTGTGTACTAACAGTAGTAAGAAGAAGAATCCCATGGACATTCGAATATGATTTTGTCCGAGTGATTTCTATAAAAGTTTTTACACTGATCCCAATATAAATCATCCACAGGAAAATATTAATAAAAGCAAGAATAACTGAAATAAATCCCAATTCGATAAATTGTTTATAAAATAAAATGCCACTAATAGATGTACCAGCAATCCATGTACCGATCCCAAAACGATTGATCCGATTGGCATAATGGATGTCTTTAAATTTTCCATCCAGACTGGCAATGACCAAAGAAAGAATAAAGGCAAACCAAAGGGATAAGTTAATAATGCTTAGAATTTTTCCAATTATATGTTGGAAGAACTGGATTCCGAAATAGTTTAATAGAACACCTTGCGTTACAATCCCAATTGCCATAACCATGGCCATGGTTGAAGTTCTAATATAAAGTTTTTTAAAAGTGAAAAATAAAATAATACAACCCATGAAGAAAATCAAAATCATTAAATAAACCACATTTATCACCATTACCATAGTAGTATCTACCAAGTATACCATCAATCAATCTGGAGGTCTGCACATTTGTTCAGGCTAGATAACAAGGAACTTTATACTTAGTTAGGAAGAAGGCTTAAATAACGGGCCTTCATAAGGTCTCCAATTAGTTATTAATAACACCATTAATATTAATTATTTAATCAGCATTCTTGTATTCGACTTTCTGGAACAGACTTCTTTTTACTTAGGAAGTGGGGGATGAAATATTATCCACAACAAAATTATATTTAAAATAGAAAAAAGCCATGCTACCCATGGTTTCCATTTATGAATGGCTAATAACGAATACGTAACTATATTGAAAATTAAAGACCAGGCAAGTGTCCATCCGTGATGGTGAATTATACTTTTATATAGATAAGCTATTACTTCAATACCTTGGAAAATCAAAGCCCATAAAACGACCCAACATATTTTTTTGAAACTTGATTCAGGGAATCTACCTAAGAAAACAACAATGACACATGGATAAATTAAAAATGCGATTGAAGTAGCAATGACGGTATGTGTAGGAAGAATAAAGTGGTCAATCCACACAGGATGAAATTCCCATACCCTAAAATCATGTAGTAACGAAGCGTAAAGCAGGTCACCTATAATCCAAAATAATAAAGTTGGGTAAAATTCATTTAGGCGTTTCCAAACACCAAAGAATAAACTAATTATGATAAAAAAAACAGCAAACATTGTATGCATAGAATCACCTAAATAAATGTATTTGTTAGATAGTATTTCCTTCTTACTTATAATAATTATTAAGCTGCCATGAAAATAAACTTCTGTAATTTAAAGCCCTTCAAATCAGAAGGGCTTTAGCTTTTTCTTTAAAACAATATCCTATTTATCAGTACTTTGTTTTTAGATAAGGATGATTCAAAAAGTGGATGAGTAATGTGGAACCATATTGGATGGCCCCTCCTAAAATTTTTCTATTATGATAGATAAGAAAGTGGTGAATCAACTATAGATTGTGACTGAAAATCACGTCTCTTTGTCGTTGGCAGTTTTTTATAACAAACTAAAGTGGATGGTCAAAATACTTTGAAATTGGATGGCTTATTTCTGTTAAAGTGTGATTTATATCACAAAGTCCCTATGTTAGGTACCCTATAATAAACACTGTAAGGATAGTGTTTATTAACCATTTTAAAGGAGTGTTTATTTTGTTAAACCAAAAAAGTATAGACATTGTAAAATCAACTGTTCCGGTATTGGAACAACATGGGGAAAAAATTACAATTCGTTTTTATCAATTAATGTTTGAAGATCACCCTGAACTCCTAAATATCTTTAATCATGCAAACCAAAAACAAAGCAAGCAACAAAGGGCTTTAGCAAGCGCAGTATATGCTGCAGCCAAATATATCGATGATCTTTCTGTTATTGGTCCAGTGGTTAAACAAATTAACCAGAAGCACCGTAGTCTTGGAATAAAGCCAGAACATTACCCGATAGTAGGAAAATACCTGCTCCTTGCAATCAAGGATGTACTAGGGGAAGCCGGGACAGATGAAATTATTGATGCATGGTCCGAGGCCTATGGTGTTATTGCTGATATGTTTATTAGTATTGAGGCTGAATTGTACGATCAAGCGGCTAATCAGAACGGAGGCTGGGATGGATTTCGTCATTTCATAGTCGATCGTAAAGTAGTGGAAAGCGATGTTATCACTTCTTTTTATTTAAAACCAAAAGATCAAAAGGAAATTGCAGACTTCCTGCCCGGACAATACATTAGCATTAAGTTGGAAATGGAAAGCGAAACGTTTACGCATATCCGTCAATACAGCCTTTCGGATGCGCCGGGAAAAGATCACTATCGAATTAGTGTCAAACGTGAAGCGGGTACACAAATGCCTGACGGTAAGGTCTCAAATTACCTTCATGACCATGTAAATGAGGGTGACATTCTTAAGGTAAGTGCACCTGCTGGGGATTTTGTCTTGAATTTAAATGTAGAATCACCTGTTGTCCTCTTAAGCGGCGGTGTCGGCCTAACTCCGATGGTAAGTATGCTAAAAACGATTGTTGAGACCCAGAAGGAACGTGAAGTAACATTCATTCATGCTGCCCAAAACAGCAGCGTGCACGCTTTAAAAGAAGAAGTGGAAAAAATCGCCTTAAATGACAATGTGAAATCTTTTGTATTTTATAATTCACCAACAGAGGAGGACCACCAAAACAACTGTTTTGACTTTGAAGGGTATGTGACTCAAGATTGGTTAAAAAACAATGTGGTGATTAATGATTCAGACTTTTATTTCTGTGGTCCAAGCCCGTTCATGAAGGCGATTTACCGTTCACTAAAAGACTTGGGTGTAGAAGAAGAGAGGATCCACTTTGAATTCTTCGGACCAAAAGGTAGTTTAGAAGAATAAAAATTCGTTTTAAGAGGACAAAAAAATTTTGTAGTGAGAACTTCTCTATTAAACAAATGGGGCGCGATTCCATATAAAGAATTGCGTCCTTTTTTTAATTTAATAAGGGCTTCTATTTCTTTTATTGTTCCAACTGTTGCAATTTTGTTATAAAAAGAAAATATTTTTCTATGTGGATTGGAAAAATATGATTGAATTGGATGGTCCATAAAAATTTGTTTTTTCTTATAATCGCATTTAAAGTAAATTTTTTATAAAATTCTAGGAGGTATATTTATGGAGTTAACTGTTACAAATAACGCCAATAAAGCACTTAAGCAGGTAGGTAATGATAAAATGGTTCAATTATCCTTTGATAAAGGTAGCTGTGATATAGTCAATACTATTTATGAGATTCTTGTCATTCCAAGAAGAACTGTTTCTCCTATTGAAAAAACAATTACGGTAAATAATATTGATTTTTTATTTGACGAAAGCTTTGAGGAAGCATATGACCATCAGTTGGTAATTGACTATGTAGGAGGGTTTTTTGTATTTAAAAACAAAAATCAAATTTTCAATAATAGAGTGGGAATAAAATTTGTATAAGCCTTTAATTCAGACATAAAATCATTCAATGAGTTTATATGTGGATGTTATTAGGCATTCTTTTAAAGCATCAATATAATATGATTTCGAGCACACATGAATTCTATCCTATTGGGATTGTATTCATGTGTGCTCTTTTTAGTAAATGGATGGTTAAAAAAGTGTATAAATGGATGATTAAAAAAATGTTAAATCTTTTATTATTAGAGTGTAGATTTGAATCTACCAAACGCAAGCGATTAAATAATGATAATTATCGGCAAATTTGTGAATCGGCTCACAATGAACTATTCACAAATAGAAGTAAAAATAAGGTTGGTTAAGTTTTAAAGGAGAGATCAAATGAACGAACTTGCCAGGAAGCTAAATGATGACTTAATTACACATAATTCTAATGTATATGACTTATTATCCAATTTAGGCAAGAAGCTATATTATCCACAAGGTATCTTAAGTCAAAGTGCTGAAGCAAGCAAAAAAGCTACTCGTTTTAATGCAACAATAGGAATTGCTACTGAAAAGAATATGCCAATGCATTTTGAACATATACAGGAAACATTACAGAGTTATTCCCCTGTGGATATTTACCCGTACGCCCCGCCTTCCGGAAAATTAGAATTACGTTTGGAATGGAAGAAGAAATTACTACGGGAAAATCCGTCCCTGGTGGATAAAAGTATTGGGCTTCCTATTACAACCAATGCCTTAACCCATGGGTTAAGTCTTGCCGCAGATCTATTTGTTGATGAGAACGACGCTATTATCCTTCCAGATAAATTTTGGGGTAATTATCAACATATTTTTCATATCCGACGAGGCGCCAAGCTTAAGACTTTTATGCTTTTTGATGAGTTTGGAAAATTTAATGTATCGGCATTCAGGGAACGTTTACTGGAACAAAAAGATACAGGTAAGGCAATCGTGCTTCTAAACTTCCCGAATAACCCAACAGGATACACCCCTGGAGAAGAGGAAGTTAAAGGAATTATTTCAGTGGTTAAGGGAGCGGCAGAAGCGGGTATTAATGTTGTTGTCATACTTGATGATGCCTATTTCGGGCTTTTTTACGGAGATTCGGTAAAAGAATCTTTATTTGGGAGTTTAACCGAACTCCATCCAAAAATATTGCCTATCAAGGTGGACGGGCCAACAAAAGAAACGTATGTATGGGGACTTAGAGTTGGGTTCATTACCTTTGCTTCTGAGAGTCCAGAAATATTAGAAATACTGGAACAGAAAACAAGAGGTCTAATCCGTGGGACGATTTCTAGTAGTTCCCACCTATCTCAGACAATTGTTTTAAATTCATTGCAATCTATTGAATTTGATATTGAAAAACATGAAAAGTTTGAGGTAATGAAGCGCAGAGCAATAAAGGTAAAAGAGATTGTCAGCCAGGAAATTTATAAGAAGGTTTGGGGATTTTATCCATTTAACTCCGGATATTTTATGTGTTTAAAGCTATTAAATGTTGATGCTGAAAAGCTGAGACTTCATTTGTTAGACGAATATGGAGTAGGCACTATAGCCATTAACGCAACTGACTTAAGAATCGCTTTTTCTTGTGTGGAAGAAGAGGATATAGAAGAACTCTTTAAATTGATTTATTCAGGAATAAATGAAGTAATGACAAAGGAGGTAGAAAATAATGTCTAATCCTACAGAAACACTTGAAGGGTGGTACTGCCTAGCAGATTTTCGCAAAATAGATTGGAAGTGCTGGAAATCTCTAAGTGATCATCAACGTCAAGAAATCCTTGAAGAGATGATGGAATTATGGAACCAATGGACTAATAGTCAAGAAAGGTCAGAAGGCAGCCATGCCCTCTTTCAAATAGTAGGTCATAAAGCAGATATCATGATTATGTTTCTGCGTCCAACCCTAGAGGAATTAACTCAAATGGAATTATCTTTTAATAAAACAAGATTCGCTGATTTTACTGTCCAGTCTACATCGTATGTATCGGTAGTGGAACTCAGTAATTACCTGCCTAAAGGTGAGGATCCTTATCATAAACCGGAAATTAGGGAACGTTTGTTTCCGAAAATACCTTTAACCGACTACATTTGTTTTTATCCTATGAATAAGCTTCGCACCGGAAATGAAAATTGGTATATGTTATCTACCGAAGAGCGCAAACAGATGATGAGGAGCCATAGCTTAATTGGCCGAAATTATGCTGGGAAAGTAAAACAAATCATATTAGGATCTGTTGGACTTGATGATTATGAGTGGGGTGTAGCTTTATTTGGGAATGACCCTATTCAATTTAAAAAACTTATTTATGAAATGCGGTTTGATGAAGTTAGTGCCCGATTTAGCGAGTTTGGTTCTTTCTTTGTTGGAAAGTATGTTTCAAAAGAACACTTTCATCATCTTTTACAACTATGACCTACTACAGATTCCAAGATGATGAGAAAGGGTGTGAAAGAATTGGTAGACCAATTTGAAACTCCGTTATTTACAGCATTAATAAAACATGCAGAAAACAACCCGATTCAATTCCACATTCCCGGCCATAAAAAAGGGAATGGTATGAACCCTGAGTTTAGAGAATTTATTGGTGAAAATGCTCTTTCAATCGATTTAATCAACATTGGACCTCTTGATGATTTACATCTTCCAAAAGGAATTATAAAGCAGTCACAAGAGTTAGCTGCCAAAGCATTTGGTGCAGATCATACCTTCTTCTCTGTTCAGGGAACCAGCGGGGCCATTATGGCCATG
Source organism: Neobacillus sp. KR4-4 (assembly GCF_042136325.1). Lineage (NCBI taxonomy): Bacteria > Bacillati > Bacillota > Bacilli > Caryophanales > Bacillaceae > Neobacillus > Neobacillus sp. KR4-4. The sequence goes on from NZ_JBHHJU010000008.1 coordinate 187,415, forward strand.
ATTATGTCCGTTTGCGGACCGGGTGATAAAATTCTTGTGCCGCGAAATGTTCACAAATCGATCATGAGTGCGATTGTTTTTTCAGGGGCAGTTCCTATTTTTATTCATCCGGAAGTAGATTCCTATTTTGGAATCTCTCATGGAATTACACCAGATTCTATTGAAAGTGCATTAGTTTTGCACCCAGATACAAAAGCTGTTCTTGTTATCAATCCAACCTATTATGGCATCTCTGGGGATTTAAGAAAAATTGTCAGCATTGCACATTCCAGAAATATTCCAGTACTTGTAGACGAAGCACATGGAGCACATATTCATTTTCATAAGGAGTTGCCGTTATCCGCGATGGAGGCAGGGGCAGATATGGCGGCGACAAGTGTACACAAATTAGGCGGTTCCCTTACTCAGAGCTCCATTTTAAATTTACGGGGAAATCTAGTTTCACCGAAACGGGTCCAAGCGGTTCTGAGTATGCTAACGACTACCTCGACATCTTATTTATTACTGGCATCATTAGATGTAGCTAGAAAATCATTAGCCACTGAAGGACAAGCACTGTTGGAAGACACGATTCTTAAAGCCGAGGAAACACGTTCGAAAATTAATGAAATTCCTCATCTTTATTGCATGGGTCATGAAATCCTGGAATCAAGTGCTGCAGTCGCGATGGATTCTACGAAACTATTAATATCTGTAAAAGAGTTAGGGATAACAGGGTTTGATGTTGAAAAGTGGCTGCGAAATAAATTTAATATTGAAGTCGAATTGTCCGATCTGTACAACATACTTTGTATTGTAACACCTGGAGATACACAGAAAGATTTACACACACTTATTAAAGCATTAACTGTATTGTCTCAGGATTACAAAGTTCAAGCGGACATGAATGTAGACAGTTCGGTCTTGTTACCTGAGATTCCTCCTTTGGCTTTAACATCACGAGATGCTTTTTACGCTGAAACGGAAGTGATTCCATTTGAACAGTCTGCTGGAAGAATTATTGCAGAATTTGTAATGGTTTATCCGCCTGGAATCCCAATTTTTATACCAGGTGAGATTATTACGAAAGATAATTTAGTATACACAAGAAAAAATATCGAAGCCGGTCTTCCTGTTCAAGGTGCAGAGGATGAACAACTAAGAACACTTCGTGTTATCAAGGAACATTTAGCAATTAAATAAAAAAAATAAAAAGGCGGCGAAATAAATGAACTTTGCAAAATTAATAGATCATACATTACTTTCACCAATCACTAAAGAAAAAGAAATCGTTAACTTATGTCAAGAAGCAAAGCAATATGGTTTTGCTTCTGTATGCGTAAATCCTGCATGGGTAAGATTATCAGCGGACCTTTTGCGCGATTCGGATGTAAATGTGTGTACGGTCATAGGATTTCCTATAGGGGCGAATACGCCCGAAACAAAAGCATTTGAAACAAAAAATGCAATTGAGAATGGCGCGACGGAAGTTGATACAGTAATCAATATCGGGGCATTGAAAGATAAAAATGATGAAATGGTAGAGCAAGATATTCGTGTGGTTATAGATGCTGCAAAAGGAAGAGCGTTAGTTAAGGTAATTATAGAGGCTTGCTTACTAACAGAAGAAGAAAAAGTTCGCGCATGCCAAATTTCTGTGAAAGCCGGGGCAGACTATGTCAAAACTTCAACAGGATTTTCTTTAAACGGAGCAACTGTAGAAGATGTAGAAATAATGAGGGGAGCAGTTGGGCCCAATGTTGGGGTTAAAGCATCTGGGGGCGTTCGTGACATTGCTGATATAAAATCAATGATTGAGGCAGGTGCATCAAGAATAGGTACTAGTTCTGCCGTGAAGATTCTTGGATTATAGTTATATTTGTGAATTAAATTACATTCTATAAAAAGTTAAACTTGGAAATCTCTTAGATTAAAGAAAGGGGTATTATATGAAATTAAAAAGTGTTTTATTGCTGTTTGTTTTCTCTATTATCACAGTGCTTACGGGATGTGAGCCGCTTATGGTCCTTGATCCAAAAGGGCCTCAAGCCCAAAGGCAAGCCAATGATATTGTGCTATCCATCAGCATCATGTCATTTATTGTGATTATTGTTTTCACAATTTTGATATATATGTTAATTAAGTATCGTGCCTCAAAGCAAAGTCCGGACTATGAACCGCCTCACATTGAAGGAAAGAACTGGGTAGAGGCAATCTGTGTAGGAATTCCTGTCATCATTGTTTCTTACTTATCATTCGTATCTGTTCAAAGCAATTACATTGTAGAAGCAAAACCAATAGCATATCAGGATAAGGAATCTTTAGTTATTTATGCTTCATCCTCTGATTGGAAATGGCATTTTAGTTACCCGGAAGAAAATATTGAAACGGTTAACTATTTGTACATTCCAACAGACCGTCCGATTGAATTTAAGATCTATTCATATGGACCAATTACAAGCTTCTGGATTCCGCAGCTTGGTGGGCAAAAATATGCAATGGCAGATATGATTACGACATTGCACTTAGCTGCAGATGAATCAGGTGAAATGATGGGACGTAACGCTAGCTTTAGCGGTAGGGGAACTGCCGAAAATACGTTCAATGTAACTGCAATGTCTCAGAAGGATTTTGATAAATGGGTTAAAGATGTGAAGAAAACAGCCAAGCCTTTAACAGAGAAAAAATTTGATGAGCTATTAAAACCTAGTCATTTTGGACAAATGACATTTACAGGCACTCATTTAGGCTTTAATCCTCCTCCTGAACATAATCACAGTGGGTTTGATGGACCTGAAAAAGCTAATAAAGAAAGCATACAAAAAGAAACGTCCGAACACAATCATCATGAGTAAATAGTAATCATTTATGTAATAATCTCTTGATAAAACATAGATAATCTCGAAAGGAGTTAATAAAGGATGGAATTCTTAGAACGTTTTGCCGTACCGCATACAGGTATCGCAATTTATGCTTCAATGGTTGCGATTGGACTTACCTTGATTGCCATTATTGCGGGCTTAACCAATTTTAAAAAATGGGGATATTTATGGCGTGAATGGTTAACAACAGTGGACCATAAACGGATTGGTATTATGTATTTATTCTCAGCCTTGATAATGTTATTCCGGGGGGGAGTGGATGCCATTATGATGCGTGCCCAGCTTGCGGTACCAGATAATAAGCTGCTGGATGCACAGCATTATAATGAAGTCTTCTCAACACACGGGGTTATCATGCTTATGTTTATGGCAATGCCATTTATCTTTGCTTTTATGAACTATCTTGTTCCATTACAAATTGGAGCGCGTGATGTTGCTTTTCCAAGATTAAACGCATTAAGCTTTTGGTTATTCTTTTTCGGAGCGATGCTATTTAATATCTCCTTTGTTGTCGGAGGTTCACCAGATGCAGGATGGACTTCTTATTTTCCACTTGCCGGGAATAAGTTAAGTCCATCGGTCGGAACGAACTATTATATGTTATCTATTCAAATATCCGGCCTAGGTTCACTTATGACAGGCATTAACATGATAACAACTATTATTAAGATGAGAGCACCTGGCATGAGGTTAATGAAAATGCCGATGTTCACATGGTCTGTTTTAGTTACGAATCTGATCATTGTAACAGTTTTCCCTGTATTAACAGTCGCACTTGCTATGGGAACCATGGATCGACTTTTTGGCACCCATTTCTTTGCATCCACGAATGGCGGGATGGATATGCTCTGGGCTAACTTGTTTTGGGTTTGGGGACATCCTGAAGTCTATATCCTTGTATTGCCAGCCTTTGGGATATATAGCGAAATTATTTCAACCTTTTCCAGCCGTAACCTTTATGGTTATAAATCGATGGTTGGTTCAATGGTTATCATTTCAGCTTTATCATGTATGGTTTGGGCCCACCATTTCTTTACAATGGGTCAAGGGGCTTTGGCAAACAGTTTCTTTTCGATCACAACGATGGCCATCTCGGTTCCTACAGGAGTTAAGATTTTTAACTGGTTATTTACATTATGGAAAGGAAAGATTCGATTTACTGTCCCAATGCTTTATACGATTGGGTTTATTCCACTCTTTGTAATCGGCGGGGTTACAGGGGTTATGCTTGCGATGTCTGCAGCTGACTACCAATACCATAACACCATGTTCTTAGTAGCTCATTTCCATAATGTGATTATCCCAGGCGTTGTATTTGCCATGCTTGCCGGGCTTACCTACTATTGGCCGAAAATGTTTGGCTTTATGTTAAATGAAAGAATTGGCAAATGGACCTTTTGGCTTCTATCAATCGGATTTTGCCTAGCCTTTTTCCCAATGTACATCACTGGTTTAGACGGACAGGCACGCCGTATGTACACTTATTCTGAGACAACTGGTTATGGACCATTAAATATGGTTTCATTTGTAGGCGCAGGCCTAATGGCTATCGCCTTTGCTTTAATCGTATACAATGTTTACTACAGCGTTCGTTATTCACCTAGAAATATCAGTGCTGATCCATGGGATGCACGGTCACTTGAATGGGCTACCATTACACCGGTACCGGAATATAATTTTGCCATTACACCTCATGTTGCTTCCATTGAGGCATTCTGGGATTCAAAGAAGAAAGGGCATGAACTGTTCCCGGGAAAATGGGAAAAAATTCATATGCCAAGTAATAGCGGGGTTCCATTTATACTGAGCGCCATTTTCTTTGTATGGGGATTTTCATTAGTATTTTCATTGTGGATTCCAGCCATTATTTCAACCCTTGCTATATTTGCTTGTATGTTCCATCGCTCATTTGAGAAAGATCATGGTCGCTATATTTCTGTTAACGAAATTAAAGAAACTGAAACAAAATTGCGAGGTGCTAACTAATGAAAATCGACCACTCGCTTCCAATAGAATATAGTACAAAACAAAACGGACTGAACATTTTTGGCTTTTGGGTTTTCTTAGCAGCTGAAATTATGCTATTTGCCACTCTTTTTACTTCGTATTTTACGTTAGAGCATAGAATTGGAAACGGTCCGGGTGGCGCTGAAATTTTCGAGATGACTCCTGTTTTACTTGAAACATTGCTATTATTGACAAGCAGTTTTACAATCGGGCTCGGTATTCATGCAATGCGCCTTGGACGCACAAAAGCGATGCTGACATTTTTTGTGATTACACTTCTTCTTGGTCTAGGTTTTCTTGGCTTTGAAATAGATGAATTTATTACGTATATTCATGAAAGTGCTACACTGCAAACTAGTGCATTTACCGCCATTCTGATGACTACATTAGGAACCCATGGCGCACACGTTTCTTTCGGTTTATTCTGGGGAGCAGCTATTCTTATCCAGATAAAAAAACGGGGCTTGACTCCGGAAGCAGCAAATAAATCATTTATCTTCTCTCTTTATTGGCATTTCTTAGATGTGGTTTGGATCTTTATCTTCAGTTTCATCTATTTGAAAGGAATGATGTAATATGAGCGAATTATTTCCGCGAAAACAAATGATGGGTTTTGTCTTTTCCCTCGTACTATCGGCAGTCGCTCTTACAGTTTACTTTTTGGATTTGTCTTTTGCAGCAGGTATAACCGTCCTTGTTATTACATCATTTGCTCAGGCATTCCTTCAGCTCGTTGTATTCATGCATGCTGGTGAAACAGAAGATAAATGGATAATATACGGTAAGGTATGTTTTATGATTGCCATGGCCTTAATTACGGTTTTTGGCACATTGCTAATCTTTCTCTGGGATATGTAAGAAGATGGAGAGCGTTTTGGGACGCTCTCTTTTCATTTATATTAATAAGTTGCTATCAGTCATGATTATTTTTTTACTAAATACAATCCGTTTCTTGATTTCATTGGTGGAATTTCAATTCCCTTTGAAGTGTTTTCTACCATCTCCTCGGTTGTAATAAAGAACACTCCCATAAGGAAAAAAAGAACGGCTCCTACAATGGTTCCTATACCAATACCAATGACTGGACTAGAATCGCTTAAAAAACCATATAAAAAGATCATCATACCCATCATTAATGTAAAACTGCCGGCCCATTTTGTTTTATTTAATATTTTTAAACGTGAATTCATCATAATGTCCTCCTTTGTATGGGGATACATTATTGAAAAGCATAAAATGGCTTTAATATTTAGTAAAAATAATACTCTTGTATTTTTTTTGCAAGAAGAATTTCTGCGACTTCCCCTTTATAACTATTATTCACTTTGTTCACAAAATTGTCAAAACTTTGTTGTGAAAATATTGAAAATTAATTGGATTAAGGGCCAAAAATGTGATATGTGAGAATCAGATGAAAAAGAAATTTTGAGATATGATGTATTAATTCACAGAAAGCTGTTTTCCTTGTGGGGGCAGAATTACCGACTAACTCTATCAATATACTTTTTAAACCATTATTCTTTTGAACTAAAATGTCTTTCTCATCTAAAGTGGATGGCAGTATTTTGTTCCATCTGGATGGACAAATTCAATCTTCTTTCTATTATAATAATACCTATAAGGCATACTCACCCCGATGTTTTTAAATTAATAGAACAAACAGTAGCAAGAGAACGTGGAGCGGAGGAAATAATATTCTCTTTCCTAAAATAAAAGTCATTTTCTTACCATAGAAAATGGCTTTTTTACTAATAGAGGAGGTAAAATTGTGAAGCTTATTGTTAAAATCTGTCTATCCTTTTTCTGCATTATACTCCTGACTAGCTGCCAAGGAGGAATAAAAGATCCACTAAATTGGAAATTGGACGATTTCCATGCCAAAACAGAAGAAGAAAAAGATATAAGTTTAACAGATTTAAAAGGGAAAGTGTGGGTCGCAGATTTTATCTTTACCAATTGCACAACCGTATGTCCGCCTATGACGGCAAATATGACGAAACTACAAGGTATGTTAAAAGAGGAAGGCTTAGACGTGGAAATCGTTTCGTTTAGTGTCGACCCATCAGTAGACCCTCCTAAAGAATTAAAAGGGTATGTAATGAAATTTAATGGAGAATTGTCAAATTGGCACCTGTTAACAGGATATTCACAAGAATTTATTGAAGAATATGCATTAAAGAATTTTAAAACCATAGTGAAAAAACCAGGAACAGATAACCAAGTCATCCATGGCACTTCCTTTTATCTTATTGATCAAAAAGGGAATGTCGTGAAAGATTATGATGGAATGACTGTGCCTTATGACGATATGATAAGAGATATTCGTATTTTATTAAAATAAGATAATGATATTTGTAATCGATGGTGGGCTGATAATTAGAGTAGGGGGCAATTGTGAAAACAAATAAAGCAAATCATATAATCAACGAAAAATGGAGACGTGAAATTCACGTCTTTTTGTCGTTGTCGGATTTTTACATGGAAGGTGATATGGATGGTCAAAATACATGGATATTGGATGGTTCATATTTTCTCTAAATTTTTTATTATAGGAGTGAGGTTAATGCCAATTAACCGCCTGGAATGATGCATTCATATTTAAAAGATTGTTAAATAAAAGGGGGAGTTCACATGTTCTTTGCATACCTATTTTCTTTTGGTTATATTATTGGAAGTGTTTGGGCGACATATGCCATCATTAAAGGTTGCATTGAAGCTGATGATGAATTTATAGAGGTTCCTGCTACAAAATAATATCAGCTTTTGAGGTCCTATTTTGATAAAAAAAGGTTTATAGATTTATAGAAGGTTGTTCACACCATTGTTACACCGTATAGATACTAAAAAAGAAGCGCTAAAACGAAGGTTTTAGCGTCAGATTGTAGACAAAAAGCATTCGATGAGCTTAATCGAATGCTTTTTTATGTTTTTTTGCTCGTAAGAGCAAAATTTTGACCTTTCCTATACCTATATCTAGGCCATTTCTGGACTTTTCCATGTCCAGTTGGCCATCTTTTTCAAATTCATGGCAGCAAAAGTAAGCATCGCTTGCATGGACAATTTTTTTAGGCCTCTTAAGGT
>NZ_JBHHJU010000009.1:0-181596 GCF_042136325.1 Neobacillus sp. KR4-4
GGCTCCCCGAACCGCCCGCGGAAAGCGAAGCCGCCTGGAACGGAAATCAACAGACTAGTTTAATGAGCCAAACAAAAAAGACTGTCGATTTAAAACCCGAAATCCTTCGGATTTGTCGACAGTCTGAACTCGCCAATTGGCGAGTTTTCTTAATAGATTCAATAGTATATAATATTTCTAATAAAGTAAGTATCTTGAGATAAAAACCTTTCTAAATGGGAAACTAAGGTGGTGTGAACAATCGAACTAACCAAACGGCAAGAACATATTTTGCAAATTGTAAAAGAAAACGGGCCTATCACAGGGGAACATATTGCAGAGCAACTAAGTTTGACTAGGGCGACGCTTAGACCGGATCTTGCCATTCTGACGATGGCAGGTTATTTAGATGCAAGGCCCCGTGTAGGTTATTTTTATACTGGGAAATCAGGGACACAGCTTTTAACCGAAAATTTACAAAAAATATACGTGAAGGAATATCAGTCTATCCCTGTTGTGGTGAATGAAAATATTTCCGTTTATGATGCCATCTGTACGATGTTCCTGGAAGATGTGGGAACCTTATTTGTAGTAGATCAAAACACCATTCTTGTTGGAGTATTATCCAGAAAGGATTTGCTCCGTGCTAGTATAGGGAAGCAAGAACTAACCACCATTCCTGTTAATATTATAATGACAAGAATGCCTAATATCACTATGTGTGAACGAGAAGATTTATTAATTGATATCGCTAAGAAATTAATTGAAAAACAAATCGATGCACTTCCAGTGGTTCGGAAAACAGAAAATGGATTTGAGGTTATCGGAAGAATAACCAAAACAAGTATTACCAAAGCGTTCGTCGCACTGGGTGATGAGTAACAAAGATAATATGTTAAGGGGTTGTTGAGGGAGAATGAGTTCGCCAATTATTTATGTCGTATCCGATTCAGTGGGGGAAACAGCTGAATTAGTTACAAAAGCAGCAATAAGCCAATTCAATGGCTCAGGAATGATATTAAAACGATTCCCATATGTGGAAGATAAGGAACATATTGATGAAGTTCTTTCACTGGTTTTATTAGATAAAGCAATGGTTGCATTTACGCTGGTCAAACCTGAAATGCGTACATATATTAAGAATAGAACTGAACAGGAAGGGATTTTAGCTGTCGATCTAATTGGTCCAATTATGGATCAGATTCAACAGTTTAGTGGAAAAACACCTTTATGTGAACCAGGACTTGTTCGAAAATTGGATGAAGATTATTTTAAAAAAGTCGAAGCAATCGAATTTGCCGTTAAATATGATGATGGTCGTGACCCGAGAGGAATATTAAAAGCAGATATTGTATTAATAGGGGTTTCAAGGACTTCAAAAACACCACTTTCACAGTACTTAGCTCATAAAAGATTAAAGGTAGCAAATGTCCCGCTTGTACCAGAAGTGGATCCGCCAGAAGAACTCTATAGAGTTCCAATCGAGAAATGTTTTGGTTTGAAAATAAGTCCTGAAAAGTTAAACCATATCAGAAGGGAACGGTTAATTTCTTTAGGCTTAAATGATAAGGCAAGTTATGCTACGCTCGACAGGATTAAAGCGGAATTAATCTTTTTTGAGAAAGTAGTACAGAAAATAAATTGCCCAGTTATTGATGTTACCAATAAAGCGGTTGAAGAAACGGCAAATGTTATCTTAAATTATTTTCATAAAGGGAGAGTCTAGCACATAATCATTTGATTATGTGTTTTCTACTGATAGAAAGTGGAATAATAATGATAAAAAGTTATGGTAAAATGATAATAAATGTACTATAATAAAAAATTGTGATAAAAATATATCTTTTTAGGTTTAGACTTGCTTATGAACGAATAAACTATTTATTGTTAGATGTCAAGGGGACCCCCTAAAAAGAATTCGACATAACTCCTTTTGCAAAAGTTATTTCTTAAAGAAGGAATATGCGGAGTAATGTAGAATTAATACTTATGTAAACGGCAATTCGACTATTTATGCCGGTGTAGATTCATGCCCGGATTAAACGGAGATTGTCGAAATAGTGTTGGTGTTTAGTCCTCATATTCTTTTTGCTGCTTTCTACGTTCATCATATGAAAGAAGAAAACTCTACATATACAAACTGGAAATATGTTGATGTGCACAAGCAAGAAAAAGGGGGATTTATGGAAAGGAACCAAAACTTTTTCAAACAGAAGAGCGTGAAAAATTTAAGACAGAATTAAATTCCAAAAATTTTGTCGAATTTTGCAGGAATTAAGAGGGTGCCTGCCGAATACCTGATAGACCAAATGGAGTTGTTTTACATGGCAGAACGTATTGCCGAAGAAAAGATTAATCAAATTCGTCAGTCTGTTGATATTGTCGAAGTAATCAGCGATTATGTTCAACTGAAAAAGCAGGGGCGAAATTACTTCGGATTATGTCCATTCCATGGAGAAAGCACCCCGTCATTTTCTGTATCTATTGATAAACAAATTTTCCATTGCTTTGGTTGCGGCGCTGGTGGTAATGTCTTTTCATTTCTAATGGAGCTAGAAGGGATCTCCTTCCAAGAAGCAGCCATAAAACTAGCTGCAAAGGCTAATATAGACCTTGAAATCAATTTGTCTGGCGGATATGGTGAGAAAAAGTTTTCGGAAGAGCACCAAGCATTTTTAGGTGCTCATGAGCTGTTACAGAAATTTTACCATCATTTGCTAGTAAATACAAAAGAAGGTCAACATGCTTTGGAATATTTGCTTCAGAGGGGATTCACTCGAGAATCAATAGATAAGTTTCAAATTGGGTATTCTTTAAATTCATGGGATTATGTTTTTAAGTTTCTTTCAAAAAGAGATTTTCCGCCTGAATGGATGGAGAAAGCCGGATTAATTATCAAACGTGAAAGAGATGGGACTTATTTCGATCGATTTAGGGATCGGATTATGTTTCCGATTTTTGACCGAAACGGCAATACGATTGCTTTTTCAGGAAGAACACTTGGGGCCGACGAGCCCAAATATTTAAATAGTCCTGAAACGCCAATCTTTAATAAAAGTAAAATTTTATACAATTACCATAATGCGAAGCCAAGTTTAAAAAAATCGCAATTTGCTGTTTTATTTGAGGGATTTGCTGATGTTATTTCTGCAAATCGCGCTGGTGTGGAAAATGGTATAGCCACGATGGGGACTTCCTTGACAGATGAACATATAGCCCTCTTACGGCAAAATGTCCAATCCGTAACCATTTGCTACGATTCTGATAAACCCGGAATTGAGGCAGCCTATCGTGCTGGAAACCATCTTAGTAATGGTGGATTTCAAGTAAAGGTTGCGATGATGCCAGATGGAATGGACCCAGATGAATATATTAAAAAGAATGGTCCCGAAAAATTCCGAAATGAGGTTATTAGTGCAAGTCTAACGTGGATGGCGTTCAAATTTCTTTACTTTCGCAGGGGGAAAAATCTGCAAATTGAAGGAGATAGACTTGCATATATCGAAGTGTTAATAAAGGAAATCAGCACTTTGAATAAAGCAGTTGAAAGGGATCACTATTTACGTCAACTTGCCGCTGAATTCTCACTCTCACTTGATGCTTTAAAACAGCAGCAAAAGGAGATATTCTTCGCAGAAAAAAGAAAATCAACTGGAAGTAAGCAACCTGCAAATAAGCCTATTTTAGTCCCAAAGCAAGATAGCAAACTTAAGCCAAAGCATTATACAGCAGAGAGACGATTAATTGCTCACATGTTAAAGGATCGAGATGTGGCTTATAAGGTGCAGGATTTGTTACAGGGTAATACGTTTAATATTGATGAACATCAGGCAATAATAACCTATCTGTTAGCATTTTATGAAGAACATTTCCAGTCTGATTCAAGTGCGTTTTTGTCCTATATTCAAGATGATAATCTCAGACGAATGGTTGCAAACATTGAAATGATGCCCATTAACGATGAGTTAACAAATCATGAATTAAGTGATTATATCAAACAGGTGTTGAATTATCAAAAATTGTTAAAGATAAAAGAAAAAGAAGTGGAACAAAAAGAAGCAGAGCGGCAAAGTGATTTTAGTAAAGCTGCTGCAATTGCAATGGAAATTCTTCAATTGCGTAAATCTCTATAGATTCCATTTTTACTGTCTTTGATTCTGGAAGGAGTGGGACATATGGCTGCTGAAAAATCAGCCCGTTCAAAAGAAGTGGAAAATGAATTCACTTTTGAACAAGTGAAAGACCAGTTAACGGTACTGGGGAAGAAAACCGGCGTCCTTGCCTATGATGATATTGCTGAGAAATTGGCTAACTATGAATTAGATTCTCACCAAATGGAAGAATTTTTTGAGTTCCTCGGTGACCAAGGTATTGAACTAGTTGGCGATAGTGAAGAGGAAGATCCAAATCCTAAGCAATTGGCAAAAGGTGATGATGATGAATTTGATTTAAACGATCTTAGCGTTCCTCCTGGAGTTAAGATTAATGATCCGGTTCGTATGTATCTAAAAGAAATCGGCCGGGTTGACCTGCTTTCCGCTGATGAAGAAAAAAAATTGGCTCTCCGTATTGAACAAGGTGATGAAGAAGCCAAGCGACGCCTTGCAGAGGCAAACCTAAGGCTGGTAGTAAGTATTGCCAAGCGTTATGTGGGCCGCGGAATGTTGTTCCTTGATTTAATCCAAGAAGGAAATATGGGATTAATTAAGGCCGTTGAAAAATTTGATTATCAAAAAGGTTTTAAATTCAGTACTTATGCAACCTGGTGGATTCGCCAAGCGATTACACGTGCAATTGCTGACCAAGCGAGGACGATTCGTATTCCTGTGCATATGGTTGAAACGATTAATAAATTAATCCGTGTTCAGCGTCAGTTACTTCAGGATCTTGGCCGTGAACCAACACCAGAAGAAATTGGTGAAGATATGGATCTCACACCTGATAAGGTTAGAGAAATTTTGAAAATCGCCCAAGAGCCTGTATCACTTGAAACACCAATTGGTGAAGAAGATGATTCCCATCTAGGTGATTTTATTGAGGACCAAGATGCAACCTCTCCTTCAGAACATGCTGCTTATGAATTATTAAAAGAGCAGTTGGAAGATGTCCTAGATACACTTACTGACAGAGAAGAAAATGTCCTCCGCCTGCGTTTTGGACTGGATGATGGCCGAACTCGTACACTTGAAGAGGTTGGTAAAGTCTTCGGTGTTACACGGGAACGTATCCGTCAAATTGAAGCTAAGGCATTAAGGAAATTACGCCATCCTAGCCGCAGTAAGCGATTAAAAGATTTCTTAGAATAAAATTCATTAATAAATAGTTTACTTCATCATTTGAAGTAGGCTATTTTTTTTGCCAAGCATACGTAATATCATAAATGGAAATGTAAGCACTTTCTGTATTTGAATCCATTTTACTGAATTGTCTCTCATTTTGCAAATAGACATGAGAATTTCCTGACATGGTTTTTTATCTTTTACTTTTGTAAAAAAGAGATAGAATTTGTTTTCCATTAACAGAATAGTGAAATATTTTAGTTATCCGTTATCATTGATTGAATTTTTATTATATCCATATAATAGAATATTTTTTAAAATTTTTAAGTATTGTGAAATAAAGATAATTCCTCTTATAATAGTAAAGAAAGCGCATTCATTTGGTTTTTGATAAGGGGGATGAACATGAATTTTGACTTAACTTCTGAGCAGGAAATGATAAAGAGAACAATGCGTCAATTTGCGGAAGAGGAAGTCGCACCAAGTGCGATTGAGCGCGACCGAAATAAACAATTTCCAGTAGAAATATTTAAAAAATTAGCTGAAATGGGCATTATGGGACTGCCTTTTCCTGAGGAATTCGGCGGGGGAGGAGCAGATACAGTCAGCTTTGCGATTGTAACCGAAGAGCTAAGCCGAGCATGCGGCTCGACAGGGATTACCTATTCTGCTCATATTTCTTTAGGAGGGGCACCACTAAATTTATTTGGCACCAAGGAGCAAAAGTTAAAATATCTAACTCCGATTTGTACTGGGGAATCATTTGGTGCGTTTGGGCTTACAGAGCCTAACGCTGGATCTGATGCTGGCGGGACTAGAACATCTGCACGTGAAGAAGACGGTATGTTTGTCATAAACGGAAATAAATGTTTTATTACAAATGCTAGTTATGCCAAGCACCTATCGTTAACGGCCATTACAGGAGAAAAGGACGGAAAAAAAGAAATAAGTGCAATTATTGTTCCAACTAGTACAGATGGATTCTCTATTATTGATAACTATGAGAAAATGGGCCTGCATTCATCAAATACAACCGAATTAGTGTTAGAGGATGTACGAGTGCCTGTTGAGAACCTTTTAGGCAAGCGTGGAGAGGGTTTTAAACAGTTTTTAATAACGTTAGACGGTGGTCGTATAGGAATTGGTGCGATGGCTGTAGGAATTGCTCAGGGGGCTTATGAAAAAGCTTTAGCCTATGCAAAGGAAAGGAGACAGTTTGGGAAGTCTATTTCCTCTTTCCAAGCTATACAGTTTAAGCTTGCTGATATGGCCATGAAGATCGAATTGGCCCGGAATATGGTGTATAAGGCAGCCTGGTTAAAGGATCAGGGAAGACCATTTTCAAAGGAGTCAGCAATGTGTAAACTCTATGCATCAGAAATTTGCATGGAAGTGACTGACCAAGCTGTTCAAATTCATGGCGGTTATGGTTATATGAAAGAATATCATGTGGAGCGAATGATGAGAGATGCAAAGCTGCTTGAAATTGGCGAAGGTACTTCAGAGGTCCAAAGAATGGTCATTTCAAGGTTAATTGGATGTTAATAAGATAAAAGAGTGAAATTTAGAACAGGCTAAATTAGAAAATTTTACAAATTTAGCCTGTTTTCTTTTTTTTATGAAGATTATAGTGATAAAATAAGTTTAGGGCTTTTCCTTCTGTTCTTTTTCGAGTAAAATAGTAGTTGTTTGCAGACTATTTTCATATTTACTGACGTTCGTACATAAGGGAGGTAATATCATGAAGCGAAATCCGGTTATTCCTTACGTTCTTATCATGGCTTTTGGAATTGTGCTGATGCTAATTTTGTCTTTCAAAGGTCTTGGTGATAGTAAAGAAATTGCGAAGGATAAAGGAGAAGGCACTGAGAAAACTGAGGTTGCCGCATCAAAGCCTGAGGACATTTACAAGCAATCTTGTATTGGTTGTCATGGCGATCAGTACCAAGGGGTTGTAGGACCATCACTTAAAGGTGTAGGCAGCAAGTATTCTAAAGAAGAAATTATGACCTTTGTAACAAAAGGTAAGGGTACAGGTATGCCAGCAGGACTTGTTCCAGAAGAACAAGCAGCTGCAATGGCAGACTGGTTAGCAACAATAAAATAAGTAAAAAAGGTCCTTTGCATCTGTAAAGGACTTTTTTTATACTATATAAATTACATATAAAAGTGGTGGTATGATTGAATACAGATAAATTATCAGCTAGGTTAGCAGCGGTTGCCAAATATGTCCCAAGTGGGGCGAGGGTTGCTGATATTGGCTCAGACCATGCATATTTACCTTGTTTCCTAGCGAAAAACAAAGGGATATCATTTGGAATTGCAGGTGAAGTTGCAGTAGGTCCATTTCAATTAGCTGAAAGAAATGTATTAGCAGAAGGATTGACGGATATCATTTCGGTGCGAATGGGTGATGGTCTAGAGGTTATTGAAGATGGAGAAGTCGATTGTATTACTATCGCTGGTATGGGCGGGGCTTTAATTGCGAGTATTTTAGAGAATGGTAAAGAAAAGTTAACCTCAGTCAAGCGCCTTGTCTTACAGCCCAATATTAATGCTATTTCCATTAGGCAATGGTTTATAGAAAATCATTGGGAGCTTATTGCGGAAGAAATACTTGAAGAAGATGGGAAAATATACGAAATATTAATCGGAGAAAAGGGCGACCCGTATAAGCCGTATAATAAAAATCAAGATTTAGGGCTATTAGTTGGACCTTTCCTTGTTGAAGAACTGGATGAGACTTTTAAGAAAAAATGGACGGCAGAACTGAATAACTGGAAACGTATATATAAGGCACTAGAAAATGCAGCACAATCTCCTGAAACGGAAGATAAAAAGCAAGAAATTATTGGCAAAATTCAGCTTGTAAAGGAGGTTTTAATGGATGAAAATTCCTAATGGCCATGAAGTCATTCAATTGTTTGAACAGTTTTCACCAAAAGGATTGGCGATGGAGGGTGATAAGATTGGATTACAAGTCGGTCGTTTAAATAAAAAAGTAGAGCGAATCATGATTGCACTCGATGTCCTTGAAAATGTTATCGATGAGGCGATTGCAAAAGATGTCCAACTCATTATCGCTCATCATCCGATTATTTATCGTCCCCTTAAGAATTTATTAACGGAATCCGTTCAGGGGAAAATCATTGAAAAATTATTGAAACACGATATTGCTGTTTACGCAGCGCATACGAATCTTGACATAGCAACAGGCGGGGTAAATGATCTGCTTGCAGAAGCACTAGAGCTGGAAAGTACAGAGGTTCTAGTACCTACATTCGAAACTAATCTTAAGAAATTAGTTGTTTTTGTTCCAGTCAGTCATGCAGAGGATCTCAGGAAGGTTCTTGGAAATGCAGGTGCAGGATTTATTGGGAACTACAGCCATTGTTCATTTTCCGGAAGTGGTACGGGACGATTCTTACCAGGAGAAAATACGACTCCATTTCTTGGTGAAACAGGCCGTTTAGAAGAAGTGGAGGAAGTGAGGATTGAGACGATTGTCCCAGAATCTATTCTCAAAAAGACAATAACGGCCATGATCAAAGCCCATCCATATGAAGAAGTGGCCTATGATGTCTATCCACTTGAAAACAAAGGAGAAGTACTCGGTCTTGGACGTATCGGAAAAGTTCCTGAAATGACATTAGAAGAATTTGCGGAAAAAGTTAAAAAGACATTAGAAGTTTCTCATGTCCGAGTGGTTGGGGATTTGTCTTCAAAAGTTAAAAAGGTAGCTGTGTTAGGCGGAGATGGAAATAAATACTTTATGAATGCCAAGTTTCAAGGGGCAGATGTATATGTTACGGGGGATATTTATTATCACACCGCACATGATGCAATGATGCAAGGCTTGAATATGATTGATCCAGGTCATAATGTTGAAAAAGTAATGAAAAAAGGGTTAACAACAGTTCTACAGAAGATGTGCCATGATTCAGGTTTTGAAGTGGAGATTTTTCCTTCTGCTGAAAATACCGATCCATTCCAATTTATATAAAAGAAAAGAACCGGTCATGTAGACTCGGTTCTTTCGATTATTTTTAGGTTTATAATTTTTTTACCTTTGGGAGAATTCTGCTCAGCTGAACTTTTTTGCGGCGGTCCCATGTAACTTCATTATTTGGATCAAATTGCTCCAGGAATGTAATAACTTCTTTTGTTATTGGTGTCGGAGTGGAAGCTCCTGATGTGACGGCAACGTTTTTCGCGTTTTTAATCCAATCAATTTCTAACTCGGTTATATCAGCAATTCGATACGCTTTTGTTCCGGCGATTTCTTCTGAAACTTGTGCAAGACGATTGGAATTATTACTCTTCGGATCACCGACAACAATCGTTACATCTGCTTCTGTTGCTTGTTCAGCAACTGCTTCTTGGCGAATTTGTGTTGCATGGCAAATTTCATTATAGACTTCAACATGTGGATATTTTTCCTGAACTTTTTTCATCGTATCGGATACATCCCATTGACTCATTGTTGTCTGATTAGTGACTAACAATTTGTTACTGTCAATTGTTAAGAGCTCTACATCTTGTGGAGTTTCAACCAAATGTACCATTTCAGGTGCGACCCCAACGGCGCCCTCAGGCTCAGGATGGCCTTTTTTTCCTATATAGATGACTTGATATCCTTGTTTTGTTTTTTCTTCAATTAGATCATGGGTTCTAGTTACATCTGGACAGGTAGCGTCTATCGTTACTAGTCCTTTCTTTTTAGCTAACTCTCTTACTTCAGGCGATATTCCATGGGCCGTAAATATTACGGTTCCTGTGTCTACTTTATCGAGAATATCCTTGCGATTTTTTCCATCTAGGGTAATAATCCCTTCTTCCTCGAACGCATCAGTAACATGTTTATTGTGAACAATCATCCCTAATATGTATATAGGGCGAGGCAATGTTTTATCTAAAGCGGCATTACGTGCAATTACCATTGCATCAACAACACCGTAGCAATAGCCTCGTGGTGAAATTTTGATGATTTGCATATTAAAAGTCCCCCTAAAAAAGACATTGATTCATAGTTTTATGTATTTATTATATAAAACTAATAGATATAATACAAAGATACATTTTTCCTTAACAGTTTTAGGAAAAAAAGAATGCTGTTGCCAGCATCCTTCATTTAAATATACATTTTAGGAATGGAAGATCCCTTTTGGGAAGAAGTTTTTCGTGAAGAAACTGGCTGTTGATGGTTCTTGCGTTTGACCTTTTTTTGGGTACTTTTATTTTCAGATACGTCATGAGAAGATGATTCTTCTGAGGCTGCTTCGGTTTGTTGGCTATTTTTGTCTGAGGCCGCATCCGTATCCTTTGTGGCATTTTTAAATCCTTTATAAATTTTCCACATGGCAGGGAGATTTTTAATCATTGGTCCATATTGTTGGACCATTGGACCGAGGGATTGGGCTGTTTTTAGTACCTGCTGGGTATTATTTAACATGCTTGTTAAGCCGCCGGGGCTACTTAACGATTGAAGCAGACCTCCACCTCCGGATGCAGCTTTGCCAGCTGATTGCATTCCCATAAAGCCGCCTGCTTGGTTGCTTCTTCCAAATAATTTCGAAAGAATTCCACCGCCCCGTGTATTCATCTGATTCGGTCTTCCCATCATTTGTCCCATCATTGGGTTGAATCCTCCTCCAAATTGGTTGGATGAGGGCCCCATCATTGGGCTCCTGCTGCCAAAAGGGTTAAATCCGGGATTCATCATCTGATTATTCCGCCCGAATGGCCCAGGTCCCATTCCCCCTTGCATTGGCATTCTAGATCTTGGTTGCATATCTTAGCCTCCTTTCAAATTGCCTCATGCTTTAAATTATGCATTTATCCTAATTTGGTTTAGGTATTATGCACAGGACAAAGACTAAATTTAGTTGTTTAAAAGTTAGCAGAAGGTAGAAAATGATATTAAAATGAAAGATAACTGGAGTTTTGAAGGAATATTGACTATAATTGCATGATGGAATAAAAAGTGTTAATCATGCTGAAATAAGAAAAACTAATTCAAAGTTTTAATATAAGGAGAAACAATATGAAAGAAAATCGTTTTGATCGTTTTACGTTTCAACCATTTATTATAGAAGCTATTAAAGGATTCGGTTTTACCAATCCGACTGAAATTCAAGAGCGCATGATCCCGGTTGCTTTAAAGGGAGAAAGTGCAATTGGCCAATCTCAAACAGGGACGGGGAAAACCCTCGCTTTTGTCCTGCCTATTCTTGAAAAAATTGATCCGAAACGCTCGGAAGTACAGGCTGTCATAACTGCACCTACCAGAGAACTAGCCTCGCAAATTTACCATCAAATTCTAAAAATAACCGAACACTGCAACCCAGAGCAAGCGATAATGACTAGATGCTACATTGGGGGAACAGACAAGCAGCGAACAATTGAAAAATTAAAAGTCCAACCACATATTGTTGTCGGGACTCCTGGAAGAATCAAGGACCTGATGAGTGATAAGGCGTTATTTGTTCATACTGCGGAAATACTGGTGGTCGATGAAGCAGACATGATGTTAGACATGGGATTTATTGAGGATTTGGACAGAGTGGCTGGAAAAATGCCTGAAAATCTGCAAATGCTTGTTTTCTCAGCAACAATCCCTGAAAAATTAAAACCTTTCCTTAAAAAGTATATGGAAAATCCGAAAACAATTCAAATTGAACCGAAAAGAAGGTCAGCAGAAAATCTAGAGCACTACCTCCTTCCTTCAAGACATCGGAGTAAGAAGCAGCTGGTTCATGATGCACTTGTTGCTTACAATCCCTATTTAGCGATTGTGTTTACAAATACTAAAAAAATGGCTGAAGAGGTCGCTTACTTTTTAAATGAAAAAGGATTAAAGGTTGGCCGAGTTCATGGTGATTTAAACCCGCGTGAACGAAAACAAATGATGAAACAAATACAGGATTTAGAGTACCAATATATAGTTGCGACGGACCTTGCTTCACGAGGAATTGATATTGAAGGGATCAGCCATATCATCAATTATGAGCTTCCTACAGACTTAGATTTTTATATCCATCGCGTCGGGCGAACTGCTCGTGCCGGATATTCTGGGATTGCACTGACAATCTATGAAGCATCAGATGAGGATGCGTTAAATCGATTAGAGAAAATGGGGATACAATTTAATTACGTTGATCTTAAAAATAACGAACTTGTGAAAATTGATGAGCGTAATAAGCGGAAGACCCGTGTAAGACAAGAGGATAAGGCCGATCAAAAAGCCAAATCAATGGTAAAGAAACCAACCAAAGTGAAGCCTGGTTATAAAAAGAAAATGCAGTGGGAAATGGATAAAATAAAAAAACGAGAACGAAGAATCGAACAAAGAAAAAAATAATGGAAGCAGGGAGAGAAAAGTCATGCTGAAATTAGGATCGCATGTATCAATGAGTGGAAAGGGCATGCTTCTTGCAGCAAGTGAAGAAGCAGTTTCCTATGGTGCAAACACGTTTATGGTTTATACAGGAGCACCGCAAAATACAAGAAGAAAAAAAATAGAGGACCTTAATATTGAAGCTGGACGCAGACATATGGAGCAAAACGGTATTTCTGAAATTATTGTCCATGCTCCATATATCATCAATATTGGAAACACAACTAACCCAGATACATTTGAATTGGGTGTCAGGTTTCTTCGATCAGAAATTGAACGAACCGAAGCAATCGGAGCAAAGCAAATTGTCTTACATCCAGGAGCACATGTTAGTGCTGGAACGGAAGCGGGCATTAAAAAAATTATCGAAGGATTAAACGAAGTTCTAACAGGGAAAGAGCAAGTGCAAATTGCCTTGGAAACGATGGCAGGGAAGGGCTCTGAATGTGGTAAATCGTTCGAGGAAATAGCCATGATTATGGACGGTGTCAACTATAGTGATAAGCTATCCGTTTGCTTTGATACTTGTCATACCCATGATGCGGGTTATAATATTGTCGAGGATTTCGATGGAGTTTTAAATGATTTTGATAAAATTATTGGCGTGGACAAACTGAAGGTCTTGCATATTAATGATAGTAAGAATGCTGTCGGGATGAGAAAGGACAGACATGAAAATATCGGTTTTGGCCATATCGGCTTCAAGGCACTTAATTATATCGTCCACCATCCACAACTTTCAGATGTTCCTAAAATTTTAGAAACTCCATTTGTGGGTGAAGATAAGAATAATAAAAAAGCACCCTATAAATATGAAATCAATATGCTTCGTGAGCAGAAGTTTGATGAGAATTTGCTGAATCTAATCATGGAATCATAAGGAAAAAAGCTGTGAGAAGTCACAGCTTTTTACTTTTTGGCCAGTTGCATAAATAATTTATTTACTTCTCGCGCGGTTGTAGGACCAGCAGTTTTGGCAATTTCTTTTACTAATTGAGCCCTTTGTGAATCATCAAAAATATTAACATTTTTCCCTCTTAAGTATTCCGCAATTTTCGCAGCTTGCTGCTTAGTCACAGAGATATTAAACTGTTCTGCATATTTTAGCAGTTCTTCAGCGGTTATCGTATTGATTTTATGATTGATGATGCTCTGAAAAATTGTCACACTCACCACTCCTCACCTTAATGTATGATGAAGTTCCCAGAGTGTGATTACAGATTTTTTGAAACAACTAACTAACTTTAGTGTTATTGGCTTTACAATCAATCAGACCTATTGTATACTACTTGAGTTAAATCGGAATGATTCTTATAATTAAAAGGTGATGTGCAATTTATGCAATCAATTATTGAAATAAAAAAACTTTTTTACCGTTATGAAAAAGATGCGGTTTTGGAGGATATCAATATTATTGTTCCTCATGGTTCTTTCTTAGCGATTGTCGGGCCTAATGGTTCTGGTAAATCAACACTTTTGAAGTTAATCTTAGGTTTATTAAAGCCGCAAAAAGGGGAAATTTATTTATTTGGCCAGGAAATTAATAAATTTAAGGATTGGCAAAAAATTGGCTATGTTTCTCAAAAGGCTAATTCCTTCAACACTGGTTTTCCGGCAACTGTATCGGAAGTGGTCGAGAGTGGTTTGACGAAAAAGCTAGGAATGTTTAAGTTTTTTAAAAAGGAGCATGCTCAAAAAGTTCGCGATGCCTTGGATGCAGTTGGGATGACTAAGTTCAGTAACAGAAATATTGGCGAACTCTCTGGAGGTCAACAACAAAGAGTTTTTATTGCCCGAGCCCTAGTTAGTGAACCGAGCCTCCTTATTCTTGATGAACCCACCGTAGGCGTAGATGCGGAGAATGTAAGTAATTTTTATCAAATGCTTGGTGAATTAAATAAAAATCGTGAAATTACCCTTCTATTGGTTACACATGATATTGGAACAATCTCGGATAAAGTTTCACATGTAGCCTGCTTAAATAAACATTTGCATTTTCATGGAGAAACAAACGAATTTGAACAACTCCGAGCGGATGATATGTCTAAAGCCTATGGGCACGATGTTCACCTGCTAGCCCATCATCATGAGCACGGAGGCGTTATAAGATGATTCAAGGAATTTTCCATTATGAATTTTTACAAAATGCCTTTTTAACTGGGATGATGATCGGGATTATTGCCCCGTTATTAGGAGTGTTTGTTGTTGTCAGGAGATTATCATTAATAGCAGATGCCCTAAGCCATGTAACATTAGCCGGGATAGCAGCTAGTTTGCTTGTAGAAAGAAATGTGGCCATGATGGCGGGTTTAAATCCACTGTACTTAGGAATGGTTTTTTCAGTGGGAGGATCACTATTCATTGAGAAACTAAGAAGTGTTTATAAGCACTACCAAGAACTTGCGATTCCAATTATCCTTTCGAGCGGGATTGGCTTAGGTGTCATATTTATCTCACTTGCCAATGGCTTTAATACTGACTTATTCAGTTATTTGTTCGGCAGTGTCTCCGCCGTTAGCAGAACTGATTTATGGGTCGTGTTTATAATTGGAATTTTAGTGATTCTGGTGATTATCTTATTATATAAAGAACTGTTTTTACTTTCTTTTGATGAGGAACATGCCAAAGCCTCCGGTATTGCAGCAAAAAGTATTCATTTCATTTTTATTGTCATGGTAGCCTTGGTGATCGCGGCATCGATGAGAATTGTTGGGATTTTGTTGGTGTCATCACTAATGACATTACCTGTTGCTGCCAGCATTCGGATCGCGAGAGGATTTAAGCAAACCATTTTCTTATCTGTTTTGTTTGGCGAAGTTTCAGTTCTAGGCGGCTTGTTTACAGCTTACTACCTAGATTTGGCTCCCGGAGGAACAATCGTAATGATTGCCGTTCTCATCTTAATTATCTCCATCTTTTACAAAAAATTATTAATTCATAAGGGGGGGCAGCCTGGTGAACGTTGATGAAGCGATACAATATTTAAAAGAAAAGGGATTTAAACAAACAGGTAAAAGAGAAGATATGCTGCAATTGTTTGCAGAAAGTGATAAATATTTAACGGCTAAGGACGTATTGGATCACCTCAAAGATGATTACCCTGGTCTGAGTTTTGATACGATATATCGGAATCTCTCTTTATTTGTTAATATGGGAATTCTAGAGATGACTGAATTATCAGGTGAAAAGCACTTCCGTTTTTCTTGTTCAAGGCAGCACCATCATCATCATTTCATTTGTTTGACTTGTGGAAAAACGAAAGAAATTGATACCTGCCCAATGCAAGATCTAAGTGAAAATTTAAAAGGATACGACATTTCCGGTCATAAATTCGAGATTTACGGTCTTTGTCCTGAGTGTCATTAAAAAACAGCTTGTGAAATTCACAAGCTGTTTTTTTATAGGTATTGTTAGAACGTTTGTACCAATGGGCGACTTTCCTTCATCCAATGTTCTACCCAATTCTTTGCTTCATTCCAGTTATTAACACGAATTACCCCATTTGGAATGGGGTCTTGATTATACGGCGTATCAAATAAAATGACTGGGATCTTACACTCTTCATGTATCATAACCGCATTATCATGCTTATCCTCAAAAAAGATATCTAAGCGATGCTTTTTAACGGATGCGACTTTGTCATGTGAGCCAATTAATTCAATGTGATCAAAGGTTAAGCCATTATTAATAAACCATTTAATGGTAATATCAAGCAAATGAGAACTGCGAGCACTGATAAAAAACAATTCATGCTGATTTTCCCATTTTTTAAGGACATGTTCTGCTCCATTCGCAAGTGGGGAATTGGCGTAAATAACCGGTTCGTTTGCTGTAAACCATTCAGCAAACACCTTTTCAGAGACATTTACGTATGGAGTATATTCATATTGGGTAACGTCCTCATACGATATGTTCAGTCCAAATGCTTTATTAATAACAGGTAGGATGGATGATTTTGGGCACGTTACGGTTCCATCGATATCGATACCAAATCTTTTTTTCATGTGTAGACTCACTTTCCTATTTCTTTTCCGTATTTCTTTATATTTTACCAAAGTATTGGGTTCAATAAAGTAACTATTTACAATTAATTTTTTAAGAATAGAAATAAAAAACTATTTTAGGCAAACATTGACATACTAAAATTGATTCTAAAGCAAACAATAATTAATGCTCCTATTACTGAAAGTGAGGGATTAGGATGGCAGACGAAAGAGACACGAAAGTGCAAGAGGCTCTTCAAAGCTCAACAATTGGTCAAGATATACCCAATTCTCCTGCTTCATTTAGGGAGGAAACCGCATCAGAATTTACTGAACCTATTAAGGCTCACTACACTTTGAAAAAAGATGAGTCTACGCCAAGGATTGGTGCTTCGGTTCCGATACATTCTTCTGAATATAGGGAAGAGACAGCTGCAGAGATTGCTGCACCTGCTCCCCTTGTTCGCAGAAAGGAACACGATGGGGTAAGGGAAAAAGCTGCTGGTGGTACTGGTATCGGGACGCTTGCGTTAGTGCTTTCGATTTTATCACTATTTGTTATGCCAATACTTTTTGGTGCTGCAGGGATTGTGTTAGGCTTCGTTGCCAGAAGAAGAGGAGCCAATGGTTTAGGTGCTTGGGCAATTGGTATCGGTGCAATTTCAATTGTAATCGGTATCTTTATTCTCCCGTTCTTTTAATGTAAACCTGCAGAGGAGCAAAAAGAAACCCGGTGATTTATACCGGGTTTCTTCGTGTTATTGAATGACCTTTTCTTCTTCTGCTTTTTTTTGGAAGTACTCCTCGGCAATTTGATCGATTTCCTTTTTCAATTCCTCTACTAATTGCGCTTCAGGAACTTTGCGGACAATCTCACCCTTCCTGAATAGTAACCCTTCACCACGAGCACCAGCAATTCCAATATCAGCTTCGCGTGCCTCGCCAGGACCGTTAACAGCACAGCCTAATACCGCTACTTTAATCGGTGCTTTAATTTTTTCAATGTATTCTTCCACTTCATTTGCAATACTGATTAAATCAATTTCAATCCGGCCGCAAGTCGGGCATGAGATCAATGTGGCAGCGTTAGAAGAAAGTCCAAAAACTTTTAACAGTTCTCTGGCAACCTTTACTTCTTGAACAGGATCCGCGCTTAAGGAAACGCGAAGTGTGTTCCCGATCCCTTTGTGTAAAATAGCACCTAAACCAGCGGCGCTTTTTATACTGCCAGCAAAAAGAGTGCCTGATTCCGTAATCCCAAGATGGAGGGGATAATCGAATGCTCGAGATGCCTTTTCATACGCTTCAATCGCAAGATTAACATCAGATGCTTTCATGGATACAATAATGTCATGAAAATCTAAATCCTCAAGAATTTTAATATGGTGGAGTGCACTCTCAACCATGCCATCGGCTGTTGGATAACCATATTTCTCTAATATTCTCTTCTCGAGCGAACCTGCATTGACACCAATCCGGATTGGAATACCACGTTCTTTTGCAGCCTTTACAACTGCTTCTACCTTTTCACGTTTACCAATATTTCCTGGATTGATTCTAATTTTATCTGCTCCGCCTTCAATAGCTTTCAGAGCCAATTTATAATCAAAATGAATGTCAACGACAAGTGGTATGTTAATTCTTTTCTTAATTTCAGATATAGCATTTGCCGCGCGTTCATCAGGACAAGCCACCCGCACGATCTGGCAGCCCGCTTCTTCAAGACGTTTTATTTCAGCAACAGTTGCTTCCACATCATGTGTTTTTGTTGTAGTCATACTTTGGATAAATAATTCGTTACTCCCGCCAATTGTTAAGTTACCTACTTTAATTGGCCGGGTCTTTGTGCGATGTATTATTTCACTCACGTGTAATTCGCTCCTTCAAAATGGGATTCGAATATGGTATTAAAAAACAATCCGCCTTTTATTTTATCAGCCTTTCACTATTTTTGACAATAATAAGCATTATCCTCTTTATTTTGAGTAATCAGGGAAATGATATGTAGAGCCAATTTGAATTTTTTCTGGTGTTTCCCCGGGGTTTAGTTTTCGGAAGTCCTGAATTAAGTCAGTGATCGAGACAGGAAGTGGTTTATCCAGTTGATGTTCGACAATTGATATTACGGTTGCTCCGGGTTCCACTTTTGCTTCAAAGGAAGGCAGGTCTGATTTCACCTGCAGTTTGGGTGCCTCGACTTTAGCGTCGACCTGCTGTGTTAGTGAAGAGGGGAGAGTACCAACAGTTAAGTCAATATAGATGACGTATATAATTAAAACGGCTAATAAGAAACCAAATAATTTTTTCATCGGACAAGCCTCCAAATAGGACAGTTTGTACATTGGTATGCTTGTCCAATGGTAAAAAGAACGAGTTTATAAAAAAAACGCCCGCAATGGGCGAATTTTAGTTTACTTTTTTGGGTTTCGGAATTTCCTTTATTGCTAAAGATAATACAATGATTACGACAAACCAATTTATCATAAAGCTGCTGGGAACCGTTGTTTTAATCGCAGCCATGATGGTGAAAAACAGGGTGGGCAACGTTTCACTGTATGCGGCCATTCTCCACAACTGCCGGTAATTAAGATTTCTTCCAAAAAGATTTTTAAGTAACAATCCTATCAATGCCAATACTGTGACTTCAATAAAACTGCCAGCACTTGCAAATAAGTAAATAAATAATGCTCCAACAGGGATGATGATCCATTTCATACCGCTAATTCCGTTAATAAAATTGACGAAGTCACCCTTTGTGATGGCTAATCCTTCTAACATTGAATAGGGATATGTTTCAACTCTGCCCCCTGCTGCAAATACAAATTGATCCTCCAATAATGCAAAAGCGTTACCTTCATCCTCAACATCAGTATCAGAAACAGCACCTGTTGGGTCGAGAATGATTGTAAAGTCATCTCTATTTATCGTAATTGGAACCTTGGTATCCGCAGTTAAATGTCCATCTTCAATAGAAAAATCAGGTAATTTATCATTGATAATTGTATCTGCACTTTCCAGTCCAGTGGTAACAGCTGTGCTTAAATAAATAACGGAAGGGAGAATCGAAATAAAAGTTAAGAAAAAGACATATAGAATTGTCTTTCCAATTCCTTGAAACCGAAACAAGGCAATATCCTTTGGGGAATAGATACTTTTATAAAGTTGTTTAAAAATATTCATAATGACCACCTTTACACATAAATACAAATAAATGCTTCAGCATCTATTGTATCTTTAGTAAGGGTTATATACAAGAATGATACCATTTATAAAAAATTTGAAACCGTTCATAAGATTATTCGTATGAAGGAATGTATACATGTAATAATATCAACAAGTTATGAGGGATGAGTAGAATGGAAATGGTATATTGGGGTATCGTCATATTATTATTTATCGTCGCGTTTGTAGGTCTTGTTTATCCAATCATTCCAAGTGTATTGTTTTTATTAGCTGGGTTTTTATTATATGGTGTGTTTTTTAGTTTTGAACCCTTTCGATGGTATTTTTGGTTGATACAAGGTTTGTTTATCGTCCTTCTTTTTATTGCTGATTACATTGCCAATATGATTGGAATTAAAAAATATGGTGGTTCTAAGGCGGGTGTCTGGGGGAGTACGATTGGAATTTTGGTTGGCCCGTTTGTTATTCCTTTTTTAGGAATTCTCATTGGTCCATTTATCGGGGCCATAGCAGCAGAATTAATTTTTAACAAAAGAAGTTTCACGGAGAGCCTAAAAGTTGGATTTGGGTCAGTGATTGGCTTCATAAGTAGTGTTATCACGAAAACTATTATTCAAATCATCATGGTCATCTTTTTTTTCATCGTCGTACTTAAATAGAAAAAAGCCATGCCATGCTTTAGAGATCATTAATGATTTTATAACCCTGTTGATTGTAGTGGAAGGCGGCGAAGACTCCTGCGGGAGTACGGGGCAGGGTAGACCCCGCAGACGCTGAAAGCGGCGAGGAGGCTCCCCGGCACGCCCGCGGAAAGCGAAGCCGCCTGGAACGGAAATCAACAGACTAGTTTAATGTAGCCAAACAAAAAAGACTGTCGATTTAAAACCCGAAATCCTTCGGATTTGATGACAGTCTGAAAAGCCACCTAGGTGGCTTTTTTTCAATTAATTCAATCCACAAATTTCAAAGGAGCAGTTTTGGCAGTCGACTTCTTCTTTTAAGTTGTTTAGTTTTTTTACGGTAAACTTCTGATTATCATAGGAGATAATCTTCTTTTCGCGCAGATCTTTTAATGAGCGTTGAATTACTTCACGTGTTCCAAATGTTAAATTAGCCAGTTCCTGATGTGTTAATGGAAGGTCAATTAGAATACCTTCTTCTGTTTTTATCCCATATGAATTGCATAAGCGAATAAGGATCGAATATAAACCGCCTTTTTTTCCATTCATAATGAGGTCCTGACATTTCATCTGTGCTTTTAAATAACCTGTACTTAACCATGTAACAAAAGAATTCATTGCCTCAGGGTCTGTTAAAATGAAATCTTCAAATTGCTCTTTTCTTATTAGTATCATTTCACAATCAGTTAGTGTTTTTGCGTAAAATTGATAATGAGGATTTTCCTTGAAAAGTTGGTACTCTACAATTAATTCTTGATCGTTTAAGATTTTTAAGATAAAATCTTTGCCGCGTAAATGAACTCTTCCAATTGAAATGCTCCCTTTAAGTAATAAATAAACATACTGAGCAGCATCTTTTTCTTGAAAAAGGATTGAACCGGCTTTTATTTTTTGAATAGGTTCTTTTTTTTGAAAAAAGGCAACTAATAAATTATATATAGAAGAACGGTTTAATTGCATAGAAAATCACTCCTTATCTACCACTTCCCTTTGATTTAAATAGATAATTTATTAAGTGTCAATATGGCTATTACAGGATTTAGAAGTGACAAAAGTTGGATATGACAAAAATCGTTGACAGATTGCCCTTTAGGTAAAAGGTGACAATTTTTCGAAAAATTACGAATGGATGGGCTTCAATACATATTTTTGAATAATATCCAACTGAACGGGAATGGTAAATATGTTAAGAACCTAAGCATTTTATTTGATACAAATAACCAACTTTGGTATCTTAAGGAGGAAAGCTTTAGAAATATTCGAAATTCTAAAGCCGATAAAATCACTTATACATAGGAGGAATTAAAATGGCATTTGAATTACCACAATTACCTTATGCAGAAAACGCACTTGAACCACATATTGACAAAGAAACTATGAATATTCACCACACAAGACACCATAACACATATGTAACAAATTTAAATAACGCTTTAGCTGGTAATGAAGAATTACTTTCTAAATCAGTTGAAGAAGTTATTGCTAATTTGGATGCGGTTCCAGAGGCTGTTCGTACAGCAGTTCGTAACAATGGCGGCGGACACGCTAACCATTCTTTATTCTGGCAAATCCTTTCTCCAAATGGCGGCGGTGCACCAACAGGTGAATTAGCTGACGCAATCAGCAGTAAATTTGGCAGCTTCGAAAACTTTAAAGAAGAATTTGCTAAAGCAGCAACTACTCGTTTCGGATCTGGTTGGGCATGGTTATCTGTAAACAATGGTGAGTTAGAAGTTTCTAGTACACCAAACCAAGATTCTCCATTAATGGAAGGCAAAACTCCAATTCTAGGTCTTGATGTTTGGGAGCATGCTTACTACTTAAACTATCAAAACAAACGCCCAGACTATATTTCCGCTTTCTGGAATGTAGTAAATTGGGATGAAGTTTCAAACCGCTACAGCCAAGCTAAATAATAATGATAATGAAAAAAGGCAGCCCAAGGGTTGTCTTTTTTTGTGAATAAGAAAAACTAGCTTGTTAAAGACTACCCATAAGATAAAAGGGGAGTTTTTGATGGCAAAAAAAATTAAGATTCTGGGTGATGTTACACTTACAAAAGATTTATTACTATTGCTGGTTATTGGAGGGCTATACTCATTAAGTATTGCTTTGTCTAACACCTTTGTTAATATTTATCTTTGGAAACAGACGGGGAAATACTCGGATATCGCCTTCTTTAACCTTTCGACCGTGATTCTACAATTGCTGACATTTATCTTAGCAGGACGATGGGCGAAAAAAATTGACAGGGTAATTGTGCTTAGGATTGGGGTTATTTTTTTAGCTTTATTTTATGTATTGGTTTTAGTGTTTGGTACAAATGCTTCAACCTATTTACTTCTTTTAGGAAGTTTTTTAGGAGTAGGGTATGGTTTTTATTGGCTTGCCTACAATGTATTAACATTTGAAATAACTGAACCAGATACTCGAGATTTTTTTAATGGTTTTTTAGGGATATTATCATCTGCAGGGGGGATGATTGGCCCCATCGCTGCAGGTATCATTATTACCAAATTTGAAAAATATACTGGCTACACGATTGTTTTTGGACTATCACTTGCTTTATTTGCACTGGCGGTTTTTATGAGTTTTTCATTGAAACCACGACCGTCATCAGGCAGTTATTGCTTCATGAAAATTGTAAATGAAAGAAAACAAAATGAAAATTGGCGTTTAATTACAAATGCTAACTTCTTTCAGGGCTTGAGGGAAGGTACCTTTGCCTTTGTTATCTCTGTTTTTGTTTACCTTTCAACGGGAAGTGAAATGTCTCTTGGGACATTCGGTCTTCTTAATTCAGGAGTATCATTCGTAGCGTATTATTTTGCTTCACGTTTAATAAAACAAAAAAATCGAAAAAAAGCCATTCTTATTGGAGGGATTATTTTATATGCATCTGTTCTGTTAATTGTTTGGGACGTTAGTTTTGTCAAATTACTTATCTATGGCGGGATGATTGCAATCGCTTATCCGCTTTTACTCGTGCCATATATGTCGACTACATACGATGTTATTGGAACCGGATGGAAGGCTGCGGAAATGAGAATTGAATATATTGTTGTTCGTGAAATATACTTGAATCTGGGCAGGATCATTTCTATCGTATCTTTTTTAGTTGGTATCACTTGGTTCAAAGCTGAGAACAGTATTCCCATTCTCCTTCTCATTTTAGGTGCGGGGCACTCATGCATCTATTTTTTTCTTAAAAGGGTACACTTACCAGCCCCGGAATGCGTTGAGTAAATTATTTACTCAACGCCATTTTTTTCATTGGCATTATTACCTTATAAATTGGTAAGGGTTTTTCATAGAAAAAAGCAGACTTATCCTATAAAATAGAGAAAGTTAAGCTTAAGCCGTGAAAAAGGAAGTGTTTTTACCCCTTGAATAATAAAAAGAAAAAAAAGAAGGAACATGTGCCGTTTCGTTTAAACATGTTATTCTTTGTGGTATTCATACTATTTTCTGTCCTCATTCTTAGACTTGGAGAATTACAAATCGTTTTTGGGGATGATTTTAAACGTGAAATTGAACGGACAGAAGATGTAACAGTCAATAACCCTGTCCCAAGAGGGAAAATGTTTGACCGGAATGGGAAAATTATTGTTGATAATACACCATTGAACGCGATTACTTATACGAAATATCAACAAACAACCCAAGAGGAAATGTTGGAAAGTGCAGCGAAATTGGCAAAAATTATTGACAAAACTGATGATGCAAAAAAAGTCCCTATTCGGGAAAGAAAAGATTATTGGATTACAAAACATCCCGAAGAAGCAAAAGCAAAAATTACTGATAAAGAATGGGCTCTCTATAAACAAAAGAAGTTAGATGATAAGCAAATTTATCAACTTCAGGTGGATCGAGTAACTGATGAAGAAGTGAAAAGTATTGTCGGTGAAGAGCTTGAAACTCTTGCGATCTATAGAGTCTTTAACAGTGGTTATGCCTTAACACCACAAATTGTTAAAAACAAAGACGTTACACCTGAAGAATTTGCGGTGGTCAGCGAAAACCTAGAAAATTTACCTGGTGTTGATACAACAACGGATTGGACGCGAAAGTATGTTTTCGGGAAGACACTAAAGTCAATATTAGGAGATGTTACTACCTCTGAGGCAGGAATTCCCAAAGAGCAATTAGAAAAATATATGGCCCGTGACTATAGCCGTAATGACCGAGTTGGAAAAAGTTATCTTGAATTAAAATACGAAGATGTCTTACATGGTCAAAAGGCAAAAGTGAAAAATGTAACAGATAAAACGGGAAAAATCCTTTCAACAGAAGTTGTTTCAGAAGGTAAAAGAGGTAAAGATCTTGTTTTAACGATTGATATGGATCTTCAGAAGAAGGTAGAAAATATCATCGAAGAAGAAATGTGGAGTGCAAAGCAAAAACCAAATACAGCCCTTCTCGACCGTGCATTTGTCGTTTTGATGGATCCTCATACCGGTGAAGTCTTATCACTGGCTGGAAAACAAATTAGTAAAGATAAAAAAGGTAAAACAGTCATGAATGACTTTGCCGGAGGAAATATTACGACTTCTTACAATGTGGGGTCAGCAGTAAAAGGAGCAACGATTTTAACTGGTTATAAAACAGGGGCCATACAACCAGGCACCACACTACTTGATGAGCCTTTGAGAATTGCTAGTTCTCCTGTAATGTCTTCATGGAGAACATTTGGCCGGATCAATGATTTAAGGGCACTGCAGGTTTCATCCAACGTGTATATGTGGAAAACAGTTATTGCAATGGCGGGTGGACAGTATCGAGCAAATCAACCATTACCACTCGATTATTCAGCCTTTGATACGATGCGGCAGTCATTTAGTCAGTTTGGATTAGGAACGCGAACAGGAATTGACTTGCCTAATGAAATGAGCGGCTTTCCAGGTCCGGAAAGAACGCCTGGTTTACTCCTTTTCCTATCAATTGGTCAGTATGATACGTATACACCAATCCAACTCGCTCAGTATGTCTCCACGATAGCAAATGGCGGGAATCGTATCCAGCCTCATCTAGTGAAGGAAATTCGCGAACCTGTAATGGAAAATAATGAATTGGGTCCGATTGTTGAGGAAATCCAGCCTAAGGTATTAAACCGACTAGATATGAAAGAGTCATGGATCAAGCGGGTCCAAGAAGGTTTTCGAATGGTCATGCAAGTGGGTGATGGGACGGCTGTCAGCTACTTCAAAAGCGCAAAATATAACCCTGCGGGAAAAACGGGTACAGCCGAGGCATTTTATGATGGTTCCGATAAATCAAAACGAGGGACACCTGTAATGAATTTAAGTCTTGTAAGTTTTGCACCGGCAAATGATCCTGAGGTAGCCATGGCTGTTGTCGTCCCATGGGCATATCAAGGAAACAGCGGTCCAAGTATTAATAACCTAATAGGGCGAAGAGTCTTGGATGCTTATTTTGATTTAAAAAAAGAGCGTCAAGAAAAGGATAAAAAATCAACATCTGAACAAAAGGAAGAAACCACAAGTAATAACGAGTAAACTCAACATCCCTAACACCTGTCTCTCAAGTCGGAGACAGGTGTTTTTTTTATTCATGATTTACAAAAACTCAATATTCATTTACATAACCTTTACACAAGATTAAAACTCAGTTAACAGTTTAGCTTTATTCTTATACATGTAAGGCAGAACAAATCAAAAACAAACTTAAATTCACAGGGGGAATTAAACCAATGAAAAGTTATAAAAAAATTGGTCTAACACTTACTCTAGCAGCATTAATGGTACTTGTTGCTGCATGTGGTGGAGGAGCTTCTACTAATAAAAATGAAGGAACTTCTAATAAAGATAGTAAAAATGCTGAACTTTCAGGCTCATTAACTGTTTCAGGTTCCTCTGCGATGCAGCCATTAGTTGCAGCTGCTGCTGAAGAGTTTATGGCTGAAAATCCAAATGTCGATGTTCAGGTAAATGCGGGTGGATCTGGTACAGGCTTATCGCAAGTTGCGGAAGGGTCTGTTCAAATTGGTAACTCTGATGTATTTGCTGAAGAAAAAGAAGGAATCCCTGCTGACCAGCTTGTTGACCATAAAGTAGCTGTTGTGGGCATGACTGCTGCTGTTAACCCTAAAGTTGGTATTAAAGAAATTAAAAAAGCGGATTTAATTAAAGTTTTCACTGGTAAAATTACAAACTGGAAAGAACTTGGCGGTGCTGATCAAAAGATCGTTCTAGTAAACCGTCCAGACTCTTCAGGTACACGTGCAGTATTCAATAAATTCGCCCTTGATGGAGCAACACCTGCGGAAGGTATTACGGAAGACTCATCAAACACAGTTAAAAAGATTATTAATGAAACTGATGGTGCAGTTGGTTACCTTGCATTCTCATACTTCACTGACGATTCTGTCACACCACTAGCGATTGATGGAGTAGAACCAACAGAAGAAAATGTACAATCTGGACATTTCCCGATTTGGGCTTATCAACACTCTTATACAAAGGGCGAGGCAACAGATCTTGCTAAAGCGTTCCTTGACTATTTAATGTCTGATGATATCCAAAACACTTTATTAAAAGAACAAGGATATCTTCCTGTCACAAAAATGAAAGTAGAACGCGATGCTGAAGGGAATCAAAAAGACCTATAACAACAGGTTGAAAATAAAAGGGTAAATGCAAGTAGGCGTTTACCCTATTATGACGTATTTTAGGGGTGTTTGGTGCATTATGGAAAAATTAGAACCTGCAAAAGATAGATTATTAAAGTCTAAGAAAAATTGGCTGGATGGGGAAATACGCGGGAGAATTCTCGTTATCCTATGTGCTGTCATAATGATATCTGCAACCATCTCAATTACCATTTTCCTAGGATCAAAAGGGTTACAATCCTTTATAAAAAATGGTGTAAGTCTTATTGAGTTCATAACCAGTACACACTGGAATCCTACAAATCTAGCAAAACCGGAATATGGGGCATTACCGTTTATTTTTGGATCCTTTGCGGTAACCTTTTTATCAGCTTTGGTTGCAGCACCATTAGGGATTGGTGGAGCGATTTTTATGACGGAAATTGCACCCTCATGGGGGAGGAAAATTTTACAGCCTGTCATCGAGCTTTTGGTTGGAATTCCATCGGTTGTTTATGGTTTCATCGGGCTTACAGTATTAGTTCCCTTTATTCGGGAGCATGTGGGCGGACTGGGTTTTAGCTTGCTGTCTGGAACGATTGTTTTATCTATCATGATTTTGCCAACAGTAACAACAATTGCAACAGATGCGATGAGTTCACTGCCTAAAAATCTTCGTGAAGGTTCGTATGCTCTTGGCGCTACTCGCTGGCAGACGATTCGAAAAGTATTAATACCTGCCGCATTACCTACCCTCTTAACTGCTATTGTTCTTGGTATGGCAAGAGCATTTGGAGAGGCTCTTGCGGTACAAATGGTTATTGGTAACGTAAGAGACTTGCCAACAAGTTTATTAGATGCTTCAGCAACCTTAACAACCATTATTACTCTAAACATGGGTCATACAACCTATGGCAGTGTAGAAAATAATACGCTTTGGTCAATGGGCTTAATATTATTAATCATGTCGTTTGCGTTTATTCTCCTCATTCGCTACCTATCATCAAGGAGGAAAATGTAATGAACAGTAAAACTGCAGATCGAATTGCTACAGGCGTATTTATTACCATTGCAATCATAATCATTTCTATTTTAGTTGGCTTATTTTATTATATTTTGGGTAATGGACTTAAACATATTTCTCTTGAATTTTTAACCACTCCATCAAGCAATGTACGTGCTGGTGGGGGCATTCGCGACCAATTATTCAATTCGTTTTATATATTATTTATTACGATGTTAATCGCCCTTCCGTTAGGAATAGGCGGGGGGATCTATATGGCGGAATACGCTAAGCCAGGAAAAATTACTGATATGGTTCGTTCCTGTATAGAAGTTTTAGCTTCGCTGCCATCTATTGTTATTGGGATGTTTGGTTTATTAATGTTCGTTAATTTAACAGGCTGGGGCTACACCATCTTGGGAGGAGCTTTAGCATTAACTGTTTTCAACTTACCGGTAATTGTTCGTGTAAGTGAGGATGCTATTCGTGCAGTCCCGAGAGAGTTGAAAGAAGGAAGTCTAGCATTAGGGATTACTAAGTGGCATACGATAAAAACTGTTTTATTACCAAGTGCTTTTCCGTCTATTTTAACAGGAGCGATTCTTGCTGCAGGGCGTGTATTTGGGGAAGCTGCTGCGCTATTATTTACTGCTGGTCTTTCAACACCAAGACTTGATTACGCAAACTGGAATCCATTTTCCCCTCAATCACCATTAAATATCTTTCGTCCGGCTGAAACGCTTGCTGTTCATATTTGGTCCGTAAACACACAAGGGTTAATACCTGATGTTGAGGAAGTTTCCAATGGGTCAGCTGCTGTTTTAGTTTTATCGGTATTAGTATTTAACTTACTTGCTAGGTGGATTGGAAGTATGATTCATAAGAAAGCTACTGCATCTAAATAAAAGGCGGGGAGATAGAATGGTTACAACTTTTGAGGAAAAGGAAATGGTAAACCAAGCTGTTCGGTCAAACAGTCAATTACAAAATGACTTAATCCTAGAGGTAAATAATTTAGAAATATTCTATGGAGAAAAACGAGCAGTAAATGGAATTTCAATCGATATAGAAAAAAATTCAGTTACTGCTCTAATCGGTCCGTCAGGTTGTGGTAAGTCGACTTTTTTAAGAAGTATTAATCGAATGAATGATCTCATTCCCGGTGCAAGGGCAAAGGGAGAAATCATTTATGAAGATCTTAATATCTTGTCGGAACAAATAGATGTTGTTGCTCTCCGCAAGGAAATTGGGATGGTTTTTCAAAAACCCAACCCGTTTCCAAAATCAATTTATGAAAATATTACGCATGCCCTTAAGTTTGCTGGTATCAAGAAGAAAAGCGAACTGGATGAAATTGTAGAGGAGAGTTTGAAAAAGGCGGCATTATGGGAAGAGGTAAAGGACAGGCTTCATAAATCTGCACTATCCCTTTCAGGCGGGCAGCAGCAGCGTCTTTGCATTGCTAGGACGATTGCTATGAAACCTACAGTCATGCTTCTTGATGAGCCATCATCGGCGCTAGATCCGATATCCAATGCAAAAGTGGAGGATTTAATCGTTGATTTAAAAAAGGAATATTCAATAATCATCGTTACCCATAATATGCAGCAGGCATCACGTATTTCCGATAAAACTGCCTTCTTTTTGAGTGGTGATATCACTGAATATGATTATACTGAAAAGATTTTTACCAATCCATCTGTAAAAAAGACAGAGGAATATATCTCTGGAAGGTTTGGATAAGGAGGAAAAGTTGTGGAAACTTCAACATTAACCAGACAGGTTTTTGATATAAACGATCTGAATTTATGGTATGGTGAGCATCACGCATTAAAAAACATCCATTTTCCGATAAACAAGAAAGAGGTTACTGCCATCATCGGACCTTCGGGATGTGGTAAATCTACATTTATTAAAACACTAAATTTGATGATTAATATGGTCCCAAATGTAAAAATGACGGGCGAAATTAACATTAATGGCCAAAATATATTAGATAAGAAAGTGGATCTCGTCGATCTACGCAAACACGTAGGAATGGTTTTTCAGAAGGGAAATCCGTTTCCGAAATCTATTTATGATAATGTTGCTTATGGACCAAGGGTACATGGGATCACAAAAAAGACGCATCTAGATGAAATTGTCATTAAATCACTAATGGATGTGGCGTTATGGGAGGAAGTAAAGGATCGTTTACATGCTCCTGCATTAGGACTATCAGGGGGACAACAGCAAAGGTTATGTATTGCTAGAGCACTGGCAACCAAACCAGAAGTGATATTAATGGATGAGCCAACATCTGCGTTAGATCCAATTTCGACGCTAAAGATCGAAGAGATGATATTAGAATTAAAAGAAAAATACACGATTGTAATTGTAACCCACAACATGCAGCAGGCATCAAGGGTTTCAGATAAGACTGCATTCTTTTTAATGGGTGAATTAATCGAATTAGATTCAACATCGACAATTTTTTCAAATCCAAGAGACGAACGGACTGAAGGATACATTACAGGAAGATTCGGATGATGAGGTGTCTACTATGAGTACAAGGGCAATTTTTGATAACAATTTAAAAGAGTTGAAAGATTTGCTTTTAACAATGGCTGAAAAATCGGAGCATGCAATCAAGGAAGCGATGATTGCTCTTATTAATCAGGATATGGAAAAGGCTAACCAAGTTATCGATGGTGATAATGAAATCGATGATTTAGAATACGAAATAAATGATAAGGCATTATTATTAATTGCAAGACAATCACCCGTTGCGACGGATCTAAGGAAAATAAATGTAGCTTTAAAAGTATCATCTGAGGTTGAGCGATTTGCAGATATAGCAGTAAATATTGCTAAATCAGCATTGCATATTGGTAAAGAAAAACACTTTAAAGAAATCATTGATATCCCAAAAATGATGGAAATGGCCTTGGAGATGGTTTCAGATTCGATTAGGGCTTATTATTCAGAGGATATTACGGTTGCAAAAAAATGTGCAGAAAAAGATGATGAAGTAGATAAAATGTTTGGACGTTTAATACAAGAATTGTTGAGTCATATTCCACAAAATCCACATGCAACAAACCAAATTATTCAATTGGCATTTGTTTGCAGATATATCGAAAGAATCGCAGACCATTCAACGAATATTGCAGAACATGTCATTTACCTCGTGACAGGAACCCGAGTTAATTTAAATGCCTAAAGGATCATAGAGTTGTAAAAGATAAGGAGTTTTTTGCCTTATCTTTTTTTAATAATAGGAAAAAGTTATGGGCCTCAAAGTTTCCAAAAAACGACAATTTGTGTTTATTGTGCGCGGTAGCAACTGGTGGTACGATTAAATTATCATTTATTATGAATAATTTGAAAATTACTTCATATGCAAATGAACCACTATAATGAATAAAAAGGTGTAATTAGATGAATATAATTGAACGGCAACAAAAAAAATTTAGCCCCCTTTTTCCACAGGAAACACTTCAGTTTATTCCTGGTTTATGGGTAAACGGAAAGTACGTTTGGCTCCAAGATTGTAAAGAAAAGGTTTTACATAACGAAGAAATAATAATCAAAGTGAAAGAAGAGCAGATTCACTCCAAAATTCGATATTCAAGCGTTTATCTTAGTAATCACAGCAAGGAAATGAAAGAGATTCATGTTTTGGCCATGCACTACTATCCAATTGTTATTCAAGACAATCTTGCCTTTGTATCACCGGTAGATAAAAGAATCTTCCATCATGCCAATAATAATATTTATCTGGTAAATGGAGAACATAATGGAGTTGGAATGAAGGAATACACAGCCATGCCACAATGGAAGGTTTTTACTGATCAAATATGGAATTCGCTTCATAAAGGGAGCCTAAATTACCTGCCAATGGCAAAAACTCCCGCTTCTAGTATTTTTTCGATAAAAATGTCGTTAGATCCGCAGGAGAATGGAAAAATGAACACGTGGACGATTACCGGGTCTAATAAAAATGAATTACTCTCTTTGGAGCAAGCGCTTTTAAAGCAAGCGGAATGAAAGCAATAATTATCTAAAAAAAACATACTAGCATTTCCTTTTAAAAAATGATATTATGGATAAGTCGTATGAATGAAATGCTTAATTGTTTGGAGGGAAATAAACATGCGCGTGAATATTACATTAGCTTGCACTGAGTGTGGAGATCGTAACTATATTTCAACAAAAAATAAACGTAATAATCCAGATCGTCTTGAGCTTAAGAAATATTGCCCAAGAGAAAAACGTACAACAGCACACCGTGAAACAAAATAAGCAGTAGGGCTTCCTGCTGCTTTTTTTGTTGTCTAAAAAATTAGATGTGAGGTTACCTGTGATGAATAATAAAGTGTCTATTCGTAAGGATATGAAAGAGAAACTTTCCAGTCTTACAAAACCTTTATATGAACATTATTCAAATAATATAGCTTCCAGGCTTTATGAAGATCAAGATTGGAAACAAGCACAAGTGATAGGTCTAACCATATCAAAAAAGCCAGAAGTTGATACCTATCAAATTATTGAGAGAGCATGGGAATTAGGGAAACAAGTGGTTGTCCCAAAATGTGACCCCAAAGAAAAGAAAATGACTTTTAGAGCAATTACTGATTTTTCTCAACTTGAAACAGTATTTTATGGATTACTAGAGCCAATTGAGGCATTAACCAATCAAATGAACGCTGATAGGATTGACTTAATCATAGTCCCCGGTTTGGCCTACACACGAGAAGGCTACCGTTTGGGTTTTGGCGGAGGGTATTATGATCGTTATTTACAAAATTACTCTGGTAAAACCCTATCACTTGCCTTTGCTGAGCAGTTGGTTCCACAATTACACGTAGAGGATCATGATATTCCTGTTTCAAAAATTATTACAAACGATGAGGTTATCAAAATAAGATGATTGTAACCATTATTATAGTGATTTTTATCCTATTAGGATCTGCTTCAGGATATCAATCTAAATCCTTGACTCGATCGGGTGCTTTGGCAGCTAGTATTGTTGGACTAGCTGTTTATTTAGGATTCGGGATAAATG
Organism: Neobacillus sp. KR4-4; assembly: GCF_042136325.1. Taxonomy (NCBI): domain Bacteria; kingdom Bacillati; phylum Bacillota; class Bacilli; order Caryophanales; family Bacillaceae; genus Neobacillus; species Neobacillus sp. KR4-4. The sequence goes on from NZ_JBHHJU010000009.1 coordinate 33,158, forward strand.
GTCTTTACCTGCTTGGTGCTTTTTTTGCTTCATCAACTTTTTGGTCAAAATATAAGAGTAGTTCAAAGTACATAATAGAAGAAAAGTTGGCAAAAGGTGCTACAAGAGATTGGCGTCAAGTTGCTGCGAATGGTGGTGCTGCGGGGCTTTTCAGTATCATTCATTATTTTAATCATGATATGATTTGGTTAATTGGCTTTTTAGTTTGTCTTGCAAGTGCTAATTCTGATACATGGGCTTCGGAAATTGGCAGTTTAAGTAAACAAGACCCCTTATACATACGCACCTTTAAGCGAGTTGAAAAGGGGACTTCTGGAGCGATTAGTTTTTTAGGAAGTGCGGCTTCGCTTGCAGGGTCTTTTCTCATTTCAATTATAGGATTTTGGCTTTTTGATTTAGGTCTTTTTTTTACTTGTCTGGTGTTTTTATTTGGATATCTCGGGAATGTCATTGATACGTTGATTGGGGCCTTTTATCAGCAGTTATATGTATGTGGGCAATGTGGTATTGAAACTGAGAAGAAGAGTCATTGTCAGATGCCAACCGCTAGAATAAAAGGAATGGTCTTTGTAGATAATGATATGGTGAATTTTCTTTCAGGCTTTCTTGCTTCGGTATTTGCAATCATAATCACGATCTTAAATAATTAGCTCAGCTTATCAATTGCACTTGATATAGTATTATTATACTTTCAAATGGAGGAATGGTCATGGTAAATCGACGAGTAAATAGGGTTGCCCTCATCGGAACCGGGTTTGTTGGCTCAAGCTATGCTTTTGCACTATTAAATCAAGGAATTACGGAAGAACTAGTCTTAATTGATTTAAATAAGGAAAAAGCAGAAGGAGACGCGATGGACCTAAATCATGGATTACCGTTCTCTCCATCACGAACAAAGATATGGTTTGGGAGTTACCAGGATTGTGGTCAGGCTGATCTAGTCGTAATTACAGCAGGAGCTAATCAAAAGCCTGGGGAGACACGGCTTGACTTGGTTGAAAAGAATACAAGAATCTTTAAAGGAATTGTGGATGAAATTATGGCAAGTGGTTTCGACGGTATTTTCCTTGTGGCCACAAATCCAGTAGATATTTTAACATATGCGGTTTGGAAATTTTCAGGGTTGCCAAAGGAACGGGTAATTGGTTCAGGGACGATTTTAGATACAGCGCGATTTCGGTTTTTGTTGGGAGATTACTTTGATGTGGACACCCGAAACGTGCATGCTTATATCATTGGAGAACACGGCGATACAGAATTGCCTGTGTGGAGCAATGCTGAGATTGCTGGAACTTCCATTAGTGATTGGTCAAAAAACAAAACTGGTTTTAAGAAAACAGATCTTGATCAAATTTTTCTAAATGTTCGGGATGCAGCCTACCATATCATTGAGCGAAAGGGTGCAACCTATTATGGAATTGCTATGGGTCTTGTCAGATTGACCAAAGCGATTCTCCGTGATGAAAATTCAGTCCTCACTGTTTCCTCGTATTTAGATGGAGAATATGGACAAACCGATATTTTTATTGGCGTACCAGCCGTAGTTAATCGTGAGGGAGTTAGACAAGTGGTTGAACTGAATTTAAATCAAGAAGAGCAAACAAAATTCGAGAATTCCGTTAATGTATTAAAGAAAACAATGGAGCCGGTCTTTAAGAACTATTAATAAGAATTCAATCATTTTAATTGGATAATTTAATCGTCATCATCACAAAATAGAAAAAGGAGGGATGATGATGTCTCGAATACTAACATCCATATTAATGATTGGTTCGATAGGGTATTTGGTTTATAAGTATAAATTCCGACTGATTAATGTCCTGCTGGGATCTGGTTGGATCCGCAGAATTGCTGTAGGATCAATCATGAGTTTCCCAGGAGTAAAGCAAAAAATGATGCAATCGATGTTTGGAAGACCGTCTGAATGGTGAAAACCACAGATGGTTTTTTGTTTTGATTTGGAGAGTTAACTGCAAAAAATAATCAACTTGTTTAATTATTGTAACGAGAGATTTCGTTTATAATAAGTTATAAGGGATAGACGAATAAAATGAAAGCAGATTTGCCTAAAGCTTATTCTTACATAGGAAGTTGGGGGGATATGAGTAATAAAGAAGGATTCATTTTTTGGAATTTGGCCTATTCATTGATATCTGATCATGGTTATCGTATTATTCAGTTATTTGAAAATCAAAAAGAATTATGGCTCGAAAAGCTTGAAAATAAAAGAGCACCTATCATTCGCATGCTGCATCATAATTTGGATTGGAGTAATGCCATGCAGCGGGATATTGAGTTTACTGCTGCCAATGGTGAAAAAGTTCGAAAACAAATTGGTCGTCATGAGTTGAAGGTTGTTAACATCTACGTCAGTCAATTTCCACCTGTTGATGAATACGAATTTCGACTTACAAAGCCTTTTGTCCATTCAGGTGCAAATAAGACTATGGTCACCTCGGTCCTATTTGCACAGGGACAATACGAGGAAGGCTTCAGACATTTATCCGAGAGGCTATCGCTTGATATCTCTTTTGCAATAAATGAAAACTATTCAGAAGAAGATGTTGAGTTAATGAAGAAAGCAGCCTTAGATTATGCAATAAAAAAGGTAAAGACGGAGCGAGCGATTTTATTAAGTGGTAAACCATTCTTCACTTATGTATTTATCGCAATCCAGCTTGCTGTTTTTTTCTGGCTTCAAGTACATGGTGGCAGCACCAATACATCCACTTTGATTAAATATGGAGCAAAAGTTAATCAATTGATTGTTGATGGGGAATGGTGGAGATTTATTACGCCAGTTTTTCTTCATATTGGTTTTGTCCATCTAGCGATGAATACACTAGCTTTATACTTTCTTGGTATAGAAGTAGAAAGAATTTATGGCAGTATTCGGTTTTTAGTGATTTACTTATTTTCTGGAGTTATAGGCTTTGTTGCTAGTTTTATCTTTAGTGCGAACTTATCAGCAGGGGCAAGTGGTGCAATTTTTGGCTGTTTTGGCGCTTTACTTTATTTTGGAGTTATTTACCCGAAATTATTTTTCCGAACAATGGGAGTAAATTTGCTTGTTGTGCTAGGAATTAATTTGATGATCGGGTTCTCTGCATCTGGAATAGATAATGCAGGACATCTAGGCGGATTGGTTGGGGGATTCCTTGCCGCTGGTGTTGTCCACTTGCCGAAGAAAAAAAAGTTACTGTTGCAAATGTTATTTTTAATTGCATCTGCAGCATTGTTGTGGGGTTCTTTATTGTATGGTTATAGTGCATCTGGAAAAGCTCATGATGAAAACTCCAGTTTGTTAATGGCACAGGAATACATAAAACAAAACAATTATGATAAGGCATATACCGTATTAAAGGAATCTGAAAAAAATGCAGTGAATGTATCGGAGAGAACTTATTTTCTCTTATCCTACGTAGAAATTAAGAAGGATATGCTCCCTGAAGCCAAGGTACATTTGGAAAAGGCAATAAAACTAGATCCAAGTTTTGATGAGGCGTTTTATAATTTAGCTCTTATTAACCTAGAACAAAAAGAGTTGAAAGAAGCTAAAGAAAATATACAGCAGGCTAAGAAGCTTAATCCAAAACAACAGGATTATGCTGATTTACTACAAGAGATTAATCGCCAACTCCAATCTTCCAATAATGGGGAGTAGAATTGAAGTTTCTCTAAAACTAAGATTATATTTTCTTGAGGATAGATGCCGGGGTGGGTTATACTTTTTCTTGGATAATATTTTTTCTCCATTACATAACTAGGAGATATAGGATGAAAACAATTTATGATATTCAACAATTTTTAAAGAGATTTGGAACGATAATTTATATTGGTGATCGGGTTGCTGACCTTGAATTAATGGAAATGGAATTAAAGGAACTGTATCAGTCACAACTAATAGAACCAAGAGAATTCCAAACTGCATTATTAATTTTGAGGCATGAAATACAATTTCAAAAAGAAAAAAGTCAAAAATAAGATGGGTGATTTTATTGTCGAAACAATGGATTGTCGGTGTTGACCTTGGTGGTACAACGACTAAACTAGCTTTTATAACAATGGATGGAGAGATTGTTCGTAAATGGGAAATACCAACAGATAATACGAATGAAGGAAAAAACATAACCCATAATATTGCAAGAGCAATTGATGAAAAATTAACAGAACTGGGTCAAACAAAAGATTGTTTAATAGGAATTGGGATGGGAGCACCCGGTCCAGTTAACTATGAAAAGGGCATACTTTTAAATGTTGTAAACTTAGGCTGGCCTAATAACTATCCTTTAAAGAACAGTCTCGAGACCGCAACATCACTCCCAGCTGCAATTGAAAATGATGCAAATTGTGCAGCGTTGGGTGAAATGTGGATGGGAGCGGGCAATGGAGCCAAGGATCTTGTTTGCGTAACCCTTGGAACAGGTGTCGGCGGGGGTGTTATTGCTGGTGGAAAAGTTGTTCAAGGTATTAATGGTGCAGCTGGTGAAATCGGTCATATTACTGCCATTCCTTCTAATGGTGCACTGTGTAACTGCGGGAAATCGGGATGTCTAGAAACAGTTGCTTCTGCAACAGGAATAGTACGCCTTGCCCGATTGGAACTTGCTAAGGGAACACAAAGTGAATTAACTGCAATAATGGCTGAGAATCACACGATTACAGCTAAAGACGTCTTTGATGCAGCACGAAATAACGATCAGTTGGCTCAGACCGTTTTGAATGAGGTTTCCTTTCACTTAGGTTTTGCATTGGCTAGTATTGCTAATACACTAAATCCAGAGAAAATCGTTCTTGGCGGCGGTGTTTCTAAAGCAGGCGATATTTTATTAAATTCAGTCATAAGTAATTTTGAGAAGTTTGCTTTTTCAGCAGTTCGTGACTCAACAAAACTAGCATTGGCTACACTCGGAAATGATGCAGGTGTGCTTGGTGCTGCTTGGCTTATTAAAAATCAATTGAATCAATAAACAGACTATAAAGGAAAATCCGCAGATATGTGGCTTTTCCTTTATTACTTTCCGTAATACTTGTAATAGATGATTATGGCTTTTTTCCTATTTTGAAAAACTTGTTATAATATTGAAACAATATAGTTTAAAAAACGTACTTATTTATGAGAGAGAATAAGAGAGGAGGAAGTATTGAATACTTTGAAAAGGAATAATAGTAAATATCCAATGTTTCTGATCCTCTATTTATTTATATCCGTCCTCATCTTAGGTGCATGCGCTCATAACGAGCAAGTAAAACAAAAAGTTCCTGCTAAAAATGGTAAAACTAATTCTCTTGTTACCAATGCTTCAGGAAATAAGTGGAAATTACCAATTTCGATCCCTGAAGGTGAATTTTCCAAACTCGCCGGCTGGCTTTCTGAGAAACAAATCCTCTATATTACGAATCTAGAACAAACTTCAAGTATATACCGCTACGAACTCTTTACAGGTAAAAGTGAATTAATTTATAAAAGTGAATATCCCATTATCAATGTACAAATTAGTCCATCCCGAAAAAGTATTCTTATCCATGCTTCGAAAACAAATACTGAAGGATTAGTTACAATAATTGATACGAAAGGAAACGTAATCTTTAAAAAGGATTTTCCATCCTATGAATTAGCATTTGAATGGAATCCATATAATGAATCTCGGGTCTTAGTAACAAAATTTGCTGAGGATTGGAGTTTTCAAGTGTTATTGCTGGATTTCGAACAATCAACCACAACCGAACTTGATGTGCCTCAGCCTTTTATGAAGTGGATAGCTTCGAATCAGATAGCTTGGATTAGTTGGAATGTGGATCAGCCATCGTTATTTGCACCGCTTAATAGTAGAAATTTAGATACTGGAATGGAGAAGAAGTTGTTTTCTTCAGTTATTCATTTTTCTGCATTTCCTGACTTAACCATGACAATCACCATAAATGAACAAGACCAATCCATGTCCAGTTATTCATTTTATGATAAAGACCTGCGTAAACTATCTACTTTTTCAATGCCGCAATTAACAAAGTATTCAGATTGGTTCGTTCCTTTTTATGACTATAATAAAGAAAAAGGACAATTTACAACCTTAAGACCCCTATCAAGCGGAGAATCGGATGCTTATTCAGAGGGTTTCCAGCTTCTAAATTATAATATTAAAAATGGCCGCAGCGAGCTAATAATGGAAGGCTTAGAAAATGAGCCATTGATACTGTCACCTACAGGTGGGGCACTTTTGTATGGGAATCGGTTTGAAAAAATTATTGATCTTAATCATAAGAAAATATATGAATTGATAAAAGAATGACACTAGGATACACAGTGTCATTTTTTTATTTTATCTTCTGTTATGATAAAATCACGTTGAATCAAAAATTAAAAGAGGCAGGTATTCAGTCATGGCTATTGTAGATGTAACTGTTATTCCAATTGGAACAGAAACTCCTAGTGTAAGTAAATATGTAGCAAGTGTTCAAAAGGTTTTGAGAAAATATCAAGACGAAGGGAAAATACGTTTTCAATTAACACCCATGAATACCATTATCGAAGGTGAGCTTCCCATCCTATTTGAAGTTATTCAAGAAATGCACGAGGTACCCTTCTCTGAAGGGATCCATCGGGTCGCTACGACGATTCGTATTGATGACAGAAGAGATGTCAAGCGAAGCATGGAATATAAAGTAGACCGGGTTACTAGCCTTTTAAAAGAGGACTAAATTCAAGGAGATTACAAAAAAGTAATATGTGTGTCGAGGACAATTTCACTCCATGTAAAATAAAAAGACTGCCGGTTGGCAGTCTTTTAAAATTCTTAGTGAGTTCCTGTTGGAAATCCAGAATTAATGATGGTCATTACTGTAAACCAGCCAAAAACCACAAATGAAGCTACACCCCAAAATGCAGCTAAGAAATTTTTTTTCTTAAGTGCTGAAAATCCACCGAAAGCAGCAAGAATGGTTACAAGAGCAAAAATTATTACTAAACCCATGGAAAACCCCCCTTTTATTATGATAAGCAGGCATACATCAAACAAATTTAAGAAAATTATGTACCTATATTATTTACATTCGTTTCTTATTTTATATTTTTTTCTTTCGTTTGTCGAGAGCAAAAAAGAACTCGGGTGAATTTGTATTCTTTCTCTCTGCTTAATACTTAGTGTAAAATAATGATATCGCAAATTCAATTGGAGGTACGAAAATATGAAATGGCAGCAAATTCCATTGGGGGCACTTCAAACTAACTGTTACATCGTAGAAAATTCTGACCGAGCATGTTTAATTTTTGATCCCGGCGGTGAAGGGAAAAAGCTCATTCAGTTGTTGAATAATAGAAAACTGAAACCTCTTGCTATTATTCTAACTCATGCACATTTTGATCATATCGGAGGTGTCGATGAAGTAAGGGACTTTTATAAAATTCCAGTATATCTTCATAAAAAGGAAGAAAACTGGCTTGGTGATCCTGCGCGAAATGGTTCACAATTTTTTATGATTCAGGATTCAATAAGAGTCAATCCCGCTGATCAGATTATTAATAATGAAGGTGTTATGAAAATTGGCGAATTTGAATTTAGCATTTTTCATACTCCTGGTCATTCACCAGGAAGTATCTCTTGTTATTTTGAAGAGCAAGGCTTTGTTATCTCTGGAGATGCCCTTTTTCAAGGCAGTATTGGCCGTACAGACCTAATGGAAGGGAACGCATCACAGTTATTAAAAAGTATCCACGATAAACTGCTTGTATTACCTGAGGATACGTATGTATTATCTGGTCATGGACCTGTGACAACCATTGGTGCAGAAATGGATAGTAATCCATTTTTGAATGGATTTTAGCAATTAGGGGAGACGATATAGAAAAACCCTTCTCCGAAATGAGAAGGGTTTTTCTGGGGGATATTCTATTCTAATATGGGAGGGGATAAAGTTTAAGCTACTATCCTTACAATATTATAAAGTTTTCACTGTGTCAATAGTGTTTATTTGAAAAGGAGTATATATGGACACATTTTTTAGAACATTAATTTCAACTTCTCCCAATGAGTTAATTTCCTATGAAAAATACATTGGCTCAGCATTGTATCATCCTGAATTTGGCTATTATATGAAGGATAAACAAAAAATTGGGCGGCAAGGTGATTTCATAACAACAAGTAATATTTCTGATATATATGGAAGAATGATGGCAACTTGGTTTTCTCACGTATGTACCAATTCACAACTTGACCCAGTATTTTGTGAAATAGGTGCTGGAAATGGACGATTTGCCAAAGCGTTTTTACAGGAATGGAAAGAAAGGATTCAAACGCCTTTAACATATATTATTGTTGAAAGCAGCCCTTTTCATCGAAAACTGCAACGGGAATTGTTAATGGATGATTTTCCCATTGTTCAAGTGGAGAACATCAACGAAGTTAACGCATTTGAAGGAATGATTTTTTCAAACGAACTCTTTGATGCATTACCAGTTCATGTCATTGAAAAAGAAAATCAGGAACTGCAAGAAGTTATGATAGGGATTCGAAATAATGAACTGTATGAACAAAAGGTACCTTTAACCAATACTGATATCAAATTGTTTTTAAAGGAAAGCCAGATTGAATTAAAGGAAAAGCAGCGGTTGGAGGTCCCGTTAGCCATGGTGGAGATGATAAAGGGAATCTCCCGTGCATTGATAAAAGGGATTGTAGTAACAGCTGATTATGGTTATACAAATGAAGAGTGGATGGACCCTAGAAGGGTAAAGGGGAGTTTGAGAGGTTATTATCAGCATCAGCTGATTGATGATATTTTGCAAAACCCTGGTGAAATGGACATTACCACTCATATCCATTTTGATTATTTAATTCAAAAAGGGGAACAGGAAAACTTAGAACTTGTTTCAAAGCTAAGGCAGGATGAGTTTTTATTACAGGCAGGTATTCTGAAAGAATTAGCAAACCATTACGATCCCAATCCCTTTTCAGAGGTAAGCAAACGGAATCGAGCGATTCGCAGTTTGATTATGCCTTCAGGAATTAGTTCCTATTTTTATGTGGTTATCCAGCAAAAAGAGCTAAAATTAAAATGGAGTGATTTCTTCAGCGAATAAAGAAAAAACGCCGGAATTTTCCGGCGTTTTTTTCTAATGGTTACTTAATGTCCTGCACCAGGCACCATCATGAACGTTGTCCAATAAGTGAAGCCTGCGAAGAAAACTGTTAAATAAGCTCCGAATACCCACAAATACATGCGCTCGGATAGTTTTAGATAGCTAAGCAGAACGAAAAAACCTGTTTGGGCTAAGAATAACATTGCCGTCTTATCCATATCACCAAGATAAAACATTACTGTAAAAATGCCCGTCCAGAAACCACAAACTCTGAACATGCGATCCATATGTATCCCTCCTTTTACCCTTCGATCCCATCATTACAATATTATAAAGTAAAAGGAGGTACAATGTAAATAATGGTTTCGATTTAGTTTGTTACAAGCGCTTGATAAGAACAAGTTTCACAACCAGAAATAATATTTTCTTTTTCAATTAACTCAACTGATTCAAAAAGTGCTCCAAACATTCCTTTTAAGAATTCATGGTGCATACTGCAAACTGTTTCCGAATGATCTTCTGCCACTTCTTTGAAAGGGCAATTGAAAATTTGGAAATAGATTTTTGTTTTATCGCCATTTGCTTCAAATTCAGGATAAAAACCAGCAAGCGTTGCCGCACTTTTTAATATTGTGAGCTTTTGGTCAAATTCTAATTCCTCTCCAAACGCCCTTTTTGCCTTTTCTTGTTCAATCAGCTCTGCACCGAAACGCTTTCCAGTATGGAAAAGTGCTTTTTTACCAATCTCTCCAAGTGAAATCATGGTTTGGAATGCGACTTTAGATAAGAGCATGTAGTCACGAAATGGGAAATGCAATTGTATTACATCATCTGAGAGACGATATAATCTACTCGGTCTGCCGCCTTTACCAGTTTTCTTAGTTTCAGACACTAACATGTTCACATCTTCAAGTTTTGATAAATGTAATCGTGCAACATTTGGGTGAATATTAAAGTTTTCTGCCACTTCTTGTACTGTTACTTCTTGATGACGTTTGGTAATGTATTGATAAATATAGTACCGCGTTGGATCTGATAAAACGTTTGTTATCTTTAATGTTTGTTCCATCATTGTTCACCTCGGACCCCCATAATTTATTCCATTATAATACAGCCCTTCTAACATGGGAATGAGGTTAACAATGTTAACACAGTATGTTTAGAAAATGTTCACAATTTGCGACTTTATATTGTAACAATGTGTTAAAAGAAAGCAATTTTAGGTTATAAAATCATTTGTCAACAGTAAAATTATCATTTTTTGAAAAATAAGGCATTTAGAGAAGCTACATTCTTCGCCTTTTTTTAACTTCAAAATAGAGGATGTAAGGAAGTATACCGAACCAACGATACCAGAAAGAAGCTTTTGTTTCTTTTCGTTCGGTACGAAGACGCTTCCTTTCATCCTTTGGTTGATCTGCATATTTTACAATCGTTTGAGTCATGAATTTTACATAATCATTGGTTTTCATGGACATTCACCTGCCTTTAAATTTCATGAACAAGTATGCCCATATTTAGTTATTTCAATTCAAGCCATTTGGATAATCGTTTGGTCCGCGTATCAAAATATCCCCTTCCGTTAACTGTTATACCATCATTATTGAGGTGCAATGTAAAATTGACCTTTTGAATATACCCTATGGGTGTTTCAGTTTGGTAATCCATGTTTCCCTTTACATACGGCACCGTCCCTTTGGCAGGCAGTATGCCAGTCTTTTGAAAAATCGATTCAATCTTTTTTACTGATGAGAGGAAATAATACTCCTCGAGCATGATGGTATTCGTTTCGTGAGCAATTTTTCTTTCAGATAAAAATACTTCCATTCGGCTCGAAAGAAATAATAAAAAAATGATTAGAAGGCACAAGGTTAGTGGGTAAGTGAAGCCACTCTCATTATTTTTCATGGAACATTCAGCCAATTTCCCATTGAGAAAGCAATTACTGAATTTTTTCTTCCCCTTAGGTCAGTTACATCGATTTTGACGGCATTATTTAAGAGAGTGAACGAATGCTGTGAAACATTTTGGAGGAGTATCTCATGACCAGTTGAATTGACACGGCGCCTAAGGTTCGTTCCGTATTTTTCATACTGAATGGTTTCCGCATCTTTTGTTAGAATTAAGCGATTCGAGATCACCTCTGCTCGACTGGAAAGCCGAATCTCCTTTTTAATTTGGCTCGAAAAAACATCCCACTCCATAGCTTGTAAAGAAGCCTCCGTATCCTTATGATTAAGAATTATTTGGAATAATGGTGTCATAAAAAAAATAATTGTTGTGAAAATAGAAAAAGAAATAAGCACTTCAATGAGTGTAAAGGCATTATCATTCAAGCAGCCCGCAAACTTCAACTTCAGGAAGGAACGAATTTTTTTCAACTCTCACACACACCTCCTTTTGTCCAGCCATCTCACTGTCCTTCCATATGATTTGAAATTCAATTCCATTTTGAATAGAAGTGGAATTTGATGTTCCATGATTACTGACTAAATTCGCATGTAATTCTTCGTACATCAACTGTCTAGACATATTTTCTAATTCCAATTTCCGGGATTGTTCTCTTAGTTCGGTCAATAATGGCAGTAAAAACAAACTAATTATGAACAATGCTGATAAGGAAAGTAGAAGCTCAAGCAGAAAATAGCCTTTAGAACTCCTTAACATAAAACCGTCCCTTTCCGATTAACAGGGTCATTTGATAGGTTTTATTTTTGGTTTGGATGAGAAAGGTACCAAACTGGTTCACATTTCCATCGTTTAGGAATTTGAAATATAAGGGTATGGAAGCTTCAGCAAGATAAATATTTCTTGAATAATTTCGTACGAGGATTGGCGGAAGGTCGCTCCTCAATAACATGTAATACTTATACTGCGTTGGAAGAATAACAACGGATACTTCATGTTGATGAGATATAGCATATTGTTGTGAATAATATAGGTCTGCTTTTAATTGGGTTAAAAAGGCCTCATCCTCCAGGACTGAGTGCTGCGGTTTTAAGGAGAAGACTGTAATTGAGGAGATAATCATGAAGATGAAGAGAACTAACAGGGACTCAATTAAAGTGAAGCCATTTTGATCGTTTTTCATTGGGGATTAGTTACTTTCTGTTGAAGTTACATTGCCATCAACGTCTATTGCAACTGTATTCCCATTCGGACAACCTTTTGAGTCTTCCTTTAAATATCCTTCTGATTTTAGTTCCGCAATTGTGGGGATTTTGTTTTTGTCCATTTCATATGCTTGAACTTGAGCCTGGACCATTTTCACGTAGGCCTCACAGCCTTTATTGTTGATATTTGAATTATGTTTTGCAACGTTAGGAATTGTAATAATTAACAGTACTGAGATTACTAGCATAACAATCATCATTTCTATTAATGTAAAACCTTTTTCATTTTTTATCATTCTAACTAACCTCCAATTTTTTTAAATACCATCAAGCAGGTGAAACATGGGTAAAAGAATAGCTAAATACATTGACACGACAAGAAATCCAATAATGATGTAAAGAATAGGTTGAATAGTTGCTAAGCGTTTTTGAATCATTTCTTCCATGTTTGTGATACAGTGCTTGCTGAAAAATAGCAGTTCCTGCTCCAACTTTCCATTCTCTTGTCCATGTTTTACAATCATCGGAAATTCTTTTTCGAAGTATGACATCGTTGCCAAAATTGACTCTAATCTTTCTCCGGTAATTAGCTTACTTTTAATTGCAGCAGCTAAGTGACTGTAAAAAGGATGTCTGAGATTCTGTTCAAAAAGTAGTAGTGCTTCAGAAACCGATAATCCACCGGAAAGTAAGAAGCTTAGTTGAATGGAAAAGTAGTGAGTGAATAGTAATTTGAGGATCCTGCCAACAATTGGGATGCGAACTAGATGTGCCCTTTGTTGTAGGACGGTGAGCTTTCGAAATATCAGCAAATAATACATTGTTCCCAATGATAGAGTAAAAAGCAAGATGCCGATCACGATTGGAAAATAACGATCGAAAGCGTAAACGACATTCATAAAAAAATTTGCTTCTAGACCAAGGGACGAAAAAAGACTTGTGAACCTTGGGAGTAATGTATTTTCGACGAAAATAAATAGAAATCCTGTAATGACAATGAGCAAAGCAGGATACTGAAGCAGTTTTAGAAGCTTGTGTAAATCTTTATCTTTAAGTAATGCAAGTTCACTTCCCTCCAGCAGAGCATCCGCAAAGCAGCCATGTTGTTCGGCAAAATAGACATAACCGACTAAATCTTTTTGGAAGCCAAGATTATTTAGTGCAACATGAAATGGTAGACCTTTTTTCAATTCTTCTAAACAATCATTAAGTTCCTCCTTTCGTTTTGAGGGTAATTGTAATGCTATGGATTCAATTGCAAGTGCAATTGGATATCCCCTTGCCAAAAGTTCACCAGTTCTTCTCAAGAAATTTGCTTGTTCATTCACTGTCCATTTATGACGATTCATCATCATACACCAATCGCTCGTATTCAGATTCTTGAATATAACCAAGGGCAATACCTTTGTTTATTACATCTTTTAAGGTGCGGTAACGCGTATTTATTTTATCACCTTGGGCTGCCTTCATTACCCCGTGTAAATTTCTTCCTGATAATAGTTCAAACACACTTGCGCGTTTCCATCTGTTATAGGAATAGCAAATAGGTGTGCAATCCCCCTCGCAAAAAGGGCACGAGAGTTCCACCAATCTTTGTGCGGTAATGGCAATCAGTGTCTGTTCAACTTCTAACCAATTCACACCAAACTCTCGCAGGCGATAAACTGCCCCCTTTGCGTCGCGAGTATGCATTGTGGAGAGGACAAGATGGCCTGTTAAGGCAGCTCTTACTGCGATTTTTGCCGTCTCAGCATCGCGAATTTCACCGACCATAATAATGTCTGGGTCATGACGCAGAATTGCCTTTAGACCAGCCGCATATGTTACGCCTGCTTTTTCATTGACCTGTATTTGCAGGACGGAGTCATAGTTTTTTTCGATGGGATCCTCGAGCGTGATGACATTGCGGTGAAATAGGTGGGCTGTTTCATTTAAAAGGGAATAAAGTGTAGTTGTTTTGCCGCTGCCAGTTGGCCCGGTGAAAATGATAAGTCCATGAGCATGTTTAAGAAGGGCGAGTAGTTTTCGTGTCATTGACGGGAATAGTGAGAGTTGGTGAAAAGGGATTTGTTCTTGCTGTGGGAGCAGCCGGATGACAAGGCTCTCTCTGTTATTAGAAGGAAGCGTGGATAGTCTTAAACCCATTAATTGTCCGCCAACTTCACAAAAAAATGCTCCGCTTTGTGGCCGTCTTCTTTCACCGATATCCATATTGGCTGTGAATTTAAAATGTGAAATTAATCTGTCGCATTCGTCTTTAGGAAGGGATAGTCGGGGAATGAGTTTGTTGGTTAATCGTAGTTGAATGAGTGTGTCATTCTTCCTTGGAATAATGTGAATATCTGTTGCCTGATTCCTTGCCGCATCGGCAATAATTCGATTTGCTAAGATTTCTATCGCGCTAACAATAGGTACCACCGCCTTTAATATTTTTCATTTGATAATATTCGACAGCGTTCCTGCTTATCCTTCTTTATTTTCAAAAAATATTTTTATTTTTTCAGCAAAATAATATTAGGGTGTCAGGCACCATGTGAAATTTTCACATGGCGCCTGACACCCTCATTTTGTGCCTTTATATGGCTTTGTCGGTTAGATAGAAGAGGCCTCCGTTGATGAAGGATATGGATATTTTTGGTTCGTATTGCTCTTTTAGGGCTAGTTTTTCCGTTTCGAAGTTTTCATTTTCTTCTTCGACATCTTCATAAAAATGGTTTAAGAGTCGTAAATCCTGCTCCCAGCGTTTTCTTGCGTCTTCAGCCCAGGTGTGGTCATCTTTCTCAATCACGGAAGTTAGATACGCTTCTATCCTTGACATCCCACTTTGCGGCCTCACTAATGGTGATAAGGTAAAGGAATAATCCGGAATTTTTGGTGTTAACGGTATTTGCAGAAGCCTGTCATGGAAATCTTCGACCATTGTTCCGTTTATGAGTTGTAAACCGATGGACTTAAAAATATCACGCTTACGATCACATTGATATGAGATTTTAACATTCATACATAGCCATGGCATCAAGGGGGTCTGCCTGTTCTGATGGCAATGATTTTCGTAAAGCCGCATATAGCTGGCTAGTTTCTTAGTTGAAGCAAAAATTTGATGTAGACGAGGAGAACCAAAATGAATGATTTCCCCTTTTATATTTTCAGGAGCTGCATCTTGATTCGTGATAAAGGTTAGCCTCATCGGATTTGGAATCCCGCCTGTTTTTTCTAAATAATGCCAGTAAAAAGGGCGGTTCATTAATTCCTTGTCAAGTTCCACTGTTAACTGAACCATTAAATATCCAGGGCCATTCTCCACAATTTCACAATCATTAGCCAGAAAATAGGTCAATAGAAAGTTATGAATTTCCTGCTGCTGCATGGGAATCTCCTTTCTTCATCGATTCTGCAAATTCAATCATTGATGATAAGTTTTCCATTTTTATGCGCATTTCCCCTTCAGTAGAGGATTGTCCGAATATATCTATTAAGTGGTCTTCAATATTGCCAAATTCCAACTTTGTTAAAATATCGTCCAGTTCGCCGATTACTTTTTCGAATAAATGGATTTTTTCATAAAGAAGCTTTAAGATATGCTCCTCGACCGTGTTTTTTATTGCAAAGTTATAAATCATGACATCTTTTTCCTGCCCAAGACGATGAATACGACCAATCCGCTGTTCTAGCCGCATTGGATTCCATGGCAAATCGAAATTAATTATATGGTTGCAAAATTGAAGATTAATTCCTTCGCCGCCCGCTTCTGTCGCAATTAGAACTTGTGCATGCTTTTGAAATAATTCTCTCATCCAGTCCTTTTTCCCGCGCTTAAACCCGCCGCGAAAAGGGACAGATGTTATTCCATGCTGTTTTAAATACCATTGTAAGTACATTTGAGTGGCTCGATATTCTGTGAAAATAATCACTTTATCATTTACCTTTTGAATTAACTCTAATGCTTTTTCCGCTTTGGAATTTTTCTGAACAGCTTCGACCTTTTTCATTAAATATTGAATTTGTTCTTCGAAAGCTGGAGTTGGATTTTCCTTTTTTTGCAGCATATTCTTTAATGTATAAAAAACGGCCTCTCTGCTGCTGCATGCCTCACGCTGCAACGTCATGACTGAGAATGAACTAGTTTGTACCCAATTCCCTTCACTTTTTAAGTTTGTAATTGACTCGTAAAGATCTTTCTCCTCAGGGGTACATTCAATTGGAATCGTCTCAACATGCCGTTTTGTCCATTCGATTCCTGTATCTGCCCGCCTGTTCCGAATCATGACCTTGTTTACTAATTCTTTTAAATGTTCATCATCATTTAAGGATCGTGCATCACGCTTGTATTTTTCATAGAATGCCGTTTCGCTCCCTAAATGTCCTGGTTTTAATAACGAAACCAGATTAAAAATTTCCTCGACTCGGTTCTGAATCGGTGTTGCCGTCAACAATAAACAAAATTTCTTTTTCAGATTTTGAACAAATTCGTAGTTTTTTGTTTTGTTATTTTTTAGTTTATGTGCTTCATCAATGATGATGAGATCATAGTCTTGTTGGTAGATAATGTCGCGATGTGGATTACGTTTTGCTGTATCAATCGAGGATACGACGACATCGCACTGTTCCCACACATAGCTTTTTCTTTGTGATATAGCAGGAATGAAAAATTTGCTATTTAGCTCGGTCGACCACTGTGTAACTAAAGAAGCAGGGACAAGGATTAATACCTTTTTCACCAATCCGCGTATCATATATTCTTTTAGAATTAATCCAGCTTCAATTGTTTTTCCGAGCCCAACTTCATCAGCAAGGATAGCTTTTCCGTTCATATTTTCAATTACTTGTTTCGCTGTTTCGAGCTGGTGTGGAAGCGGGGTTAAATTAGATAAATGACTTGGTGCCAATAAACCGTTGAAATCAGGAACAACGAGATGTTTTTCTACTCCAATTGCTAGTTTAAAAAGCTCCCAATTCCCCCATGGACCATCGTTATCGATTCTATGTAAAAAATCATCCTTCCAAGAGGAATCAAATTCAATTTCGATCGACATGGTGTCAACTCCTTTTTTACAATTTCCAGCTTTATTCTTTCAAATAAAATTATTGCCCAATGTATTATTTTAATGGTAGGATGATTATAGTCTTGAATGTTTTAAATATTTTAATAAAGTAATTTATTTTATAAGTATAATTAGTATGACCAATTTGGATAATATTATAATGCGAATGATAACAAGGGGAGAGACTACCTTTGTAGCGCCGAAGGAGCAAGCAGAAATGTGAATCTCTCAGGCAAAAGAACTCTTGTTTGACGCAGCTCTGGAGAGTGCTGATTAGACATTTACAGCCACCAAAGGGGAAAGCCTTTAAAGGTAAACTTTCAGGTGCAAGGACAGAGACCTTCCTAATTTTTCATGGGAGGTTTCTGTCCTTTTTTATGGTTATCCTAAGAATAGTATGTGCCAAAGATTGAAGGGGGATTAAGAATGTCTGAATTAAAACGAACTCCGCTTTTTGATGTGTATAAGGAATGGGGAGGAAAAACCATTGATTTCGGTGGTTGGGAGCTGCCAGTTCAATTTTCCAGCATTAAAGAAGAGCATGAAGCTGTTCGCACACGTGCAGGATTATTTGATGTTTCCCATATGGGTGAAGTGGAAGTAAAAGGCAAGAATAGCTTGGATTTTTTACAAAAAATGATGACAAATGACATTTCAAAAATTAAAAATGGCGGTGCCCAGTACACGGCCATGTGTTATGAAAATGGCGGTACTGTCGATGACCTGCTTGTATATAAAATTGAGGACAATCATTACCTGTTAGTTGTTAATGCATCAAATATTGAAAAAGATTATAAGTGGCTTGAAGACCATGTAACTGGAGATGTTACTTTAGAAAACTTATCAGAAAAAACAGCGCAGCTTGCCCTTCAAGGACCACTTGCAGAAAAAGTACTGCAAAAGCTCGCTGGGAATACGGATTTGAGTGGGATTGGTTTTTTCAAATTCCAGCAAGAAGTAATCCTTAATGGGAAAAAATCCTTAGTATCAAGAACAGGATATACCGGTGAAGATGGTTTTGAAGTATATTGTGATGCAGAGGATGCAGTTGATCTTTGGAAAGATATTTTAGCAGCAGGTAAGGAAGACGGAGTAATTCCTGTTGGATTAGGTGCCCGCGATACACTGCGTTTTGAAGCAGTATTAGCACTTTATGGCCAAGAACTTTCTGCAGAAATTTCACCACTAGAAGCAGGGATTGGCTTTGCCGTGAAATTATCCAAGGAAGTTGATTTTATTGGGAAAGAAGCATTAATCCAACAAAAGGAAAAGGGCTTACCAAGAAAATTGGTAGGAATTGAAATGATTGATCGTGGGATTCCACGTCATGGGTACCCAGTATATAGTGGGGATCAGTTAATTGGTGAGGTTACAACAGGCACTCAATCACCAACTTTAAAGAAAAATATTGGTCTTGCTCTAATTAATTCGGAATTTACAGGCCTTGAATCCGTTGTTGAAGTGGAGATTCGCGGTAAACGCTTAAAGGCTACTGTCGTTCCAACACCTTTTTATAAAAGAGAAAAGAAATAACAGAAGGGAGTTAGTTTTATGAAACATCGCTATTTACCTATGACTGAACAAGATAAGAATGCTATGCTCGAGGCAATTGGTGTTTCCTCTATTGATGAACTGTTTAGCGATATCCCTGAAAAAGTAAGATTTAAGGGTGAATACAATATCAAAGCAGCTAAGTCTGAAACAACCTTAATGAAAGAATTGTTTAATATGGCTAGCAGGAACGCTGACCTAAAAAGAAATGTTTCTTTTATTGGTGCAGGTGTATATGACCATTACATGCCTGTTATTGTCGACCATGTTATTTCTAGATCAGAATTTTATACAGCTTATACACCATATCAACCAGAAATATCTCAAGGTGAACTTCAAGCAATCTTTGAATTTCAAACGATGATTTGTGAATTAACTGGCATGGATGTGGCCAATTCCTCTATGTATGATGGCGGAACAGCACTTGCTGAAGCAGCAATGCTTAGTGCGGGCCATACAAAAAGAAAAACAATTATAGTCTCTAGTGGCGTACATCCTGAAGCACGCGATGTTCTTAAAACATATGCAAAGGGTCAGTACCTCAATGTGGTCGAAGTACCTGTGAAAGATGGAGTTACGGATCTAGAAGCATTAAAAGGGCTCGTAAATGAGGATGTTGCAGCTGTTATTGTCCAATATCCAAACTTCTTTGGCCGAATCGAGCCTTTAAAAGAGCTGGAAGAAATTATCCACGCAAACAAGTCCATGTTTGTAGTTTCAAGCAATCCATTATCCCTTGGGGTGTTAACACCACCAGGTAAATTTGGTGCTGACATTGTTATTGGTGATGCCCAGCCATTTGGAATTCCAACCGCTTTTGGCGGACCTCATTGCGGCTATTTCGCAGTTACTACTAAGTTGATGAGAAAAGTTCCTGGACGTCTTGTTGGACAGACGACAGATGACCAAGGCCGTCGTGGGTTTGTTTTAACCTTGCAAGCTCGTGAACAGCATATCCGTCGTGATAAGGCGACATCAAATATTTGTTCAAACCAAGCATTAAATGCCCTTGCAGCATCTGTGGCAATGACAGCTTTAGGTAAAAAGGGTGTACGTGAGATGGCGGCTGCCAACTTACAAAAGGCTCATTATGCAAAAAATGCATTTAAGGAAGCTGGCTTTGAAGTGGTATATGATGGTCATTCATTCAACGAATTCGTTGTAAAATTAAATAAACCTGTCAAAGAAATTAATCAACAGCTTTTACAAAAAGGAATTATTGGCGGCTATGATTTGGGTCGTGATTATCCAGATCTTGTTAACCATATGCTGATTGCTGTAACAGAACAACGCTCGAAGGAAGAAATTGATACTCTAGTGAAAGAATTGGGGGATTTCCATGCATAATCAAGACCAGGCACTCATTTTTGAACTTAGCACACCAGGCCGCATCGGTTATAGTCTGCCAGAAATGGATGTACCAGAGCTAGATCTCAATGGACTTCTTCCTGATGGTTATATTCGTACGGAAGAGCCAGAACTTCCTGAGGTTTCAGAACTTGATATTATGCGCCACTACACGGCACTATCAAAAAGAAATCATGGTGTTGATTCAGGATTTTATCCACTCGGCTCTTGTACAATGAAATATAATCCAAAAATTAATGAAAATGTAGCACGCTTTAACGGCTTTGCACATGTCCATCCGCTGCAAGATGAAAGTTCTGTACAAGGTGCACTTGAACTTTTATATGATTTGCAGGAGCATTTAATTGAAATTACCGGGATGGATGAAGTGACTCTGCAGCCAGCAGCTGGAGCACATGGGGAATGGACCGGTTTAATGATGATCCGTGCTTACCATGAAGCCAACGGTGATATGAAACGTACAAAAGTTATTGTTCCTGATTCCGCACACGGGACAAATCCAGCATCAGCAACAATTGCAGGTCTAGAAACCATTACCGTTAAATCCAATGAACATGGTCTAGTTGACCTTGAAGATTTAAGAAGAGTGGTTGGTGAAGATACTGCAGCATTAATGTTAACCAATCCGAATACGCTTGGTTTATTTGAAGAAAACATTCTTGAATTAGCTGAAATTGTTCATGAAGCAGGTGGAAAGCTTTATTATGATGGAGCTAACTTAAATGCGGTTCTTTCAAAAGCACGTCCGGGAGATATGGGGTTTGATGTGGTTCACTTAAACCTTCATAAAACGTTTACAGGCCCACACGGTGGCGGCGGTCCTGGTTCTGGCCCAGTCGGTGTCAAAGCAGATTTGATTCCGTTCCTTCCTAAACCAATTATCACAAAACAAGGCGATGAGTTTGTTCTTGATTATGATCGCCCACTGTCAATTGGTCGTGTGAAGCCATATTACGGAAACTTTGGCATTAATGTTCGTGCGTACACATATATTCGCTCGATGGGTCCGGATGGATTAAAAGCAGTAACAGAGTATGCTGTACTAAACGCGAACTACATGATGAGAAGGCTTGCTGAATATTACGATCTACCATTTGATCGTCATTGTAAGCATGAATTTGTCCTTAGCGGAAGACGTCAGAAGAAATTAGGTGTCCGCACATTAGATATTGCGAAACGACTGCTCGATTTTGGCTATCATCCGCCAACCATTTACTTCCCGTTGAATGTAGAAGAATGTATCATGATTGAACCGACAGAAACCGAATCAAAAGAGACATTAGATTCATTCATCGATATTATGATCCAAATTGGTAAAGAAGCTGAGGAAAATCCAGAAATCGTTCAAGAAGCCCCACATACAACTGTGGTCGGCCGTATGGATGAAACAAAAGCTGCTCGTAAGCCAGTCTTAAAATATCAAAAAGCTTAAATATTAGAAAGGTCAGATTCGAAAATGGAATCTGACCTTCTCTATTTTTCAAAATAAAAAAGGCCCCGAAATACGGAACCTTGTTTATCTCGTTATTTCTTCGTTTTAACTTTACCAGACCATTTTTTAAACCCGCCTTGTAGTTGGGTTAGATCCCGGTAACCTTTTCGGTGTAAGAATTGTGCAGCACGGGCGCTGCGCATCCCACTTTGGCAGTATAAATATACCGGCATATCAGGTCGAATTTCTTTCATGCGCATTTTCATTTGTGACATGGGGATATTACGTGATCCTAAAATATGGCCGCCTTCGAATTCGTTTGCTTCACGAACATCTATTAGTTGTGCCTTTCTGTATCCCGCACGGAATTCTTCTTCTGTTACCGTTTTAACAATCCTTTTCTGATAGAAATAGGTGAAAACGGAATAGATGATAACTGCTGCAATGATAATTAATAAGGGATAAAGTGAACTCAATTTCTTTTTGCTCCTTTCAAGCTTTCCTGCACTAGTTTATTATATAAGCCAATCTCATAAAGATAAAGATGAATGCTAAAAAATCTTTTCAAAACTTCCTAAATTAATTATAGCAGAAACATCTTATTTTGAATCTATATCAGATTTTGGTAGACTTAAACTCGTAATAATATAAAAAATGAGGTCATTATAATGAAAAAAGAAGTTTGGCGTTTTATTGATACTGGAAATAGCTCACCATCTTTTAATATGGCTTTAGATGAGGCGCTGCTCGATTGGCATAGTGAGGGGAAAATTCCTCCAGTGATTCGATTCTATGGCTGGAACCCAGCAACCCTGTCAGTAGGATATTTTCAAAAAGTGGAAAAGGAAATTGATATGGAGGCGGTTAAGGCTCATCAATTAGGTTTTGTCAGGAGACCTACAGGCGGCCGTGGAGTACTTCATGAACACGAGCTTACGTACAGTGTAATCGTTTCTGAAGACCATCCAGAAATGCCAAATTCAGTGACAGAAGCCTATCGTGTGATATCTGAAGGTATTTTAAAAGGATTTCACCATTTAGGACTTGAGGCATACTTTGCTGTCCCAAAAACAGCGGAGGAAAGAGATGCATTAAAAAACCCTCGATCTGCTGTTTGCTTTGATGCCCCAAGTTGGTATGAGCTTGTGGTCGAAGGCAGAAAGGTAGCTGGCAGTGCACAAACAAGGCAAAAGGGAGTCATATTACAGCATGGATCCATATTGTTAGATTTAGATGAGGATAAATTATTTAGTTTATTTAAATATCCTAGTGAAAGGGTAAAGGAACGAATGAGGAAAGCCTTTAAGGATAAAGCGGTTGCTATCAACGCTATTAGTCCGAGGAGAATTTCTCTTGAGGAAGCAAAGGAAGCTTTTTATAAGGGCTTTGCGGAAGGTCTAAATGTTGAACTAGAGCCTTATCAATTAAATGAACAAGAGCTAGCCTACGTTAATAAGATTGCAAAAGAGCGCTATGAGAATGATGAATGGAATTATAAGAGATAATTGGAAGCGGCACACGTCGCTTCTTTGTTATTTAAGCAAAATAAGCAACCTGCGAATTTTGTTGAATTTTCCTGATTTATGACGAAAATCTTATTATTGCTATTGATTACTATTAATTATATTATTTTTTGAGTTTGACAAAAAGAATCTTGTTTGTTTGATTTACAATATATAGTGGTGTCGAAAATATTTTCGGTACTATATATTGATATTTAGTTGATTTATTCTAGGTGCCTATGATAACCTAAAAATACAAACCAACTAGATATAGCGCAATACTGCTAGATTTAGCACAATAGGTAGATATTAACATGAAGGAGTTGTTCTCATGTCTGTAGTTTTTAGACATACAATGAATATTGATTTTGAAAGGTTGAATGAGGATATCCGCTTATTCCCCCAGGTGCATCCAGTTACCCCAGATATGAAAATAACTCACAAAGGTGTTTCTCGTTTGGTAATGTTGGACCGCTATACCTTTAAAGACACTGCAAAAATTACCCTTTCTAACGACGACTTCGTTGTTTTAACTATAAAAGAAGATCCGAAATTTCCAGCACGCGGCCTTGGCTATATCCAGGAAATCGATTGGGAAAAGAAAAAAGCAAAAGTTTTAGTGGAAGAGGAGTTTAGAGGAGTACTCGATGATCCTGAAGAAGCTAGCACAGGTGTGATTATTAGGTCATTAGATGTGATTGAAAAGCCGTTAGAGCTGTTCTACGAGCAAATTGCGAAGCGTAATGCTACTGGTCTGGCCTCTGTCGAAGAAACGGAAGAGAAGCGAAGAGAATGGACAGAACGGTTTTATCAAGAACTTGTAAACATGAACTTCATTCCTGCAGGCCGCGTTCTTTACGGTGCTGGGGCAGATACCGATGTTACTTACTTCAATTGCTATGTTATGCCTTTTGTCCCAGACTCACGTGAGGGTATCTCTGACCATCGTAAGCAGGTGATGGAGATTATGAGCCGTGGCGGCGGAGTTGGTACAAATGGCTCAACATTGAGACCGCGTAATACACTGGCCAGAGGCGTAAATGGTAAATCATCTGGTTCGGTTTCATGGTTGGATGATATTGCGAAGTTGACACATTTGGTTGAGCAGGGTGGATCAAGACGTGGAGCTCAGATGATCATGTTAGCAGACTGGCATCCAGACATTATTGAATTTATTATCTCTAAGATGCAAAATCCTAGAATTCTACGATTCTTAATTGAAAATACAAATGATGATACGATCAAAAAACTTGCAAAAGATAAATTAAAGTTTACCCCTCTAACTCTAAGTGAAACTGCAATGTACCAAGGAATTGTAAATTATAAAAACATTCAAGGTTTCGGTGGATTTGATGAAAAAATCATTGCTGATGCAGAAGAGAAATTATTAACCGGTGGTAACTACACGGTACACAATTCTGAGTTCCTTACTGGTGCAAATATTTCTGTTTGTTTAACAAAGGAATTTATGGAAGCTGTTGAAAACGATAGTGATTACGAACTGCGCTTCCCATATGTTGAACACTATGATCAAGAAGAAATGAAGATTTATAATGAAGAATGGCATAAAGTGGGAGATGTCCGCGAGTGGGAAAAACTTGGACATAAAGTACGGGTGTACAAAAAGTTCAAAGCAAAAGAACTATGGAACCTTATCAATATTTGTGCTACCTACTCAGCAGAACCAGGAATATTTTTTATCGACAATGCCAACGACATGACCAATGCAAAAGCATATGGCCAACAGGTAGTTGCAACAAACCCATGTGGGGAACAACCACTTGCACCATTTTCCGTCTGTAACCTTGCAGCAGTCAACTTGGCAGAAATGGCTGATAAAGAAACAAAGACGATCGATTTTGAAAAGCTTAAGCGAACAGTAGCCGTCGGAGTTCGGATGCAGGATAATGTCATCAATGCAACACCATACTTTCTTGAAGAAAATAAAAAGCAGGCACTTGGTGAGCGACGTGTAGGGCTTGGAGTAATGGGCTTGCATGACATGCTGATTTATTGTGAAACAAAGTATGGATCACCAGAAGGAAACGAACTAGTCGATCAAGTTTTTGAAGTAATTGCAACTACTGCATACAGAACTTCAATTGAATTGGCGAAAGAAAAAGGAAGTTTCCCATTCTTAACTGGGAAAACAACAGGTGAAACTAATCGATTACGTCAAGCTTTCATCGATACAGGGTATATGAAGAAAATGCCTGAAGATATCCGCCAATCTATTTTAGAAAGTGGAATTAGGAACTCTCATTTACTAACGGTTGCTCCCACGGGATCCACTGGAACAATGGTTGGAGTCTCCACCGGCTTAGAGCCTTATTTCTCATTCTCTTATTTCCGCAGCGGACGTCTTGGTAAATTTATCGAAGTCAAAGCGGATATCGTGAAAGAATACCTTGATAAACACCCTGAATCGGATGAAAACAATCTTCCACATTGGTTTGTTACTGCGATGGAACTTACGACAGAAGCACATGCAGATGTTCAATGTGTCATCCAGCGCTGGATCGACAGTTCCATTAGTAAAACAGTCAACGCACCAAAAGGGTATAGCGTAGAACAGGTTGAAAAAGTATACCAGCGTTTATATCGTGGCGGAGCAAAAGGTGGAACTGTTTATGTGGATGGCTCACGTGATTCACAGGTACTAACACTGAAAGCAGAAGAAAACACCAATGAACAATTATCCATTTTTAATGAACAACCAAAACAGCATGTGGTCCTTGTTGATACAATCAGTGAACTTCGTTCAACAAGTGTGACCATCGGATCAGAAGTAGGAAACACATGCCCGGTGTGCCGTACCGGTAAGGTAAAAGAAATGGGCGGCTGCAACACGTGTACCAACTGCGGAGCCCAATTGAAATGTGGTTTATAATTTGTGAGTAATTAATGGGGGAAGAGTTTCCCCCATTTTTTTGCGTGATAAATGTCGATAAATCTGATAACTAATATGAAATTTACTACAATTCAAATGAATATTTACTAGAATTTTTAGAATAAAGTCGAAATTTGTAATATAACTGTAATCTAGCTGTTACTTCGGTGTTAATCTTTTTTTGTATATTAATAGTATCGAAGCACACAGGGGGATTAAACAAGATGTTGAAAAAGATCATAACAGCCATGATGGCTATGACAATAATTCTAAGTTCATTGTTTACCACTATGGGTGATAAAGCAGAAGCGGCCTATTATCATACAAAAGCAATCTCAGTTGCAAAAGCAAATCTTGGCGTCCCATATAGGTGGGGTGGGTTATCTCCAAGAGGATTTGACTGTTCAGGTTTGGTTAAATATTCTTATGGTAAGGCTGGCAAAGTATTGCCTAGAACGGCAGCTGATATGTACTACAAAAAAGGATACCGTGTTAAATCTTTAAAGGTCGGAGACTTAATGTTCTTCTCTCAAAATAAGGCAAGCAAACCTAGTCATGTAGCGATTTACATAGGTGGCGGAAAAATGATTCAATCATCATCTTCAAAGGGCGTTTCAATTGCATCTACAAGCAACAGTTATTGGAAGCCAAGATTTATTGGAGCAAAAAGATTTTAATGAATAGTTAAGCGGTTTCAACCTCATTAATAAACCAAGAACATCGTGCAGAGTCGATGTTCTTTTTTATTTACAAATTTTTTTTGCTTGTCTACCGTACTATTTATGAATGCAACTGCTTAAAGATGTAAAAATAACTTCATCTTTAGGAGTGACTGCCATGTTTATAGACGGCGTTTTTTCCGGAGGAGGAATAAAAGGGTTTGCCCTAATTGGAGCCTGTGCAGAAATAGAAGATAAAGGTTTGCGTTTTGTAAGGTTGGCAGGAACAAGTGCAGGATCCATCGTTGCTGCATTAATCGCCGCCGGTTATACCAGTAAAGAAATTTTCCAACTGGTCGACGAATTAGATCTTTCAAAACTACTGGATACCCGAAAAACAATCATTCCATTCCCATTTGCTAAATGGCTGTTTGTCTATTGGAGGCTGGGTCTTTATAAGGGAAACGAGCTTGAAAAATGGCTTTGTGAAAAACTTGAGGCTAAAGGGTTAAAAACATTTGCAGATTTACCCCCTCAGGCCCTTAGGGTCATCGCTTCAGACCTTTCAAATGGGCGAATGATTGTTTTACCAGACGACTTACAGAAGTATGGCATCTCACCAGGCTCCTTTTCCATTGCTAAAGCGATAAGAATTAGCTGCAGTATCCCATATTTTTTTGAGCCAGTAAAAATGCGTTCAATGGACGGTATGAATGTATTAGTTGACGGAGGAGTTTTGAGCAATTTTCCAATGTGGCTTTTTGACCAAGAGAATGTACAAAAAGTAAGACCAGTGCTCGGAATTAAATTAAACGCTAGTGAATATGAGCATGAAAAACATAAAATCAAAAATGCGGTACAATTATTTGCTGCCTTATTTGAAACGATGAAAGATGCCCACGATTCCAGGTATATTTCCAAAAAACATGTAAAGAATATAATCTTTATCCCAACTGAAGGTGTTTTATTTACGGAATTTTCATTAACAGAAGAAAAGAAACACGAATTATTTAATTTAGGAAAAGAAAAAGCGAAACATTTTTTGAAAACATGGGGGTATTAATTAAGATATATTTCTGCTTGTTCATAAAAATATGGCTGTGTTAAAGGACAA
This sequence comes from Neobacillus sp. KR4-4, assembly GCF_042136325.1. NCBI lineage: Bacteria > Bacillati > Bacillota > Bacilli > Caryophanales > Bacillaceae > Neobacillus > Neobacillus sp. KR4-4. The sequence goes on from NZ_JBHHJU010000009.1 coordinate 60,905, forward strand.
TGTTGATTTTGGCACCCTGTTGATTGGAGTGGAGGGCACGAAGACTCCTGCGGGAGTACGGGGCAGGGGAGACCCCGCAGGAGCGCAGCGACGAGGAGGCTCCCCGGCACGCCCGCGGAAAGCGAAGTGCCTGGAACGGAAATCAACAGACTAGTTTTTAACACAGCCAAAAATATAAAAAATCGAGCGCCTATAGTGACGCTCGATTTTTCTTTTTCCCCTTTTTGCCGTCGATAACGGTCAAATGTGCAGGAGATTTCTTTTTTGTCTTGTTGCTTTTCTTTAATGAGGCTAACGTTCCGAGAGAAGAAGTCTTAACAGTTCCTTCCCCGCTCTTTTGTTGTAATCGTTTTTTTGATCTTTTTGCTGCTTTTAGAAATGCCCGCTGCTCTTTTTTCTGAGGGCTTGAGCCGGTAAACTTTCGAACTAGGAAATAAACGACTAAAACAACCAGTGCCATGACAGCTATACTTTGAATGAAACCGGCTGGATTAGCTGTAAATGTACCAATAACACCAAGTAATGCTAGAATGATAAGTCCCCCAATAACCACATTAACAAATGTCCGATTTTTCAAGAAAGCCACCTCCCTAAGAGCATCTTAAGCATTTTTATAATCTTTTAAACACGATAAAACAAAGATTTAGACAATTTCTTCACTTTCTATGGAGAACGCAGTTTCTTTCTCCATTTTCAATAATCGGTTAAAAGAAAGGATCGCCACTTCCACTTGGTCATCTTGAGGTTCCTTCGTTGTTATTAATTGAAGCCAAAGACCAGGTATCCCAAGATATTTCAAGACAGGAACATCTCTGAGTTTGTTTGTCACTTGAAGAATTTCAAAGGCGATTCCTAGAACAACCGGAATTAAAAGGAGTCGGTCGACAACCCGTAACCAAAGCGGAGTAGTAGGTACAAACATGTAAACAAAAACACCTACAATTACAGTAAATAAAATGAAACTGCTCCCACAGCGGTAATGGAGTCGAGAATGAGCCTGCACATTTTCTACAGTTAACTCTACACCTGCTTCAAACGTATTAATTACTTTATGTTCAGCTCCGTGATATTGAAACACTCTTTTTATCAATGGAGTAAGGGAGACAAAATAAATATAAGCTATTAGTAAGATTAGTTTAAAAAAGCCTTCCACTAGCACTTGAGCAAAATCTGAAGGGAAAATTGGTTTTGTTAAAACGGCAAGAAAAACTGGAATTAATGTAAAAGCGAATTTACCAAATAAAAATGAGATGACACCAATTGCTGCTACACCAAGATACATGGTTAATTTAGATACTTCTTTTTCTTTTATGATTTCATCTTCTTTTGGGTCAACATCAAATCTTTCCGTTGAAAAGTTTAAATGTTTTGATCCATTTGCACTCGACTCAATAATGGCAATAATCCCACGTAGAAAAGGGATTTTTTTTAACATTGTAAAATAAGGATTTGCTTTACGTGGCAAATGAAAATATTCTACAGATTGATCCTTTCTGCGAACCGCAGTAACATAATGATGCTTACCGCCAAACATAACACCTTCGACAACCGCTTGGCCGCCATAAACAGGTTTTTGCGAACTAGACATATACATAACACCAACCTAATCAAAAGTTGCACAACAGCAGAAGTAGAAAAAATCTGTATGTACTTAATTCTATTCTACTAGAAAAACAAAAAAACCTCTAGGAATGACATAATATTTCCAATTAAAAAGTTTTTTTTTATGCAAGGGATTGAATACCTAAGGACATAATAAAAAATGGAGTTTATTATGGCTTTTTGTTGACCCTGTATTGTTTTAGGGACAGTATTACATGAATGATGGACGGCAAATAAGGCAGCAAAGAAGCAGAATGTTAATGGAGGTTGTTATTATGTCAAATGAGCAAAAACTAAGTAATTATCCTAAACCCATGTCCTTTCCGGTAATGGTCTTTTGGACAGGGTTATTTGGAGGCTTGTTTTGGGGAACAATTGGCTGGATTGCTTCCTATTTTAGTTTTACAGAAATTCGTCCTACTGTCCTACTGGAGCCCTGGGCGCTAGGCGATTGGAAGCATGAATGGCTTGGTACACTCATTTCCATCATTTTAATTGGAATTTGTTCAGTGGTTGCTGCATTTATTTACTATGCAGCCTTGAAAAAGTTCAAAGGTTTTTGGTTTGGTTTGGCGTATGGTCTTGTATTGTTTGCAGTGGTATTTTTCTTACTTAATCCACTCTTTCCGGGAATTAAGCCCTTCTTTGATTTAAACAGGGATACAATCATAACTTCCGTTTGTTTATATATCGTATATGGAATTTTTATTGGATATTCCATAAATTATGAGTATCAAAATAATAAAGTTCAAGAGAAAGAGGAATCAGCCTAAGTTTCGATTAGTCGGATTTGGTAGGTTATGATAAAATATTTTTGTCCTCATTGATTTGAAAAGGAGAGTGGAGAATATCATGGAAAAAATAGAAAAATTGAGATCTAATTTTTCAACACATGGAATAGATGGGATCTTGATCACAAGTCCATTTAATCGAAGGTATATATCTAACTTTACTGGTACCGCAGGTGTTGTATTAATTAGTGCAGATAAAGCGCAGTTTCTTACAGATTTCCGCTATATTGAACAAGCAGCTAAACAATGTCAGGGATTTGAGATTATAAAGACTACAGGATCTATCCCTGAGGAGGTAGCGGTCCAAGCAAAGAAACTTGGTATTCAAAAGCTTGGATTTGAAGCGGATTTTCTAACGTTTTCTTCTTTTAAATTATATGATAAGGAATTGGAAGCTGAACTAGTACCAATTTCCGGAGTAATTGAAAAGTTACGCTTGATAAAGACGGATTCAGAGCTTAAGATATTAAAGGTGGCAGCTGATATCGCGGATGCTGCATTTAAACATATTTTAGACTTCATTCGTCCAGGAAAAACGGAATTAGAAGTATCGAATGAGTTAGAGTTTTTTATGAGAAGAGCTGGTGCTACATCTTCTTCATTTGATACGATTGTTGCTTCAGGTCATCGCTCTGCACTTCCTCATGGTGTGGCAAGTGACAAAGTTATTGAGGCTGGAGATATTGTAACAATGGATTATGGATGTTATTACAATGGTTATGTATCTGATATTACAAGAACCGTGGCAGTTGGTGAGCCGGATGCCAAGCTTAAAGAGATTTATGATATTGTTCTTGAAGCCCAATTACGTGGGATGGCGGGAATCAAACCAGGATTGACCGGTAAAGAAGCAGATGCAATCACTCGAGATTACATAACAGAAAAAGGTTATGGTGAATACTTTGGACATTCAACTGGACACGGAATAGGACTTGAGATTCACGAGGGTCCAGGATTGTCGATGAAATCAGATGTCGTTTTAGAACCTGGCATGGTGGTAACATGTGAACCGGGCATTTATATCCCAGGTCTCGGCGGTGTTCGAATTGAAGATGATACGTTGATTACAAAAGACCATAACGAAGCACTTACACATTCTACAAAAGAACTAATAATACTGTAACGATTTTAGGAGGATTTTAACATGATATCTGTAAATGATTTTAAAACAGGATTAACAATTGAAGTTGATGGAGGCCTATGGCGTGTTCTGGATTTCCAACACGTAAAGCCAGGTAAGGGTGCAGCGTTTGTTCGTTCCAAACTTCGTAACCTACGTAATGGTGCCATTCAAGAAAAAACGTTTCGTGCAGGTGAAAAAGTAGAGAAAGCTCAAATTGATAATCGTAAAATGCAATATTTATATGCAAGCGGCGATAATCATGTGTTTATGGATATGGAATCTTATGAGCAAGTAGAATTACCAGCAGCGAACATTGAGTATGAATTAAAGTTCTTAAAAGAAAACATGGAAGTACACATTATGATGTTTAACTATGAAACCCTAGGGATTGAATTACCAAACAACGTTACTTTAGAAGTGACTGAAACAGAGCCAGGGATTAAAGGTGATACATCTTCCGGCGGTACTAAGAATGCTACTCTTGAAACTGGACTTAATGTTCAAGTGCCTTTCTTTATCAATCAAGGTGATAAATTAATTATTAACACTTCTGATGGTTCATACGTTTCTCGTGCATAATCATGATCAAAGCCTTAGTCCGATAATTACGGATTAAGGCTTTTTTTTAACAATTTCTCCATACTTTCTCCTAAGTTTCTGCACACTTTTTCACTACATTAGGGATGTAGAAAAATTAAAGGAGAAGATGAATATGAATATGAATATGACGCATTATATGGGATTATTAGCAGACAATCAACCTTGGAATTTATTGATTTTTATGGCGGTTCCAGTCATTTGTGCAGAAATCCTTGCGATTTCGGAAATAGCGATATTGTTTACAAGAAAATTAGATGGTGCACTAAAAAAATTGAATAAAGTAACAGGTATCTTTGCAGGCTTGTATTTTACCGGAATATTTATGTACCTTATGAAATCGGCATATATACCATTAACTGTTAACGGGGAGTGGAAAGGTTGGATTGACGTTGTAGCTGTTACTTTCTATTTACTTGGAATCATCCCATTTCTTGGCATGGCGCTGCTTGATTTAGGTCTTATTTTCAGACATAAAACTGAGGAAGAAAAACTGAAAATTCATGCTATATTTGTAAGTATTTTTCTAGTAGTTGCTCACATCGCAATGATATTTGGGATGATTGACCCATCACTTGGAACCGGTTCACCTTCTAGTCACGATATGATGAATATGTAATAAAGGATGAATAAGCAATGAGGAAAAAGTTAATAACTTAAACTACTTAAAAAACTTCACGAAATAGTAAGATTTAGTTACATTTTGACTAATCTCTTTTTGCTAAACTTAAAGAGTATTTAATACTATAGGGAAGGGGGGCAACAGATATTGAAACGAATTACATCTCTCTTGTTCCTTGGGATTTTGTTTGCCATTGTTGCAGCTGGATGCAGTTCCAAACTAAGTGATGAAACCTGGAAACTTGATAAAAAACATTCGCCATTACCAGATTTTGTTCTGAATACATCTGAAAAGATTAATGAAACTTATGTTATGGCTGCAACTTATCCAGAAGTTGTAGCTTCGGTTCCTTGCTATTGTGGTTGCGTTGTCGAAGGGCATAAGAGCAATTTAGATTGCTTTGTAAAACAGGTTGGTGAAAATAATGCAGTGACAGAGTGGGATTCACACGGAATATCTTGCGACACTTGTATCGATATAGCTAGAGATGCAGTTGAGATGCATCTTAGTGGAAAAAGTCCTAATAAAATTTATCAATTAATTACAGGTAAATATGAAGATATTGGGGAGCCAACCCCAACGCCCGAACCTAAGTAAGGGGTAACCCATGAAGAAAATATTAATCGGATTTTATATTTTGATTATTATTGGCATTATTGTCTGTATTAGTAATAGTGGCATTTTTAATAGCAAGAAGTCAGAGGCTATTGCTGCAGGTGAGAAAATCTACAAAAAAAATTGTATCTCCTGTCACGGTGAGACTGGAAAAGGAGAAGGCTCAAAAACTGGAACGGCGTTAAATAGCCAGAATTTTTTAAGCAATGTATCTGATAAAGATTTGTATAATTATATGAAGTATGGAAGAGATGGCACGGTTATGCCTGCCTACGGTCCCAGACTATCAGACAAGGACTTAAAGAATCTTGTTGCTTTTATTAGAGACTGGCAAACAAAGGAAATAACATTTGATACTCCAAAAACAATTGCTGGTGATCCTGAGCGTGGGATGGCGCAATTTAACTTGTATTGCCTTAACTGCCATGGTGAAGCTGGTATTGGTAAGGAGAAAATGGGAACAGCGCTTTCTAATCCACAATATTTGAAATACACTACTGATAAACAAATTTGGATTGATGCAGCTTATGGGCGTGAAGAAACACGGATGGGACCTTCATTAAAAGGTTTAGAAGGTGCACGTCAACTGAAGGAAAAGGATATTACCGATATTGTTACTTATATCCGTTCGTTGGAGAAGTAAAAACTATACTATTGTTGTAAGACCTGAATCTATCAAGTGGATTCAGGTCTTTTTTTGAATAGGGACCAAATGTGAACAATTTGTTGTGGATTTTTGACGAAAACGCAACGATTTATATCCTTTAACAAAATGTTCAAGAGTGATTCAACAAATAAGATCGGATAAAGATTATATTTATTCCAAAGAGGACTATAGTAAAAAATAGTATTTTCTTCAAGTCAAGGAGGATTAAGATGCTAAAGAAAAAGTGGTTGGCATTATTCGTAATCGCATCATTTTTAACGAATTTCATCATCCCGCAGGCTAGTGCTGAAACAGCCTTTCCTGCAGAAAAATTTCCTTTTAAGGAAATGCAGATTCAAGTAATGCCAGAGTTTGATTATCCCGAAGGTTGGTCACGTGATATTCCGTCATTATTAGTTGGTCAGTACGGAACCATTACCAATAAAAGTGGTCAAGATTATGATGGCAAGATAGAGATTGCCGTTCCAGCAATGGAAAAAGGATTTGAAGCCTTCTTAGTAGCAGAATTCCCTGAGAAAGATAAGCCTGAAGTACAGCGTCCGTATGATGTTGATAAAGAAAAAGGACTTATTACTTGGAAGCCAGCTAAGGCGATTAAGAATAATGAGACTTACGAATTTGTAATTGAGTATTATACAAAGTCAATCAAAGTGAAGGATAACAAGACTTTTACATATGAGCTTAAAAATAAAGCTACTATCGATCTTTTAGATGTAATTTTTTATGCTCCGATGGAAGCTAAGGATATAAAAATTGAGCCGAAGGCCGAGAACAATTCGAAAAATGAATATGGAGAAGAGCTTTATTACTACCAATATAAAAGTATAAAAGCTGATGCAGGCTTAAAATACTCCTTTTCATATAAAAAAGATGATACGGAATCTACGATGGAAGCTATAAACAAACAGCAGCCGCCAAACGATGAAAACCATAGTGGTGTAACTGCAACTGATCAAGTTGTTAAAAATGGTGGAACTACCGGTACTTCCAAACGTCCAATTATCGGACTTGGTGGTGCAGCAATCATTGGTATAGCGATTGTTATAGCAGGCCTCTTTATATTCCTAGGCTTAAAAGGAAATTCTCAATCAGCGTCTAAGGTTACCAAACAACCTAAAACACAACCAAAGAAACAAACTCAAACGGCAAAAAAGGACAATAAGATCACAAATTCTGAGGAAAAGAAAGAATTACGAAAAAAGCTGTTAACAGGAAAGATTGATCAAGAAATGTACGAAGAGGAAATGAAAAAACTAATCTAATGAGGTGAGCAGGATGAAAAAAAATACGATTGTCATGCTTGGTGGATTTATTATTGCGGGCGCCATTGTTTTCCTTTTGATGGCAGCAACTCCTGGATCAAGTGGAGTTGAACTAACAATGAAAGAACTATTGGCTACTCAAGAACAACATAAAGATGATTTTGTTACGGTTGAGGGTTTATTAATTGAAGACTCGATTAAATGGGATGCTAACAAAATTGAATTGAAATTTGATGTGAAGGATAACGACGGCAATGTTATGCACGTCATTCACAACGGAACTAAGCCGGATAATTTTTCAGAAGGTGTTATCACGATTCTCCAAGGAGCACCAACCAAAAAGAACACATTTGTTGCAGAAACAGTAAAAACAAGATGTCCGTCCAAATATGAAGGAAAAGATATCAAGGATTACGACCCCGAGACTCATAAAGATAAGTTAAATAAAACACCGAATGAAAAATAACAGGCTAACTTAAGAAGGTGACGAAATGTATTTATTTGCCAATGCAACAATTTATATAGGCTTAGCCATTGCGATTTATTCTCTTCTTATTATCACGTTGGGGATTAGCAAGAAAAATCAAAAATACGTTAACAGTGGTAAAGGTGGATTAATAGCATTATTAGTTTGTTCCTCACTTGCCATGCTATCATTGTTCTACCTTTTAGCAACCTCTCAATTTCAATATGAATATGTTCATGATTACACAAGCAGTGAGCTCCCTATTATCTATAAACTGACGGCACTCTGGGCTGGTAATGCGGGATCGTTGTTATTGTGGACGTTTTTCTTAACTTTATATACCTGTATGATTGCTTTCTCACGGAAGTTAAAGGGGAACCCAATGGTCCCATACATATCTGCCATTTTACTAGCTAATGCTGTTTTCTTCTTCTTTATTCTAGGCTTTGTAGCGAAACCTTTCATTCTATTAGATGAGATTCCAATCGAAGGTAAAGGCTTAAATCCAATGCTTCAAAACCCTGGTATGATTATACATCCAGTCACACTTTACTTAGGATATGTTGGACTTGCCATACCATTTGCCTTTGCGATGGCCGCACTGATTTTGAAAAATGTTGATGATTTCTGGATTAAAATGACAAGACGCTGGACGATTATTGCTTGGTTATTTTTAAGTCTGGGTAATATCTTTGGCGGGCAATGGGCTTATGTTGAACTTGGGTGGGGCGGATACTGGGCATGGGATCCAGTTGAAAATGCTTCCTTTATGCCGTGGCTAACGGCTACTGCATTCTTGCACTCTGTTATGATTCAAGAACGAAAAAACATGTTAAAGGTATGGAATATTAGCTTAATCATTGTATCCTATGCACTTACTTTATTTGGCACGTTCCTTGTACGAAGCGGGGTATTGACTTCTGTCCATGCCTTCGCCAATTCAAATCTAGGATTATACTTCTTAATCTTTATGGGCGTGGCGGTGATTGGAGCGCTTTATGTATTGATGAGCCGATACAATCTGCTAAAAAGGAGTGCAGGTGAATTTAACTCCTTTGTGTCTAAAGAAAGCAGCTTCTTAATTAATAATTTATTACTTGTTGGGGCCGCCTTTGCAGTATTTTGGGGAACCATTTTCCCATTAGTATCGGAAGCAGTCCGGGGTACAAAAGTGACGGTGGGACTCCCATTCTTTAATAAGGTTGAAGCACCGATTTTATTATCAATGATGTTTATCATGGCGGTTTGTCCATTGCTTGCTTGGCAGAAATCTACCGTAAAAAATCTTAGGAAAAACTTTATGATTCCGGCAATCCTAGCAATTCTAGCGATGATTTTAATGGTAGTACTAGGAATTCAAAAGGCCTGGGCAGTCATTGGTTACGGTGTTATCAGTCTATTATTAATAACTCATTTCTTAGAGTTTTATAGAGGTGTGAAAGCCAGAAGAAAGATGACCAAGGAATCTCCACTAGTTGCCCTCTATCGCTTAATGATCCGAAATCGACGCAGATATGGCGGATATATCGTTCACCTTGGAATTGCTTTTATTACGATGGGGATTATTGGTTCGCAGAACTATGATTTACAAACAATGAAAACGGTCGATTTAGGAAAGTCAATTGAATTACAAGATTATCGAATCAACTATGAACGGCTAGATCAGAAAAAAGAAGGAATTAACGACATCGTTTATGCCGATGTAACTGTGTTTAGAAATGGTAAAAAGCTGGGCACATATCAGCCGGAAAAGGTTTTTTATGGAAACTGGGAACAGCCGTCTTCTGAAGTGGCCATTATATCCTCACTTAAGGAAGACTTATACATCGTATTAAGCGCATGGGAAGACGATGGAAAAGCTACCTTTGTTGTAAAAGTTAATCCCATGATGAATTGGTTGTGGATTGGATCATTCATGATTGTTATTGGCGCACTGTTCGCCGTCTGGAACGGAAAATATGGAAATGTAACTCCGAGATACACAGGAGTTCGTAAAGAGGTGTCTTAATATGAAAAGTAAAATATATATGGGGCTCCTCATTATCTTAGCCATATTTCAAGGATCATTCCTTCGTGCGGAAGCTGCAAAACAGATTGACTATAAATCTGCCGAATTCAAAGCTGTTGCTCAGCAATTCGCCTGCACATGTGGCTGCGGTCAGGATCATTATGAATGTGATCCGAATACATGTAATCTAACAACTGAGTTTAAAGCAGACTTAGTTGATATGATGAACAAGGGCTGGGATAAGGATAAAATTCGTGAATATTACGTCAATATTTATGGGGAAGAGATATTAACTTCACCAGAGAAAAGTGGTTTTAGCCTAACCGCTTGGGTACTGCCGTTTGTTGTAATAGGAGCAGCAGGAATTGCAGTGTTTTTCATCATCCGTAAATGGGTGAAGAAAAAAGCAACAGAAGAAGATGTGGCGGAATACGAGAGTCCCGGGGATGAAGTAGAAGGAGAAATCCTTTCCTCAATCATTGATGAAGAACGCAAAAAGTATCTTTAGGATGTGAACAATATGCAAGATATCACCGTCATTTCGATGATTTTTACTACCATTTTAGCGCTTGCTTGTCTATTTCTAATCTTATCACCTTTATTTAAGTGGGATACGTATATACAGGTTTCTTCTAAAGGAAAAGATATCAATGCTACCAAAGAAGCACTTTTGACCACTCTTAATGAAATAGAATTTGAGTTCAAGATGGATAAAATCTCACACGCTGATTATAAGCATTTAAAGAAACAATATGAGACAGAAGTGGCTAGTATTATGAAGGAAGAAGAAGAATTAATGATAACGAATATCGACAGAGAATTAATGGATGAAGTGGAAAAAGAAATTGAAGCTCAGATGAAGACCTATAAGAACAAAAAGGGGGAAGGAAAGTGATCAATAAAATCACCGTTTTCTTCCTCGGGCTGATGCTGTTAATCCCTTTACATGGATTAGCGGCATCAGATTCAAAGGTTTCAATTGATATGCATTATATCGTGATTAGTCCTACAGAAGACGGCGGGACGAATATGATGAATATGGTTAACTATACAAATACCGCAGACCATGTATATAAAGGGGACGGAAAAAGCGAAGCTGTCTTAAATGTAACCCTTCCTGAAGGAGCAGAAGATCTTAACTTTTTAGATAATCAAATTGCCTTTAAAGAGAAGAATAAGGGGTTCATTACAACCACACCAATTCCAGCCAATCAAACGATGGTATTGCCATACAGTTATAGAATGGCAAAAGGGAAAGTAATAAGTTTAAGATCTGACTATTCCGTACAAATGATGCAGATTCTCGTTCCAGAAGGAAGAGGAAGTATTGAAGTAAAAGGCGCTGAAGCGACAAGTCAAGGCAGCTTCAAATTTGATGATCAAAATTACTTTGGCTATAGTATTGAAGGACTTAAGGCTAATCAGGCGTTTACTCTGGTTTATAACAAAGACGTTCAGCCACCGGCAGATGAAACCAAAGAAGCGGAAACAACTAGTGAAAGTGGAAATAATAGTTCAGTCACACACACAGCGCCTGCTTTCCATAATCCTGGTCATCTAAGAATTTGGGCACAATCCCCAATACATCGCTTTAACCCGCATGTGTTCTTGATTATTTTAGTGACGATTGTCATTGCAGGAATCTCTTATTATATCTATTTTAGGAGGAAAGCAAGAATACTTGATGAACGCCTTGGGGCAGATAAGGAAGAGAAAGCATTTAAACTATTAATGACCAAGCAAAAAGCAATTATGGATAAGATCATAGAATTGGAAGAATCCTTCGGTGATGGGAAGCTTTCAGAGGATGAATACCACGCAAAGCTTGAGGCATATAAACAACATCTTGTCCAAGTAAAATTAAATCTGCGTAACTTTGTAGAGTAGCAGCTGGGATGGGAGAGACTTCATATGATAGAAATAAAAAAGCTAACGAAGCAAGCCGATAATAAACTTATCTTGCGTGGTGTAGACCTCTTAATCAGTAAAGGCGAAACAGTTGCCATACTCGGACCCAATGGAGCAGGGAAAAGTACACTTCTTAAAGTGCTGGCAACCTTAATAAAACCTACATCAGGACTGATACAGGTTAATGGTATGGATTTGAAAAAAAACCATATAAAAATAAAAAAAATAATGGGTTATTTACCCCATTCCAGCTTGCTTTATGATCATTACACACCATTAGAAAATATTGTCTTCTTCGGAAATATATATGGTGTTAAGAATGTTGAACAACGAGCAACGGAGCTTGTTAAAGAGGTAGGCTTATCATTCTTTTTGAATGAACCTGTAAAGAACTTCTCACGCGGGATGATTCAAAGGATTGCTATCGCAAGGGCCATCGTTCATGAACCAGAAATCCTCTTATTGGACGAGCCGCACACCGGGTTGGACCAAGGGGCTATTGGGATATTGAATAATGTGATCCTTTCTATGAAAGCAAAAGGGACGACTACTTTGATGGTAACACATGATTTTAAACAAGCGGCTGAAATCTGCGACAGGATTATTATTGTTAAAAATGGAAAGATTGTCGATGATTTTAGGATTGAAAATCAAAACTTAGGATATGTTTCTGAGAAATATGAACAATTAGTGGAGGGAGTATCATGAACATTTTTCGAACAGCCCTCTTACTAGCTAAAAAGGATCTATATTCCGAGCTAAAAACAAAGCAAATAATGGTCACACAAATTATATTTGCTGGTCTAGTGATTGTGGTTTTCAGCTTTGCCTTTGACCCTGCTAATAATACAACCAAAGCAGTTATTCCGGGGGTGATTTGGGTCATTATCGTTTTTGCAGGAATTTTAGGTTTGAACAGGTCGTTTATTTCAGAGCAGCGGAATGATACGATGCAAGGATTATTGGTGGCACCAATGGAGGCAGCCAGTATTTATTTAGGAAAGTTCTTAGCCAATTTTACCATGATGCTGATTGTGGAACTTGTTTCGATCCCGTTTTTGTTCCTATTATTTGATTTCAAATTCTATGGAAGTCTTCCATATTTTATCTTAGTTGTATTCCTGGGAAGTTTTGGATTTATTGCGATTGGTACATTCCTTGCTGCATTAGCAGCCAATTCTAAAAGCAGTGAAATGCTGCTTCCGCTCTTACTGTTTCCGATAACAACACCCATCTTAATCGGTGTTGTCCAAGCGACAAGAATCATCCTAACCAACATGGAGAAATTTTCAAGTGCCGTGGCGTGGATTCAGTTGGTTACAGCTTACGATGTTATCTTCTTTGTTGTGTGTTTCTTATTAATAGATTATGTGCTGGAGGTTTAAGTGATGAGTATAAATCTCGAACGGGAGAAAGCAGTGCTTCCTGGAACTCAATTAACTGTTAAAAATAACCTGGATCTGTCAAAAATTTTATTTGGTGCGACATTTATTTCGATGCTGGCTGCCTTGTATTTTATCTTTATCTTTGCTGCTGAGGAAGTAACGATGGGAGCAGCCCAGAAAATCTTTTATTTCCATGTAAGCTCTGCTTGGCTTGCATTCATGGCATTCTTTGTAACATTTGTATTTAGTATATTGTTTTTAATCAAACGGAAAAGAATATTTGACACCTATGCCTATATTTCTGCGGAAATTGGAGTGGTGTTTACAATCATCGTTTTAACGACAGGTCCGATTTGGGCAAAATCTTCATGGAATACTTGGTGGGTATGGGAACCGCGGTTAATTACCACGTTGATTCTATTTTTTATCTATATTGCCTACATAATGATCCGACAAATGGATGGAGTTTGGGATAAAAAAGCCAGGCTGGCTGCTGTATTTGGAATTATCGGGTTTGCTGATGTTCCGATTGTATTCTTCGCGATTCGCTGGTGGCAAACAAAGTTTCACCCAATTGTATTTGGTGAGGGACCTTCACAAAAAGGTGGAGGTATTGAAGGTACCATGTTAGTAGCCCTGTTTGTTTCACTTGCGGCATTTACCATTCTTTATTCTTACCTTCTTCATAAAGGTGTTTCCTTTGAAAAAATGAAACTTAAAGTTGAGCAGTATAAAGAAAAATTACGAGAAGACTTGGAAAAATAGGAGGAATTTATCATGGGATTTGAATTTATGTATGGTGCGTATTCAGTGGCGTGGGTTGTTATATTCTCATATATGCTAATACTTGGGAAGAGACATACAAAACTGAAGAAAGAAATTGAATTCTTAAAACAACTAGAAAAATAATTAGTATGTAATTTAGGGCCTGTGTAGAATTTACAGGCCTTTTGCATAGAACCTTAGAGGTGTCAGGAGGAAGTACGATGAACAAGCGGGTCATTAAATTACTCGTATTGATTCTTATTGTAGGTATGTTCGGTTTCTTTGGTTATAGTTTAGTAACAAAAGGCAAACATACAGATGTAGGGGATAAAGCGTATAATTTTTCATTGCCAAATTTAGATGGAAGTACAACCAAACTCAGTGATTTTAAGGGAGAGGTTGTCATTTTGAATTATTTTGCCTCATGGTGTGCTCCGTGTAAGGAAGAGTTACCGGAACTAGAATCGTTCCAAAAAGAATATGGGGATAAGTATAATTTTCTGATGATTAATCGCGGAGAGACCATGGATAAGATTAATAAAGTAACTGAGAAAAATAAAGCTGGAATGAATTATTTATTCGATTATAATGCTAAAGTTTCGAAAATGTATAATGTGACAGGGCAGCCTGAAACCTTTGTAATTGATAAACAAGGGGTAATAAGAGAGCATTTTAATGGTCCAGTTACAGAAATGCAATTATATAATTGGGCAAAGAAATATGATAATTAAACCACAAAAAAGGATTGAACCTAAAAATTGGTTCAATCCTTTTTTAATGTGAGGAAGTAAATTTAAAATCGGCGATTACTTCTGCTTTGACTTTTATTTGTCCCGGTTCTAATGGTGTGGAAGTCATTCCTTTCACGAAAGTGGCAGACTGATTAAAGACAGGCTGGACGGTACTTCCTCCTTCGATGATTTGAATTGGAGTTGGTTTTAATGAAACCTTTATGGTGCTTGCAATGGTTTTAGCTTTTTCAGAGGCATTATTTACAGCAAGAACTAAGGCCTGCTGATAAAATAATTCTTTGTTTTTTGCAGTAAATTGAACATTAGAGACGTAGTTTACCCCATTCTGAACAGCGGTGTCTACAACCTTTCCAATGATTGATAAATCATCAATTATTACTTTTAAAATATGAGTAATTTTATAGCCGCGAAATATTTGTTTCCCTTGATCATAATCATAATCGGATTCAATACGATAATCGAAAGTTTGAATATGATTTTTTGTAATACCTAGTTCAATAAGTGAGTCGATTACTTTAGTTGCTTCAGCGGAGTTTTGTTGTTGCGCCGTGATTAATTGCTTACTTTCAGTAATAATCCCTAAGTTTACTAAAGCTGAGTCAGGTTGTACGTCTATTTCTCCCTCACCTGATACTTTAATTAAGTTGCTCCTGTGAGGGTGTCTATTGCGGTCAAGGGGAGGGGAATTGAAATTGTACACTTTTTAACGCCTCCTTGGTGGATATTCTTTCCTATAAAACACGGTTTACCTTATGATACGTTCTGAGATTTAATTCATTCCTGTTAACTTATCAAACTTTGTTCTAGCAATAATCTAGGATATTGAAAAAGAATTGACAGATTTGAAAGTCATAATGTGACCAAGCAGGCATACATTTTAAATAATGATAAATGCAAATAAGAGGAGGTTGCACACGTGGAAAAAATCTTAAACTTTTTACCTAAAAAAATAGCAGACCTAATCAGCAAAATCCCTCCTAACCTAAAAGAAGAATTAGAAGAAATTCGTATTCGCATCAATCGCCCTATTGAAATAACAATGAGAGGGAAGCCCAGATTTTTATCCTATATTATCCAACCAGAAGATGCTATTCATCTAATGAATAAAATAAGTCATTTCTCCATCTATACACTTGAAGAGGAGCTTAAGCAGGGGTTTATCACTGTTTCTGGAGGACATCGGATTGGACTCGCAGGCAAGGTAATCCTAGAGGGTGGCAAGGTGAAGGCGATTAGAGATATTTCCTCTTTTAATATCCGGATTGCCAGAGAGAAGGTGGGAATAGCAGAACCTCTTATACCATACATCTATCAAGGCAGATGGATGCATACCATGGTGATTGGACCGCCCCAAACCGGTAAAACAACATTACTTCGTGATATTGCAAGAATTGCCTCCTCGGGATTCGGAGTAAGCGGAATAGAGTCAAGTAAGGTCGGAATTGTAGATGAACGAAGTGAAATTGCCGGTTGTGTTCATGGAATCCCACAATTGACTTTTGGTGACCGCTTAGATGTATTAGATGCCTGTCCGAAAGCTGAAGGAATGATGATGATGATCCGCTCTATGAGTCCAGATATATTGGTAGTTGATGAAATCGGACGGAAAGAAGATAGTGAGGCGATCCAAGAGGCTGTTCATGCAGGAATTACTTTGATGATGACCACACATGGGACGAGCATTGAAGAAGTAAAGAACAGACCATCTCTACGATATATTCTCGAACAAAGAATCTTTCAACGGTTTATTGTTCTTGATAGGTCATCAGGACCAGGTACAATTACACACATTTTAGATGTGAATGGAAATGAAATGAATCAAAAAGTGAGAGTGACATAAATGATTAAGCTAATAGGTGCTGTTTTCATAATTGTCGCGACAACCTGGATTGGGTTTGAGATTTCCAGACGCTTTAGTGAACGGCCAAGACAGCTCAGAGCATTAAGGTCTGCACTTCAATCACTTGAAGCAGAAATCATGTATGGTCATACACCGTTACACGAAGCGGCCCGAAGGTTAGCCGACCAATTATCAAAACCACTTTCGCCCTTTTTTGAAGCCTTTTCCAAGAAATTAACAGACACAGAGACAACGGTTAAAGAAGCCTGGGAAACGAGTTTAAGAGATATATGGAGTTCCACAGCATTAAAGCAGGGAGAATTTGAAATTATGAAGCAATTCGGGGAAACCCTAGGCCGGCATGATCGGATCTCCCAGCAAAAACACATTATGCTGACACTGACACATCTAGAAAGAGAAGAGGCAGAAGCGGTTCAAGCACAAGCCACATACGAAAAAATGGTAAAGAGCCTGGGATTTTTGTCAGGGTTATTACTGATTATTTTATTATTTTAGGGGGAAAAGCAATGGGGTTAGAAGTGGATATCATATTTAAAATTGCCGGTGTGGGAATCGTGGTTGCCTTTTTGCATACCGTTTTGGACCAAGTGGGAAAAAAAGAATACGCTCAGTGGGTCACGCTGTTTGGGTTTATTTATATTTTATTCCAGGTAGCTTCCATTGTGGATGATCTCTTTCAAAAAATTAAATCCGTATTTTTATTTCAATAAAGGAGGGGCCCTAAGATTGAAATCATAAAAATCGTCGGCATATCACTCGTAGCAACCTTTCTCGCATTAATTGTAAAGGAACAAAAACCTAATTTTGCTTTTCTCCTAGTCGTCTTTGTAGGTTGTGTCATTTTCCTATTTTTAGTCGATAAAATATATGAAATTATTCATATGCTTGAAAAACTTGCAGTGAATGCAAATGTGAATATGGTTTATATTGAAACGATCCTTAAAATTATTGGAATTGCGTATATAGCTGAATTTGCGGCCCAGATTACCAAGGATGCAGGTCAGGGAGCACTCTCTTCTAAAATTGAAATAGCCGGAAAAATTATTATTCTTGCAATGGCTATTCCGATTTTAACTGTTTTAATAGAAACAATCATAAAGCTTATTCCAAGTTAATGACATACCTGAAAAAGAGGTGTTAAGGAAATTGAAGCAGCGATGGCAGTTTATTCCTATTACCATTCTCGTATTCTTTTTTTTATTGATTCCAAATGTACAAGCTGCTGAAGAGGGAAAAGATCAAACCAATCCGCTTTCCCCCCAGGAGTTGGTTGATGAACAGCTCAAATCGCTCGATATCACAGAACTTAAACAATTTTGGGAGGACATCAAGTATAAATATGGGGGATTCCTTCCAGAAAGTCAGAAAGGCAGTTTGTATGACTTCATTAGTGGTGAGAAAAAATTTTCTTTAAAACAATGGGGATTGGGAATCGTTAAATTTGCCTTTCAAGAATTTGTTGCAAACGGTAAATTACTAGGTTCATTGATTATGTTAACCATTTTTAGTATGTTCCTTCAGTCAATGCAAAATGCTTTCGAGAAAAGCGCCATTAGCAAAGTTGCCTATTCGATTGTTTATATGGTGTTAGTCATTATTGCCCTAAACAGCTTCCATATCGCAATCAGTTATACAAATGAGGCAATCGGTTCGATGATCTCGTTTGTGCTTGCTCTTGTCCCACTTTTACTTGCATTAATTGCAGCATCAGGAGGCCTGATTTCAGCAGCCTTCTTTCATCCGGTGATTTTATTTCTTATGAATATGAGCGGATTGTTTATGCAGTATATCATTCTGCCTCTCCTTTTTCTTGCTACACTTTTGAGTATTGTGAGTACGATGTCCGAGCAATATAAAGTGTCACAACTAGCAGCCTTGCTAAGAAATTGGAGTATTGGACTTATGGGACTCTTTTTAACTGTGTTCCTTGGTGTAATCTCAGTACAAGGGGCTTCGGCGGCTGTTTCTGATGGAATAACGATTAGGACAGCGAAGTTTGTGACAGGAAATTTTATTCCTGTAATTGGGAGGATGTTTACAGATGCTACAGATACGATCGTTAGTGCATCAGTCCTATTAAAAAATACGGTAGGTATTGCTGGGGTAGGAATTTTACTTATTATCGTGGCCTTTCCGGCTATTAAAATATTAATGATTGCCTTCATATATAAATTTGCCGCTGCAATTTTACAGCCGTTAGGCGGCGGCCCAATCATTACCTGTCTAGATATTATTAGTAAAAGTGTTATATATGTTTTCGCAGCACTGGGTATCGTGTCACTTATGTTCTTTTTATGTGTAACAGTTATTGTTGCAGCTGGAAATCTGACGATGATGATCAGATAGGGGGGATAAAAATGGATTTTTTAATAGAGTGGGTAACGAATATTATTCTTTTTATCTTATTAGCAACGGTAATTGATATGCTCCTCCCCAATTCAAGTATGCAAAAATATACGAAAATGGTAACGGGGCTCCTCTTAATTGCCATTATTCTAACCCCAATCTTTAAATTGATCTCCAAGGATTTTGAAACTGCACTTGGATCTATCCCTTCATATCAAGCTCCTGGAGAAAAAAATATGAAAAATTCAATAGATTTGAAGAAAAAAGAAATACAAGCCTTGCAACATGCATATATTTTAGAAGAAATGGCTGTCCAACTGGAAAAGGACGTGAAAGAGGAGTTGATGGAACAATACGGATTGGAGATCGCAAAAATTGATGTAGCTACAAATGAAGAAAGCGACCAAGCATTCCCTGAAAACCTCCAAAAGGTTATGGTTCTTCTGAAACAACCAGAAAATGAAGTGAAGACAGTCGAAGCAATTAAACAAATTGAAATTAACACAGAAACACCTCTTCCATCTAAAAGCTCAACAGAAGAAACTGAAAAAATAGCCGCTTTTCTTTCGCAAAAATGGAATGTGACCGAAAAAACAGTTGAAGTTTCGATTGAAGGGGGGAGTAATAACAAAAATGGATAATAAAAACCAGGGGCCATTTTCATGGCTTAAAAAGGTACTGAAAATCGAAGGAAGTTCTGAAAAGAAGCCAGGTAAATACCAATATATGATCGTTGTTTTATGCATTGGTGCAGCTTTTATGCTTGTTGGCAATATTGTTTTCAAAAAAAACCCGAGTTCAGCAGATATCCCGGTTACGGCCAATAATAAGGTCGAAGCCGAAGATGTACCTGCATTTGGTCTAAACCAAGGTTCCGGCAATAAGACAGTGTCTGCATATGAGGAAAAATACGAAAGTCAACTTAAGAAGGCCCTCCAGCAAATGCTAGGAGTAAACGATGTGACAGTGGTCGTCAACATCGACTCAACTGATAAGAAGGTCCTAGAAAAAAATAGAGTTTCCAAATCACAAACGACAGAAGAAACAGATCGAGAAGGCGGGGAACGTAAAGTTCAGGAGGCCTCAACAGATGAACAGCTTGTGATTATCCGTAATGGTGAAAAAGAGGTTCCTATTGTAGTAGAAACGAAAAAGCCTGAAATTCGAGGGGTC
The DNA here is from genome assembly GCF_042136325.1 of Neobacillus sp. KR4-4. NCBI lineage: Bacteria > Bacillati > Bacillota > Bacilli > Caryophanales > Bacillaceae > Neobacillus > Neobacillus sp. KR4-4. Next base: position 80,848 of record NZ_JBHHJU010000009.1, read on the forward strand.
CTAGTAGTCGCGAAAGGCGCAGATAATATTCAAGTAAAAAAATGGATTGTAGAAGCCGTTACACGCGCCTTAGATGTACCAAGCCATCGGGTCGCAGTAATGCCTAAAAAATAGACTGTGTTAAAGCTTATTGTTGATATTGGCACCCTGTTGATTGGAGCGGAAGGCACGAAGACTCCTGCGGGAGGACGGGGCAGGGGAGACCCCGCAGGAGCGCAGCGACGAGGAGGCTCCCCGGACCGCCCGCGGAAAGCAAAGTGCCTGGAGCAGAAATCAACAGGCCAGTTTAAAAGACCTAAAAAATAAAAGGGGTGTTTTTAGATGTTATTGAAAAAACAAACAGTTTGGTTATTAACGATGTTAAGTTTAGTTGTTGTATTATCTGTTTATTACATCACATCACCAGAGCAAAAGGGTAATGATCTTGCAGCTATCCAGCAAGATGCCAAGGAACAAAATAAAGGAAAAACAACAACAAAAACAACAACAAAAACAGAAGCAAAAGATGATAAAACAATTGTATCAACCGTTGCTGGTGATCAAGAGTTTGAAGAACTTCGAATGAAGTTAGATGACCTAAGAAGTCAACAGCAAGAGGATTTAACGACTGAGCTTGCATCAACTGATCTTCCAGCTGTCGAACGCAGCAAAGTAAAAGACCAAATGGATAAATTAAATCAAACTGCACAAAAAGAAGAAATACTTGAAACGCTAATTAAAACAATGGGTTATGAAGATGCATTGGTCAGAGCTGATGGTGAGGAAGTACGAGTTACCGTTAAATCTAAGAATAAGCCTTCCGCAACTGAAGCAAATAAAATCATCTTACAAGTGAAAAAAGAAATTGGTGAAACCAATTATGTAGCAGTAGAATTCCAGCCAACAAAATAAGTTACGAACAAAAAGGAAAGTCACTGACTTTCCTTTTTTTTGATTGTGGACCCTCATATAGGGTAAAATAATATGTTGTGAGACATCCACTGTCCAAAATTTCCTTTTGTTCATAAAAATATTAAGATAGAGGGATAAGGCAGAGGGTGGGATATTCTATGGTGAAAATATACATCATTGAACTTTCACTAGATATTATCGTATAGTTATAGTAGTTAGTCATAATTTTGTTGTATGAGGGGTGTAACTCAATGTTAAAAGTTCAAGAAATTCGCGAATTAATAAAATTGGTGGACCAATCGAGTATTGATGAGTTTGTATATGAAAACGAAGGTTCAAAAATTAAAATGAAAAAAAATGTTTCTGCTACATATGTTTCACAAGTTAGTGCTGCTCCATCTGTAATTGAAACTGTACCAACTTCAGTAGCACCAATCGTTCAAACCGCAACACCATCGGCTGCCGTTCAGGAAGTAAGCCAAGAAGATCAAAAGCAAGAACCTGTAAAGCAAGCCGATACAACAAATCTTCACAAAATTGTCTCACCTATGGTTGGAACTTTCTATGCTTCACCAACACCAGATGCTGACGCTTATGTTAAACAGGGATCGAACGTCACAAAAGATTCCATTGTGTGCATTGTAGAAGCAATGAAATTATTCAATGAGATCGAAGCGGAGATTGACGGAGAAATCGTTGAAATCCTCGTTAAAGATGGACAATTAGTAGAATACGGCCAGCCTTTATTTTTAGTAAAGCCATAAGTTAGGAGCGATAACAGGATGATAAAAAAACTGTTAATTGCAAACAGAGGGGAAATTGCAGTTAGAATTATTCGTGCATGTCGAGAAATGGGTATTGAATCCGTAGCTGTATTCTCTGAAGCAGACCGCGAAGCATTACATGTTCAGCTGGCAGACGAGGCCTACTGCATAGGACCAACTTCATCAAAAGACAGTTATTTAAATGTAACCAATCTTATTAGTGTAGCGAGGTTAACAGCTTGTGACGCTATCCACCCAGGGTATGGGTTCTTAGCCGAAAATGCTGATTTCGCAGAGCTTTGCCGGGAATGCAATATTACATTCGTCGGTCCAAGCCCTGAAGCGATTACAAAAATGGGTACAAAGGATATTGCAAGGGAAACCATGCGGGAAGCCGGTGTTCCAATTGTCCCAGGGTCAACTGGGATTATTAACGACATCGATGAGGCGCTTGAACTTGTGAAAAACATCCAATATCCAGTAATTATTAAAGCCACAGCTGGCGGAGGCGGCAAAGGAATTCGTGTTGCCAAGAACGAACAAGAATTAGTAAAAGGCATTAGTATCACACAGCAGGAAGCGATGACAGCCTTTGGAAATCCTGGTGTCTACATTGAGAAATATATTGAGGATTTTCGTCATGTTGAAATACAAGTCCTTGCTGATTCCTATGGTAACACTATTCATTTAGGAGAAAGAGACTGTTCCATTCAACGCAGACTCCAAAAGCTTCTTGAAGAAACCCCATCTCCAGCATTAGATGGAGAGATAAGAGAAGAGATGGGAAATGCGGCTGTAAAAGCTGCGAAAGCAGTTGATTATTCAGGTGCCGGCACGGTAGAATTTATATATGACTACCGCAATCGGAAATTTTATTTTATGGAAATGAACACACGAATTCAGGTGGAGCATCCTGTAACGGAAATGGTCACCGGAATAGATCTCATTAAAGAACAAATCCGAGTGGCTTCTGGAGAGAAACTAAAGTTGAACCAGAAGGATGTAACTTTCACTGGATGGGCAATCGAGTGTCGGATAAATGCCGAAAACCCGGAAAAGAATTTTCTTCCATCAGCTGGAAAAATCAACATGTATCTTCCACCAGGTGGATTTGGTGTACGAATTGACTCAGCAGCATATCCAGGGTATACGATTCCGCCATATTACGATTCCATGATTGCAAAAGTCATTGCATATGGCGCAAGCAGGGAAGAGGCAATTTCAAGAATGAAACGTGCTTTAAGTGAATTTGTTGTAGAAGGTATCCATACAACCATTCCATTCCATTTAAAACTGCTCGATCATGAAAAATTTGTAGAAGGCAGCTTTAATACAAAATTCTTGGAATTGCATGATGTGATGAAGTCTCATTAAAAATTGGAGGTGCTATGAATGAGTGAATTTAGTGTCTTGGAAATGGAACAAGGCAATAACGGACATGGGAAAGTTGAAATTGCTCCTGAAGTAATCGAAGTTATTGCAGGTATTGCTGCATCTGAGGTGGAAGGTGTTGCTGCGATGCGTGGGAATTTCGCAACAGGTGTGGTTGAACGGTTAGGGAAAAAAAACCACGGAAAAGGCGTTAAAGTGGAACTAACCGAGTCAGGAATAAAAGTTGATGTTTATTGCATGATGAAGTTTGGAATATCCATTCCATCTGTTGCAAGTAAAGTTCAGGATAATATTCGGCAAGCATTGCTGAATATGACTGCTCTCGATGCTGAGGAAGTTAACATTCATGTAGTGGGCATACAATTTGAAAACCAAAAGAATGAACAAGAGATTATTGACACGGAAGTCTAAATTATGGAAACCAAAGGAGTTTATTCCTTTGGTTTTTCTATTTTTGGAATATAGTTTTAAATAAAAGTGCTTACATAATGGAAAAATAACAAGGTTAGAGTGCGAATCATTTTTAGTTATGCTATTATCGTTAATGTGAAACCTATTCTATGACTTATTACCATTGATGTGTATGAAAAATAGACAAAATTTAATTAATTTCTCTAAAGGAGTTAAATGTATAATGAAAAGAAGAACAGCAAGGGAAAAGGCATTGCAGGCACTTTTTCAAATTGATATAAGTAATACTGAGCCTTCAGCCGCAATTGAACATGTACTGGAAGGGGAGGCGGGGGACGAATATCTTACTAGTCTCGTTCTAGGGGTAATCGAACAAAAAGCCGCAATTGACAATTTAATCAGTGAAAATCTAGAAAAATGGTCGATGGACCGCTTAGCGACAGTTGATCGAAATTTATTAAGAATAGCTGCCTATGAAATGAAATTCTTTAGAACAGAGGTCCCAGAAAATGTTATTTTAGACGAAGCCATCGAAATAGCAAAAATATATGGTGATGACCAATCAAGTAAGTTTATTAATGGTGTCCTTTCAAAAGTAAAAAATAAGCTGCAAAACAATTAATGATTTGAGAATTAAGTGAAGGGTGAAGAGAAAATGACCGCTATAATTATTAATGGAAAAGAAATTGCAGAAAAGAAAAGAATGGAAATAGCTGAAGAAGTTAGCAGAATAAAAAGACTTGGGGTAACACCAGGACTTGCGGTTATCCTTGTCGGAAATAACCACGCTTCTCGGACATATGTAACAAATAAAGAAAAAGCCTGTAAAGAACTAGGAATGAATTCTGTTTTAATTGAATTGCCAGAGGAGATTTCTGAAGAGGAGTTACTCTCTAAAATTGATGAGTTAAATAATGATATTAATATTCACGGAATCTTAGTTCAGTTACCTATTCCTAAGCATATTGATGAGAAAAAAGTGATTGAATCAATTTCTCCTCTTAAAGATGTTGATGGATTTCACCCAATAAATATTGGCAGAATGATGACAGGGCAAAATGCCTTCCTCCCATGTACTCCTTACGGAATTATGGTCCTCCTAGAAGAGACAGGTATTTCAATAGCTGGGAAGCATGTTGTTGTGGTTGGGAGAAGTAATATTGTAGGCAAGCCGGTGGGACAATTATTCCTTAATCAGCATGCAACTGTTACATACTGTCATTCGAAAACAAAAGATTTAAAGTTACATACAAATCAGGCGGATATCCTGATTGCTGCTGTTGGGATAGCTAACTTTATTAAAGCTGAGCATGTAAAAGATGGTGCTGTCGTCATTGATGTAGGTATTAACCGTAATGAAGCCGGAAAGCTTTGTGGTGATGTTGATTTTGCTGAAGTGTCCGAAAAAGCCGGATACATTACACCTGTTCCTAAAGGTGTGGGTCCGATGACAATTACGATGCTTATGTATAATACCCTAAAATCAGCTGCAGAGAGTCTTGACCGCAATTAGAGGGGAAATTGTCCTTATCTGTTATTTTAGATAAGGACTGTTTTTCGCTAATCGAAGTGTTCTTTATTATTGGGTAAAAAAAGGAGTTACATATGCAGGAACAAAAATATTTAACTGTGAATGCTCTAACCAAGTACATAAAAAGAAAATTTGATGCAGACCCGCATTTACGAGATGTGCATGTAAGAGGTGAAATTTCAAATTTTAAACAGCATTCGAGCGGACATATGTATTTTACCTTAAAGGATGAAAGGGCCCGAATTCTTGCCGTTATGTTTTCAAGTAACTCTCGTACTATGAAATTCACACCCGAAAACGGCATGAAAGTGATCGTAAAAGGTGAAATTTCGGTATATGAACCAAGTGGTCAATATCAGATCTATATCAAAGAAATGCTTCCAGATGGAATTGGGGAATTGTTTTTAGCTTATGAACAGCTTAAACAAAAACTTGAATTAGAAGGGTTATTTGCGCTTGAAACAAAAAAGACGATACCATTATATCCGAAAACAATTGGTGTGATTACTTCGCCCACAGGGGCTGCCATTAGAGATGTCATTACTACCATTAAAAGGCGATATCCTATTGCAAATATTCTTGTCTTTCCTGCCCTTGTACAAGGTGAAAATGCTGCACCATCGATTGCCAAGGCTATCTCTCAAGCAAATAGTATGACCGGAATTGATGTGCTAATAGTTGGACGAGGCGGAGGTTCCATTGAGGAATTGTGGGCCTTTAATGAAGAACTCGTTGCACGTACAATTTTTTCTTCAGATATTCCTATCATTTCAGCGGTTGGACATGAAACTGATTTTACCATTGCCGACTTTGTCGCAGATTTACGTGCACCTACACCAACTGGTGCAGCTGAACTGGCAGTTCCGCATATTGATGAGTTAATGGAAAGAGTCTTGCAGCGGCAGACTCGCCTTCTTCGTTCAATGAAGGGGAAATATCAGTTAGAAAAAGAACGGTTAACACGTGTTCAGAAATCCTATGCCTTTCGTTATCCACATCGACTATATGAACAAAAACTAGAGCAGGTTGATAAACTAACAGAACTGCTTGTCCGTGGTGCGTCTAGGTTGTCTCAAATTAAAAAAGGACAACACGAAACTCTTCATAAACGCTTACAAAGGAACCATCCGAGCCAATCTTTACACGAAGCAAGTAAACGATTAGATCATACCAATAAAGAAATGAAACGTGCCATGCTCCAGGTATTTTCAAAAAAACAAACTGAATTTGAACGAATTCTTTCCACCTTAGGGGCATTAAGTCCTTTGAAAATTATGGAACGTGGCTATAGTTTAGCATATTCCGAAGAGAACAGACTGATAAAAAGTATTCATCAAGTGAGGATGAATGAGCAAGTTCAGATTCAATTAACAGATGGCAGTCTATTTTGCAAAGTCGAGAATATTAAGGAGAGTGAAAAACGTGAAGACTGAAAATAAACTATCCTTTGAAGAAGCGATGACTAAATTAGAGCAAATAGTGGATAAGCTTGAAGAAGGTGACGTACCTTTAGAAGAAGCGATTATCTTCTATAAAGAAGGTATGGAGTTGTCCAAACTTTGCCATGATAAATTGAAAAATGTTGAAGACCAATTAACACAGATTATTACGGAGGACGGTCAAACAGAGAGTTTTACCATTGACGAGGAGGTATAAGACTTGGGAACCGGGTTACTAGATGCATTTGCACAAGAATATAAACTTCTGCTTGATTCGGAGCTTCGGACTTTAGTTAATAAGCTTGATGCCCCCCCAATCATAAAGGAATCGATGATTTATTCCCTTGAAGCAGGTGGCAAACGTATACGCCCATTATTACTATTCGCTACTTTAGACTCATTTGGAGTTGAGCCGCAAAAAGGGCTTTTTGCTGCTTCGGCTATTGAGATGATCCATACATACTCTCTCATACATGATGACTTGCCAAGCATGGACAATGATGATCTAAGGAGAGGAAAGCCGACAAATCATAAAGTTTTTGGTGATGCAATAGCTATTTTAGCTGGAGATGCATTATTAACTTATAGTTTTGAGGTAATAGGGAACATTCCTCCTGAGATTGCATCAGATGCAACAAAATTAAAATTAGTGATTGAATTAGCAAAGGCTGCAGGCACAGAAGGAATGGTTGGCGGCCAAGTGGCCGATATGGAAGGTGAAGGAAAATCCTTAACTATAGAAGAACTTGAGTATATACACATACATAAAACAGGAAAATTACTAAAGTTTAGTGTTCTTGCGGGTGCGATTATGGCAAATGCAACACAAGATCAATTAGAGAACCTTTCATCATTTGCCCATCACTTAGGTCTCGCTTTTCAAATTCAGGATGATATTCTTGATTTAGTTGGGAACCAACAATTAATTGGGAAGCCTGTTGGAAGCGATACTAACAATCATAAAAGTACTTATCCGCAGTTGTTAACACTAGAAGGGGCAACTGCAGCATTGCATAAACAAATCAATCTGTCAAAGAAGTATTTAAGCCTGACAGGATTGAATACAAACCTACTTTTGGAAATAACTGATTTAGTTGCTTCAAGAGACCATTAATATACGGAATTTGAGGCATTGAAATAAGTGTGTTATAATTATTTTCATTGTAGAAAACGTTGTCAATGCCGTTATCACTCAAGTGTTAGCGGCTATTTTTTAATCAGAGTTAAATTTTCTGAATGTGTCCTTTTTACACAGCTACTAAACAGAGAATGCATAAACGTATGAAAGTGAGTGGTCCAAAAATGGATCTATTATCAATAAAAGACCCGTCCTTTTTAAAAGGCATGTCGAATACCGAATTAGAGGCTTTAAGTCAAGATGTCCGAAAGTTTTTGATTGAAAAGCTGTCTGTTACTGGAGGCCATATTGGACCAAATTTGGGTGTTGTTGAATTAACTATTGCTTTACATAAATGTTTTAACAGTCCTACGGATAAGATTATTTGGGATGTGGGACATCAATCCTATGTTCATAAAATTTTAACTGGCAGGGCTTGTGAGTTTGATACATTGCGGCAGTATAAAGGCTTATGCGGATTCCCGAAACGAACTGAGAGTGAGCATGATGTATGGGAAACGGGTCATAGTTCCACATCTCTTTCAGCGGCGATGGGGATGGCTATAGCTAGAGATTTAAAAAAGGAAAAATCTTTTGTTATTCCTGTGATCGGCGATGGTGCGTTAACTGGTGGAATGGCGTTGGAAGCCTTAAATCATATCGGACACGAGAAGAAAGACATGATTGTTATCTTAAATGATAACGAGATGTCAATCGCGCCTAATGTTGGTGCCGTTCATAATATCCTTGGCCAATTACGCACAGCTGGAAAGTACCAGTGGGTTAAAGATGAATTGGAAGTACTACTGAAAAAAGTACCTGCAGTGGGTGGGAAATTAGCCGCAACTGCTGAGCGAGTGAAAGACAGCCTTAAATATTTATTTGTTTCAGGAATGTTTTTTGAGGAACTAGGTTTTACCTATCTCGGTCCAATTGATGGTCATAATTTTGAAGCGTTATTTGAAAACTTCAGCTATGCCAAAAAGACAGAAGGCCCAATCCTTCTGCACGTCATTACTAAAAAGGGAAAAGGTTACCAGCCAGCGGAAAGTGACAAAACAGGGACATGGCATGGAACTGGACCTTATAAAATGGATACAGGTGCCTTTGTTAAGCCAGCAAAAACTCCACCGCCAGCCTGGAGCAGTCTTGTAAGTGAAACTGTTCGTAAGCTTGCTCGAACTGATGACCGAATTGTTGCAATTACACCAGCGATGCCTGTGGGTTCCAAACTTGAAGGCTTTGCAAGTGAGTTCCCTGAGCGTATGTATGATGTCGGGATTGCTGAGCAGCATGCTGCGACAGTTGCAGCTGGTTTAGCTACACAAAATATGAAACCTTTTCTTGCTATTTATTCAACCTTTTTACAACGAGCCTATGACCAAGTTGTTCACGATATTTGCAGGCAAAATTTAAATGTCTTTATGGGAATTGACCGTGCCGGTTTGGTAGGTGCAGACGGAGAAACCCATCAAGGTGTGTTTGATATAGCTTTTTTAAGGCATATTCCCAATATGGTATTAATGATGCCAAAGGATGAAAATGAAGGCCAGCATATGGTATACACCGCACTGAATTATAATGACGGGCCGATTGCGATGCGATTCCCGCGTGGAAATGGACTTGGGGTTCCAATGGATCAGGAATATCATAATATTCCAATTGGTACATGGGAAGTTCTTAAAGATGGCGATGATGCAGCAATCTTAACCTTTGGAACTACCATACCGATGGCGTTAAAAGCTGCTGAGATCCTTAATAAGAAGGGGATATCTGTCAAGGTTGTCAATGCCCGTTTTATTAAGCCATTGGATGAAAAAATGCTAACTAATCTCCTTTCAAAACATATGCCGATTCTCAGCATTGAGGAGGCTGCATTACAAGGCGGTTTCGGGAGTGCAATTCTTGAGTTTTCGCAAAACCATGGCTTTTATCATTCACACATTGACAGAATTGGAATACCAGACAAATTTATCGAACATGGGGATGTAAACTCCCTTCTTGAAGAGATTGGTTTAACAACCGAAGAGGTAGTCAAAAGAGTTTCCATTCTAGCTAGAAAAAAACAACAAAGGGCTTAAGAAATGAAAAATAAAGAACGGTTAGATGTATTACTAGTAGAAAGAGGTTTAATCGAAACAAGGGAAAAGGCAAAGCGGTCAATTATGGCAGGGCTTGTTTATTCAAATGAGGAGCGGTTGGATAAACCTGGAGAGAAAGTCAAAATTGATATCCCGCTTTCTATAAAAGGAAAAGTGCTTCCATATGTCAGCCGCGGGGGATTAAAGCTTGAGAAGGCTTTAAAAGTTTTTGATGTCAGTGTTGCAGATAAAGTACTATTAGACATTGGATCATCTACAGGAGGCTTTACAGATTGTGCACTTCAAAATGGAGCAAAGATGTCCTATGCCTTGGATGTAGGTTATAATCAACTTGCCTGGAAACTTAGACAGGATGAACGAGTTGTAGTGATGGAAAGGACCAATTTCCGTTATGTCACACCAGCTGATTTAATTGGAGAAATGCCGAATTTCGCCACAATAGATGTTTCCTTTATCTCGTTAACTTTAATCTTGCCAGTTTTAAAAACACTTTTAGTTACTGGAAGTGATGTAGTGGCTCTGGTTAAACCACAATTTGAAGCAGGCCGTGAACAGGTTGGGAAAAAGGGAATTGTCAGAGACGAGAAAGTGCATCTTCAAGTAATTGATAAAATCATAAATTTTGCGGTCCAACAAGGGTACACGATTAAAAACTTATCCTTTTCACCAATTACAGGTGGTGATGGGAATATTGAATACTTGCTCCACTTAAAATGGGAAGGCGAACGGGAAACGGGCGACAATCAATTACCTGTCACACCTGCTGAAATTGTAAAGGACTCCCATTTGGAATTTAAAACAAAACAAAATTCAGAAGGATAGGCAGAGGCTTATCCTTCTCTTCGTATTCAAGGCCCTTAATCCACAGCCTCTGTTAAACGATATTATTGTTTTTTACCTCTGTTGATTGGAGCGGAAGGCGCTCGACTCCTGCGGGAGTACGGGGCAGGGGAGACCCCACAGGAGCTAAAGCGCCGAGGAGGCTCCCCGGCACGCCCGCGGAAAGCGAGCGACTGGAGCGGAAATCAACAACCTAATTTAACAGAGCCTAAAGAAAAAATGTACAAGTTTATAAAAATCGGCTAACATATGGGTAGAAGCACGTTTTAGTACAAAATACATAGATAAACTTTTTTAATGATTATGGGGTGAGATAATGAATAAAGGCCAACGTCATATTAAAATAAGAGAAATTATTGCAAGTAATGACATAGAGACACAAGATGATTTAGTGGATGAACTGAAGAATGCAGGCTACAATATAACCCAAGCCACGGTTTCAAGGGATATTAAGGAGTTACATCTTGTTAAAGTTCCCTTAAGCGATGGAAGGTATAAATACAGCCTGCCTGCCGACCAAAGATTTAATCCATTACAAAAATTAAAAAGATCATTAATTGATGCGTTCGTGCGAATCGATGCAGCAGGTCACTTGCTTGTTATGAAGTGCTTGCCAGGTAATGCAATGGCCATAGGCGCATTAATTGATAATCTGGATTGGGAAGAAATATTAGGAACCATTTGCGGTGATGATACGATGTTAATTATTTGCCGAACTCCAGAGGATACTGAAGTAATCACCAATCGGTTCCTAGATATGCTTTAATTGGGGGAATGTTCCTTGTTAGCTGAATTATCTATTAAAAATTTCGCTATTATCGAATCCTTGTCTGTAACTTTTTCAAAGGGATTAACGGTTTTAACGGGAGAGACTGGAGCAGGAAAATCAATCATTATTGATGCTATTCATTTATTAGTTGGAGGCAGAGGGTCTGCAGAGTTTGTTCGGCATGGCGAGGAGCGTGCCGAAATTGAAGGACTTTTCCAGCTGGATGATAGTAAACATCCTGTCATTGCTAAAGCTCTTGAATTTGGCATCGATATTGATGAAGGAATGGTTATATTACGACGGGATATTTCCCAGTCGGGTAAAAGTATTTGCCGGGTGAATGGGAAGTTAGTGACGATTGCTACTCTTAGGGAAATTGGGTCAACACTTGTTGACATTCATGGTCAGCATGAGCATCAGGAATTAATGGATGAGTCGAGACACTTAACCTTGTTAGATCAATTTGGTGCGGATGATATTTATCCATCTCAAGGGGAATATCAGCAGGTTTTTCGGCGTTATGAGCAAACATTGCAAAGGTTAAAAGCATTAAGTGAAAATGACCAAAAGACTGCCCATCGGCTCGATCTTATTTCGTTTCAATTGGATGAGATCCAAAATGCAAATTTAAAGATAAATGAAGATGAAGAACTTTTTGAAGAAAAAAGAAAACTGAATAATTTTGAACGAGTGTTCGAAGCTCTTCAATCGAGTCATAACGCCTTACAAGGGGAACAAAAGGGGCTTGATTGGATTAGTATGGTAATGGGGCATCTCGAGGATGCTGCTGCCATTGATAGCGCATATAAGGACATGTATGAAGCGGTTTCAAACAGCTACTACCAATTGGAGGATGCTGCACGGTCCTTAAGAACTGAATTAGATGCATTAGAGTTTGATCCTCAGCGGTTGCACGAAATTGAAGATCGCCTAAATGAAATTAATCGCCTAAAACGGAAATATGGTAAAACCATTGATGAAATATTAGAATACGCCAGAAAAATTGAAGAAGAAATTGAAACATTACAAAATAAAGAAACGCATATAAGCGAATTAGAAAAAGAATTAGCCTCGATAAAAAAAGACTTAATGCTTGAAGCAAAACAATTGACGGAAATTCGTCTAAAATGGGCTGACAAACTTACAAAGTTAATACATAAAGAGTTAAAAGAGTTGTATATGGCGAAGACTGTTTTTGAAATTCGCTTTGAGTCTAACCCAATGCAGTTTACCAAAAATGGGGTGGACCATGTCGAATTTTACATATCAACTAATCCTGGTGAGCCACTAAAGCCTTTATCAAAAGTTGCTTCAGGAGGGGAATTATCACGAATTATGCTGGCATTAAAAAGTATTTTCTCTCAGCATCAAGGCGTGACTTCAATTATTTTCGATGAAGTAGATACAGGGGTGAGCGGCAGGGTTGCTCAGTCTATTGCCGAGAAGATCTATAAGGTGGCAAGCCTTTCCCAGGTTTTATGTATTTCGCATTTGCCACAGGTTGCTGCGATGGCAGATATACACTTGTTTATTTCCAAACTTATTAAAGGCGGAAGAACAAAGACTTCTGTTACTCCATTGCAGCTTGAAGATAAAATTAATGAAATCGGCCGGATGATTTCTGGATCCGAAATAACCGACCTGACAAAAAAACATGCTGAAGAATTATTATTTTTAGCTGCAGAGAGTAAGAAAAGCGGCAGTGGAGCACTGATCCGACTTAATCGTTAGTTTTAGACATTTTTCCATTCAGAAAAGCTATATTTACTATATTTTTAATAAAAATTGTAATGCTATCCATTTCGGGTAGCTTTTTTATGTTGAACCAAGTTATAAATGATTGTCAAGGAGGCAAAATTAAAGATGTAGCCATTTAAGTTTAATGAAAAGAAGCGAGGAGAGTGAAAAAATTTGAAGTTAGAACTAATTAGAAAGATTATTGGTGGAATTCTCCTTGTTTCATTAATTAGCCTTATTTTTTTTCAGCCTATACAGCAATATCTCGCGATACCCAAGACTATTACGGTTTTCGAAGGACAAGACTATACTTTTCAAAAGGCTGTACCGGTATCAGCCTCTTTGGTTTCTCAAAATTCAAATATCACTTTGGATGAAGGAAAACACACGGTTTCAATGGCGGCATCTAAAAATGGTAAAAATGAAATGCTGTTAGAATATGCGGGGATACCGATCAAGAAGGTAGATGTACGTGTATTAAAAGATTTTAGGGTTATACCAGGCGGACAGTCGATTGGAGTGAAGTTAAATACCGTAGGTGTATTGGTAGTGGGCCACCATTTAATCAATACCATTTCGGGAAAAAAGTCTCCAGGTGAAATTGCAGGGATAAAAATTGGGGATATCATTACAGAAATAAATGGTAATAAAATAGAAAAAATGACGGATGTGGCACCATATGTGCAAACTGCTGGACAAGAAGGTAAAGCGCTCAATATGGTTATTAGTCGAGAAAGTGGAAAATTTACTACAAAACTTACCCCATTAAAAGAAAAAGGGGAAAACAATTATAAGCTTGGTTTGTATATTAGGGATTCTGCAGCAGGAATTGGAACAATGACATTTATTCACCCACAATCAAAAAAATATGGTGCCCTAGGGCATGTAATATCTGATATGGATACAAAACAACCGATCGTTGTAGAGGACGGCCAAATTGTCCGTTCCACGGTTACTTCTATTGAAAAAGGGAGTAACGGAGACCCGGGTGAAAAGCTTGCACGCTTTTCGTCGGACCGTGAGATAGTTGGGAATATCCAAAAAAATAGTCCATTTGGAATTTTTGGAGAGATGGTCAAAGATTTAAAAAATGGTGTTATGGATAAACCACTGCCGATTGCCTTATCGCATCAGGTTAAAGAAGGACCTGCTAAAATTTTAACGGTTGTAAATAATGACCGAGTAGAAGAATTTGATATTGAAATCGTAAGCACAATTCCGCAAAAGTTTCCAGCAACCAAAGGCATGGTAATCAAAGTAACCGACCCTAAACTCCTTAAAAAAACAGGAGGAATTGTTCAAGGGATGAGCGGTAGCCCAATTATTCAAGATGGAAAACTAATTGGCGCTGTTACACATGTTTTTGTTAATGATCCAACCTCCGGATACGGAGTACACATCGAATGGATGTTAGATGAAGCTGGAATTAACATATATGAAATGCCAAAAAATAAAGCAAGTTAACAATTGGGAGCAAAATAGGAAAAATCCCTATTTTGCTTTTTTTACATTGACTGTGTTCCAGTTTAATGTTGAATTTTTACACTTTGTTGATTGAAGTGCCTGGAACGGAAATCAACAGCCAAGTTTAACACAGCCATTACATAAAAGTTTTTCGACAAAAATAACCCAAACATTGGAAAAAACGCGTTTTACGTCGAAAAGGTGAGAAAAACAAAGAAAAGATAAGATTTTATCACTATTTTAAGAAATATTAAAAAAATGAGAGGAATTTTTGTTGCATTGTCGAATTTCTAATTTAGAATATAATTAGGAGAATACAACTGATTAGGAATGTAAGTTGAAATAGAGGTTATGATTTGAACCCTGAGGAGGAACTGGAAGTGAAGAAAATCAAAGTATGTGTCGTTGATGACAATAGGGAACTAGTAGGATTATTAGAGGACTTTATTTCGTCCCAGGATGATATGGAAGTTGCAGGGATTGCCCACAATGGTCAGGAATGTTTAGAAATGTTATCGCAAACGGATCCTGATGTTCTAGTTTTAGATATAATCATGCCCCACCTAGATGGCTTAGCAGTATTAGAGCGCCTCCGTGAAATTAAAAAAGGAGTTTTGCCGAATGTAATCATGTTAACCGCATTTGGACAGGAAGATGTTACGAAAAAAGCGGTTGAACTTGGTGCATCCTACTTTATTTTGAAACCATTTGATATGGAGAATCTAGGCAGCCATATTAGACAAGTTAGTGGAAATACTAACTCTTTTACCCGAAAATCAACATCCTCCACCTACCGTACTCAAACTGAACAAAAACCTAAAAACTTAGATGCCAGTATTACAAGTATTATTCATGAAATTGGTGTCCCAGCCCATATTAAAGGGTACTTATATTTACGAGAAGCCATCTCCATGGTTTATAATGATATCGAACTTTTAGGTTCCATTACGAAAGTGTTATATCCAGATATCGCCAAAAAATACAATACGACTGCAAGCCGTGTGGAACGAGCCATCCGTCATGCGATAGAAGTAGCTTGGAGCCGTGGAAATATTGATTCTATTTCCTCGCTGTTCGGTTATACGGTCAGTATGTCTAAAGCAAAGCCAACCAATTCCGAGTTCATTGCAATGGTTGCTGACAAGCTTCGTCTAGAGCACAAGGCGTCTTGAACAGAATAACAATGAGGAAAAGCCTTCATCACAAAAATGAAGGCTTTTCTCATTCTTTAAAGTTGAATCAAGCTTTTTAGAGAATTATTTCTTTTCATTCTCTAGTTCCATCAGTTTTTGAATAAGAATATGTTGAGGCATATGCATAAGCTGTTCTATCGGAACATTTAACTTTTGGGAAAGCTTTATGGCCGTTTCAGGTGATAACTGTAAGGGTTTCATTAGTAATCCTCCTATATTGAAGTTGGGAAGTGAAAAGATGACTCAAATTTTTGCGCACCGTGGTTATTCCGCTTCTTTTGCCGAAAATACACTAACAGCCTTTATAGAAGCAGAAAAAGCAGGAGCTGACGGATTAGAATTGGATGTACAATTAACTAAGGACGGCGAAATAGTTGTCATTCATGATGAAAAAGTTGATCGAACTACGAATGGTAAAGGGTTTGTCAAAGATTTTTTATATAAAGATTTAAGAAAGTTGAATGCGAATAATAAAAACAGCAAAATGGAACCAATTCCAGCATTAACGGAAGTGTTGGAATGGCTATCTACAAATAAATTATTATGTAATATTGAACTCAAAAATGGACTTATTCCCTATAGAGGGTTGGAAGAAAAAGTCATTCAGCTTATTTACAAATATAAGTTAGTGGATAGAATTATTATTTCCTCTTTTAATCATTATAGTATTGTCTATACCTACAGTATCGCACCGGAAATAGAAACAGCTCCTCTATTTCTTGAGGGAATCTACATGCCATGGGTCTATGCTAAAGCAATTCGAGCAAAAGGGATTCATCCCAAACATTCTGCGATATCTAATGAAATTATCATTAAAACCATTGAAAATGGGATTGCTGTACGTCCTTATACAGTAAATAAAGAAGTAGATATGCAGCGTCTGTTTAATATTAATTGTACGGCACTTATTACTGATGACCCAGTCAAGGCGTTAACAGTACGAAAGCAATTTGAAAAGAGACCGTAGGGGCCTCTTTTTATTTTTTAAATCTCTTTTGAACTTTGCTTCTTTTTCGATCGCGGTGGAAAATAAATCCTGCGACGAAGCCTAGTCCTCCGATAAAAAAGATTAATCCAGTTAGAAATTGAAGTAATAAATTAGGAAATGGTGCTTGTACTATTCCGAATAACATATCACGCATTAATTTAATGCCAATAGCAGCTAGGATACCTGGAATTAATACAATCAAGAGGGCAATAATTCGCTTCATAAATAAATCCTTCCAATACTTAAATTTTGCAAAGTGAAAGCCTTAGTTTGATTATATCTCAAGAAAATATTATTACATAGAAATAATTTGTCAATAATTGTGATTAAAGTTAAAATGAATATGAAAAAAGTTGCATGGATTTCCTAAATATTATGAAAAAAATTTCTTATGAGAGGTATTTAAATGCAAAACGTAATGATTGTTGGTGCAGGAAAAGGTGGTACGGCAATCTTAAAAATCCTAAAAGAATCTGAGGTTTTAAAGGTAAGTGTTGTCGTTGATCGGAATTTAAATGCACCTGGCATGTTGTTAGCCCGCAAAGAGGGGATAAATACTGGTACAGATTGGCAGCCTTATTTAACTGACCAGATTGATATTATTATCGAAGTTACTGGAAATGAGGTAGTATTCCAAGAGTTAAGAAATACAAAAAGTAAACAGACCGTTTTGATTCCAGGAAGTGTTGCCTTTCTAGTTGCAAAGATTATGGAAGAAAAAGAAGATCTCATTGAAAAGCACAAAAATGAATCCTACCAGCAAGAACTTATTTTTAATGCAACTAATGACGGAATGGTTGTTATTGATAAATATGGTAAGGTCATTTTATTTAATACCCGCGCACAAGAAATTATCGGTGTAACAAAGGAACAGGCAATTGGCAAATATGTAGTCGAAGTTATTCCAACAAGCAGGCTCCCTTTCATCCTTGAGTCAAGAAGAACAGAAGCAAACCAAGAAATGGTTTTAGAAAATGATCGAAAAATTATTACTACGAGGATTCCTATTATCGAGGAAAATGGCACCTTGATAGGAGCGTTTGCTGTCTTCAAAGATATCACTGAAGTGGTTAATCTTGCAGAGGAACTTACAGATTTACGGGAAATTCAAACGATGCTTCAGGCCATTATTCATTCTAGTGATGATGCTATTTCTGTTGTGGATGAGAATGGCAGGGGAATTCTTATTAATCCTGCTTACTCACGGATTACAGGTCTTACACAGGAACAAGTAATAGGAAAACCTGCCACAGCCGATATTTCTGAGGGCGAAAGTATGCACATGAAAGTGCTGCAAACGAGGAGAGCTGTTCGCGGGGTACCAATGAGAGTGGGACCCAATAAACGAGAAGTTATTGTGAATGTTGCTCCAATTATTGTAAAGGGAAAGTTAAAAGGCAGTGTTGGTGTTATCCACGATATGTCTGAGATGAAATCTTTAAGCAGGGAATTAAATCGTGCACGCCAACTCATTCGCAAACTTGAAGCGAAATACACCTTTGAGGATATCATTGGCCAATCCGATGAAATGATGCTGGCGATAGAACAAGCAAAATTAGGAGCAAAAACCCCTGCTACCGTCCTCCTGCGAGGTGAATCGGGAACAGGGAAGGAACTGTTTGCTCATGCCATACATAATGCCAGTGACCGGAAATATAACAAATTTATCAGGGTCAATTGTGCTGCCATTTCAGAAACCTTGTTGGAAAGTGAATTATTTGGCTATGAAGAGGGTGCTTTTTCGGGTGCAGTGAGAGGCGGAAAAAGAGGCTTTTTTGAAGAAGCTAATAATGGGAGTATTTTTCTTGATGAAATCGGTGAGCTTCCAGTGAATACGCAGGCAAAGCTGCTCCGGGTTCTGCAAGAAAAAGAAATCATCCGAGTGGGCGGAACAAAGCCTATTTCCATTAATGTTAGGATTATTGCGGCAACTAATGTCAATTTAGAAAAAGGTATTGCTAAAGGCTCCTTTCGGGAAGACTTATATTATCGATTAAATCGTATGCCAATTCATATTCCCCCATTAAGAAAACGTATTGAAGAAATCCCTCTTTTAAATGAGCGGCTAATTCAAAAAATAAGTCAGGACTATGGAAGGAATGTAGAAGGAATTACCCCGTCTGCATTAAAGCAATTAATGGAATATGACTGGCCGGGAAACGTACGAGAATTAGAAAATATTCTTGGAAGAGCGATCATTTTTATGAAATTTAATGATCAGTTTATAGATGTGCAGCACTTACCGGAATTAAAAAATCAACAAAACCTAACGGAATCATCTGTAAATAATACTACTGATTCCGTAGTTATGGATCGTACATTATCAGATATGATGGAAGAATTTGAGGCTAAAATTATTAAGCAGACACTTCTTCGTTTGAATGAGAATAAAACATTAACAGCAAAAACGCTTGGATTGTCTGTAAGGAATTTATATTATAAGATTGAAAAATACAAGATTGAAAAAAATAGCATGCAATAAATTTCATATTTGAAAAAAAATGCACACTTGAATGCGAATGATAAAGCGTTTTCATAAACTGTGATTTGGCATGGAAATTGCATATTATAGAATGGGAGTTGCAGTAAAGGAGAAAGGGTTGATGACAACTTGTTGCTTGATTCACTAATTGAAAAAGCAGCCCAAGAACGTATAAACACCGTTGCAGTTGCTGCGGCAGAAGATTTAGAAGTCATCGAAGCAGTTATCGCTGCTTTAGAACAAAATCTTGCAAAATTTATTCTTTTCGGTGACGACGAAAAAATCAAATCCATAATAAAAGAAAAACACCCAAACATTAGCGAACTTAATTTAAAAGTTGTCAATGCTGCTTCAATTGCTGCAGCGGCAGAATTAGCTGTAAAGGCAGTCTTTAATAAAGAAGCAAATGTCCTGATGAAAGGGAATATTCCCACAAATATTTTTTTAAAGGCAGTCCTGAATAAAGAGCATGGATTGAGGACAGGAAATGTTTTATCACATATTGCTGCATTTGAAGTTCCTGGTTTCAATCGTTTTACGATCATTACAGATGCTGCAATGAATATTGCTCCAGATTTAGAAATGAAAGCACAAATTATTAAAAATGCAGTTTCCGTTGCAAGGTCAATTGGAATAGAAATACCGAAAGTGGCACCTCTAGCTGCGGTGGAAGTAGTAAATCCGGCTATGCAAGCTACATTAGATGCTGCTTCATTAACGGTAATGAATAGACGAGGACAGATTTTGGATTGTATTGTGGATGGTCCATTAGGGTTAGATAATGCTGTGTCAATGCTTGCTGCAGAACATAAAGGGATTCATAGTGATGTAGCTGGAAATGCAGATATTTTATTAGTCCCAACCATTGAAGTTGGCAATGTATTATATAAATCATTAATTTATTTTGCAA
Source organism: Neobacillus sp. KR4-4 (assembly GCF_042136325.1). NCBI lineage: Bacteria > Bacillati > Bacillota > Bacilli > Caryophanales > Bacillaceae > Neobacillus > Neobacillus sp. KR4-4. The sequence continues at coordinate 100,878 of NZ_JBHHJU010000009.1, forward strand.
ATGCAAAAGTGGGCGCCGTTATTGCCGGAGCAAAAGTACCAATTGTGCTAACATCCAGATCAGATTCTGCTGAAAGTAAGCTTTATTCAATTGCACTAGCGGTATGCTGTGCTACATCAAAATAGATAGTCAATCATTTGAGGAGGAATTTTTATATGGAAATTTTCAAATACCTAGAACAATACGATTATGAGCAAGTGGTATTCTGTCAGGATAAACAATCAGGATTAAAAGCAATTATTGCTATTCATGATACAACCCTAGGGCCGGCTTTAGGTGGAACACGGATGTGGACGTATGCATCTGAAGAGGCTGCCATTGAAGATGCACTAAGACTTGCTAAAGGAATGACTTATAAGAATGCAGCGGCTGGGCTAAATCTTGGCGGTGGTAAAACTGTTATCATCGGCGATCCAAGAAAAGATAAAAATGAAGAAATGTTCCGTGCATTTGGCCGTTACATTCAAGGATTAAACGGCAGATATATTACTGCAGAAGATGTCGGTACAACAGTGGCTGATATGGATTTAATTCATGAAGAGACAGATTTTGTAACTGGAATTTCTCCAGCGTTTGGTTCATCTGGTAATCCATCCCCAGTAACAGCATTTGGTGTATACCGCGGTATGAAAGCAGCTGCGAAAGAGGCATTTGGATCGGATTCTCTTGAAGGAAAAGTAGTGGCTGTTCAAGGTGTTGGAAATGTTGCTTATACACTTTGCGAATATTTACATGAAGAAGGGGCACAGCTGATTGTAACTGACATTAATAAAGAAGCAGTTAACCGTGCGGTTGAAGCATTTGGTGCTCTAGCTGTTGATCCTGATGAAATTTATGGTGTGGAATGTGATATATATGCCCCATGCGCACTCGGAGCAACGATTAATGACGAAACCATTCCACAGTTAAAAGCAAGAGTGATTGCTGGTTCTGCGAACAATCAATTAAAGGATACCCGTCACGGTGATATTATTCATGAAATGGGTATCGTTTACGCCCCGGATTATGTAATTAATGCTGGAGGTGTAATCAATGTGGCAGATGAATTGTATGGTTATAACCAAGAGCGCGCAATGAAAAAGGTTGAGCAGCTATATTCCACCATTGAAAAAGTAATTGAAATTTCAAAACGTGACGGCATTCCAACTTACGTAGCGGCAGACAGGATGGCAGAAGAAAGAATTGCAAGAATTCGTAATTCAAGAAGCCAATTTCTCCAAAACGGTCATCATATTTTAAGTCATAGAATTTCAAGATAACAACCTTTGACAAAAAATAGTATTTGGAAAGCGCTGAATGGGAATTCAGCGTCTTTGCCTTTCATGGGGCAATTAGGTTGAAAAATAAAATTGGAGGTCAAATACGTTGCACGATAATGAATATCGGATTCTCGTCATCAACCCAGGCTCGACATCCACGAAAATTGGGGTTTTCGATAATGATATTTCTATTTTTGAAAAAACAATTCGTCATGATTCTGAGACAATCAACTCTTTTGCAAATATTATTGATCAATATGAATTTAGAAAAACAACAATTTTGGAAACAATGGATAATGAAGGGATCAATTTTTCCAAACTATCGGCTGTATGTGCACGTGGGGGATTGCTGCGTCCGATCGAAGGGGGTACCTATGCAGTTAATGATGTGATGTTAGCAGATTTACGGTCTGGTTATGCAGGGCAGCACGCATCCAATCTTGGCGGGATCATTGCTTATGAAATTGCTTCTGGTTTAAATATTCCTTCGTATATCGTTGATCCAGTTGTTGTTGATGAGCTTGAACCAATTGCAAGAATATCTGGATTTTCCTTAATTGAACGGAAAAGTATTTTTCATGCATTGAATCAGAAGGCCGTTGCAAGAAGAGTTGCCAAGGAGTTAGGAAAAAGATACATCGACTTAAACTTAATTGTAACCCATATGGGTGGCGGTATTACAGTGGGTGTCCATAAGCAAGGGAAGGTCATTGATGTAAACAATGGTCTTCATGGAGATGGCCCCTTCAGTCCAGAACGATCCGGTACCGTTCCTGTTGGGGATTTAGTGGCCCTTTGTTATTCTGGAGAATATTATCGGGAAGAAATTATGAAGATGCTGGTTGGTCAAGGCGGCCTTGTAGGTTATCTCGGCACCAATGATGCTGTAAAGGTAGAGCAGCGAATAGCAGCAGGCGACAAAGAGGCAATGTTTATTTATGACGCAATGGCTTATCAAGTGGCTAAAGAAATTGGGGCTGCTAGTGCTGTTCTCTCTGGAAAAGTGGATGCCATTGTTCTAACTGGGGGCCTCGCATACGGGAAAGGATTTGTGAAATCTATTACCGATAGAATCAATTGGATTGCTGATGTAATGGTTCAACCGGGTGAAAATGAACTACAAGCACTTGCTGAGGGTGCGCTTCGGGTCTTAAGAGGCGAAGAAGAGGGAAAAATTTATCCTGGGAATTTTAAAACAGTTAAAATTTAAGGTTATGGGGAGGAAAAAAGAGTGGCACAAGAATATGATTTGGTAGTTCTTGGCGGGGGAACTGGCGGCTATGTCGCCGCTATTAGGGCCTCACAGCTTGGTTTAAAAACAGCGATTGTTGAAAAAGGGAAACTTGGCGGGACATGTCTGCATCAAGGGTGTATACCAAGTAAAGCACTGCTTAGGAGTGCTGAGGTTTTTGCAACTGCAAAGAATAGTGAGGATTTCGGGGTTATTACTAGTGATGTATCAATAAATTTTGGTAAAGTACAAGAAAGAAAAAATAAAATTATTGACCAACTTCATAAAGGTGTACAACATTTAATGAAACAGGGTAAAATCGATGTCTATGAAGGAATAGGCAGAATCTTAGGACCGTCCATTTTTTCTCCTATGCCAGGAACTATTTCAGTTGAAATGAATAACGGGGAAGAAAATGAAATGCTTCTTCCTAAAAATGTGATCATTGCAACAGGTTCAAGACCAAGGACCCTTCCAGGTCTTGAGATTGATGGTGAATATGTCATGACATCTGATGAAGCATTGCATTTAGAAACACTACCTAATTCTATTATTATAGTTGGTGGTGGCGTAATTGGAATAGAATGGGCGTCCATGCTTCATGATTTCGGTGTTGATGTAACAGTTATTGAGTATGCTGACCGTATTATTCCGACAGAAGATAAAGAAATTTCAAAAGAAATGCAGCGTTTAATGAAGAAAAAAGGAATTAAACTGGTAACAAGTGCAAAAGTCCTCCCTGAAACAATGGTAAAGGACAATGGTGTTACGATTTCTGCAGAAGTAAAGGGTACAGTGAAAGAATTTAAAGCTGAAAAAATTCTTGTTTCTGTAGGTCGTCGGGCAAATACAGAAGGAATTGGCTTAGAGAATACAGAAATACAAGTAGAGAATGGTTTTATTGCAACAAATGAATTCTTCCAAACAAAAGAATCACATATTTATGCGATTGGCGATGTAATTGGGGGATTACAACTTGCCCATGTGGCATCGCATGAAGGAATCATTGCTGTCGAACATATTGCCGGAAAAGATCCTTCGCCAATGCAGTATCATTTAGTTTCTAGATGTATCTATAGCAACCCTGAGGTTTCTAGTGTGGGAATAACAGAAGACCAAGCGATAGAAAACGGTCATAAAGTCAAAACAGGGAAGTTTTCTTTCCGAGCGATTGGGAAAGCGCTTGTGTTTGGAGAATCGGACGGATTTGTGAAAATTGTTGCGGATGAAGAGACCAATGATATTCTAGGGGTGCATATGATTGGACCACATGTAACTGATATGATTACGGAAGCAGGACTTGCGATGGTATTAGATGCGACCCCTTGGGAAATTGCACATACAATTCATCCACACCCAACTCTTTCAGAAGCCATTGGTGAGGCAGCACTTGCCGTTGATGGGAAAGCGATTCATTCTTAAGTGATTTTTTTCATTCGAACATTAGGAGGTAAGAAATAGATGACAGAAAAGCGTCATGATGCTTTAGGTTTAAATGACGGAAAAGTATTGGAAATGTACGAAACTATGCTATTGGCCCGCCGTATTGATGAGCGGATGTGGTTATTAAACCGTGCCGGGAAAATTCCCTTCGTTATATCCTGTCAAGGGCAGGAGGCAGCACAAGTAGGGGCTGCATTTGCGCTTGATCGTGAAAAAGATTATGTTCTTCCGTATTATCGTGATATGGGTGTGGTCTTAACTTTTGGTATGACTCCGAGGGAATTGATGCTTTCAGGTTTTGCCAAAGCGGAAGACCCTAACTCAGGCAGCAGGCAAATGCCAGGTCACTTTGGCCAAAAGAAAAATCGGATTGTCACAGGTTCTTCTCCGGTAACAACTCAAGTTCCACACGCTGTTGGAATTGCCCTTGCCGGGAAAATGGAAAGAAAAGATCTCGTAACTTTTGTAACTTTCGGAGAGGGCTCTTCTAACCAAGGGGACTTTCATGAGGGCGCCAATTTTGCAGGTGTACATAAACTTCCTGTTATTTTTATGTGTGAAAATAACAAATACGCAATTTCCGTTCCAATCGAAAAACAATTGGGGTGTGAAAAAGTTTCCGACCGTGCGATAGGTTATGGTATGCCAGGGTTCACTGTTGATGGAAACGATCCATTAGAGGTTTATAAAGCAGTGAAGGAAGCAGCAGAGCGTGGTCGACGCGGTGAAGGACCAACGTTAATTGAAACCATTTCTTATCGTCTAACGCCGCACTCTTCTGATGATGATGACCGTTCCTACCGTGCGCCAGATGAGGTTGCCAAAGCAAAAACCCAAGATCCAATTATTACCTTTGGGGCATATTTAAAGGAAACAGGTGTCATGGATGATGCGTTAGAAAAAGAAATTAATGACCGCGTAATGAAGCTTGTTAATGAGGCGACAGACTATGCAGAAAATGCACCGTACTCTGCACCTGAAGATGCGCTGAAATTTGTTTATGCGGACTTGTAAGGGGGATGAAACATGGCGATAATTTCATATATTGATGCTATTACAATGGCAATGCGAGAAGAAATGGAAAGAGATTCAAAAGTTTTTGTCCTTGGGGAAGATGTTGGATTAAAAGGCGGGGTGTTTAAGGCAACCCAAGGATTATATGACCAATTTGGGGAAGAACGAGTCATTGATACACCACTTGCTGAATCAGCTATTGCTGGCGTAGGAATTGGTGCAGCGATGTATGGCATGCGTCCGATTGCCGAAATGCAATTTGCCGACTTTATCATGCCTGCAGTGAATCAAATTATTTCAGAAGCAGCGAAAATCCGCTATCGTTCCAATAACGACTGGAGTTGTCCGATGGTTATTCGTGCTCCTTATGGCGGTGGTGTTCATGGTGCACTTTATCATTCCCAATCCGTTGAGGCAGTATTTGCAAATCAGCCTGGATTAAAAATTGTTATGCCATCCACACCTTACGATGCAAAAGGACTGTTAAAGGCCGCTGTCCGTGACAATGACCCAGTATTATTTTTCGAGCATAAGCGGGCGTATCGATTAATTAAAGGTGAGGTACCTTCAGATGATTATACCCTGCCAATAGGAAAAGCAGATGTAAAGCGCGAGGGAGAAGATATTACCGTCATTACGTATGGGCTATGTGTTCATTTTGCCCTTCAAGCAGCGGAAAAATTAGCGAAAGATGGTATCTCCGCTCATATTCTTGATTTGAGAACTGTCTATCCTCTGGATAAAGAAGCCATCATTGAGGCGGCATCGAAAACCGGTAAAGTTCTCCTTGTTACAGAGGACACAAAAGAAGGCAGTATTATTAGTGAGGTTGCTGCAATTATTGCAGAAAATTGTTTATTCGAATTAGATGCGCCAATTATGAGATTAGCTGGACCAGATGTACCGGCTATGCCATACTCGCCAACAATGGAAAAATTCTTTATGGTAAATCCTGATAAAGTCGAAAAAGCGATGCGTGAACTAGCTGAGTATTAAAACGAAAGCCCTGGCAACTGAAAGGGGTTAGGCGCCAGTGCTTGACAATAGGAGTGTGTAAATAGTGGTAATTGAACAAATTAAAATGCCTCAGTTAGGGGAGAGCGTAACCGAAGGTACGATCAGCAAATGGCTTGTATCTGTAGGAGATAAAGTAAATAAATACGACCCCCTTGCAGAAGTGATGACAGATAAGGTAAATGCGGAAATTCCATCCTCCTTTACAGGTGTAATAAAGGAACTAATTGCTGAAGAAGGGGATACCTTAGCCGTTGGGGAGCAAATTTGCACGATAGCGTTGGAAGGTGGAACAACTGAAGAAGTTCCCGAAGAGGCACCTGCTGCAGCTGGCACAAGCACACCATCAAGTACTCCAGAAAATGTGGAAAAAGCTGATCAAGGCAACAAAGCACGTTATTCGCCTGCTGTCCTTAAAATTTCTCAAGAACATGGCATTGATTTAACTAGGGTGTCAGGCACCGGTGCAGGCGGGCGAATTACGCGGAAAGATCTCTTAAAACTAATTGAATCAGGTAATATTCCTGAGGCAGGACAAGATGTTAAACCAAAAGCTGAGCCTGAAGTTACCAAGGTATCAAAACAAGCAATGGTTCAGCCAGTTGCCCAGTCAACGGCACCTGCTCAAGCTGTGAATATTCCAGTAGCCGTTGGCGACATTGAGATACCAGTCACAGGTATTCGTAAAGCAATTGCCGCAAATATGCTTAGGAGCAAACACGAAGCACCGCATGCTTGGACAATGATTGAAGTGGACGCCACGAATTTGGTGGAGTACCGTAACTCAATAAAAGCTGAGTTTAAGAAAAATGAGGGCTTTAATTTAACTTTCTTTGCATTCTTTGTGAAGGCTGTTGCACAAGCGTTAAAAGAATTCCCACAAATCAATTCTATGTGGGCAGGGGATAAAATCATTCAAAAGAAAGATATCAATATTTCCATTGCAGTTGCAACAGATGACGCCCTATATGTTCCTGTCATTAAACAGGCCGATGAAAAAACGATTAAAGGGATTGCACGTGAAATATCTGAGCTTGCAGTCAAAGTGAGAACCGGGAAACTAAGATCTGAAGACATGCAAGGCGGAACCTTCACGGTGAACAATACGGGTTCTTTTGGATCTGTTCAATCAATGGGTATCATCAATTATCCTCAAGCAGCTATTCTTCAAGTGGAGTCTATCGTCAAACGGCCAGTCGTCATGAATAATGGAATGATTGCTGTTCGTGATATCGTAAATTTATGTATGTCTCTCGATCATAGAGTATTAGATGGCCTCGTTTGCGGACGTTTCTTACAGCGAGTGAAGGAAATACTAGAAAATACTTCAAAATCAACGACTTCGATTTATTAAAACAAAACAACCGCTACCAGGCATGGCAGCGGTTGTTTGTTTTTAGATTGCTTGAAATGTGTTTGTGCCATAAAATAGTTGTAGGTAGAATTATTTGAATTTTAATTCAATTGAGTCGAGAGGGGGATGAGAAGTTTGAATAATTTAAAGAACCAGTCTTTTCCTTCAATATCAGAACAAGCATGGACAGAAAAGGCAGAGCAATCCTTAAAAGGAAAATCGGTTGAATCTTTACAAACTACTACATATGAAAACATTATTTTGAAACCGCTTTATACCCGTCAAGATGAGTGTCAGGTACCGGAATACCCAGGAGGTTCGGATTTTAGAAGAGGGATCTATCCATTAGGTTATCTGACAAATGATTGGAAGGTTGCCCAAAGACTATCCTTTCAATCGGTGGAAGATCTGCAGGCGAAACTCAAACAAGCATTTATAAAAGGACAAACAGCCATTTCATTTTATGTCTCGAAAAGTCTCCTAAGTGGGAAGCAAAACCTAGTAAAAGTTTTAGGAGATTCATATAAGAGATATCCATTTTCAATCGACGCTAAAGAATTACAATCCACTTTTCTATCTGAATTAGAAGGTATAGTAGAACAAGAAGATGCTGGAGAAAAAATCAGTGGATACATTGGTTCAGATCCAGTTGCCATTTTTGCTAAAGAAGGAGCTATTTCAGAAGCATTTCTAAAAGACTGGGATAAAAACATTAGTAAATCGGCTGTAAAGTTTCCTAATTTACGTACAATTCTAATTGATACTAGTGCCTATCATAATGGTGGTGCAAGTGCAGCTCAAGAACTGGGAATTGCAATAGCTGAGGGGATATTCTATCTCGAACATCTTCAGGATGCAGGCATGGATTTAGATACAATTTTTACAAAAATGATTTTCCAATTCTCCATTGGCAGCAATTTTTTCATGGAAATCGCTAAGCTTCGAGCTGCCCGAGTTCTATGGAGCCGTGTGAGCAGTGTTTATGGAGCGAATGAAGATAGTTCCAGGATGAATATTTCTGTTGAAACTTCCACTTACACAAAAACTATACATGACCCATATGTTAACCTCCTAAGGGCTGGAAATGAAGCTTTTGCGGCCGTGGTTGGGGGCATTCAATACCTGCATGTGAGTCCTTTCGATGAACTCACATGTGTCACGTCGATTTCGGATAGAATTGCTAGAAATACTCAATTGCTTTTGAAAGAAGAAGCACATCTCCAAAAGGTTATTGATCCTGCAGGAGGTTCTTGGTATGTGGAGCATCTAACCAATGAACTTGCCGAAAAAGCTTGGGGATTTTTTAAACATATTGACGGACATGGAGGCATATTAGAAGTACTAAAATCCAAATGGCTGCAACAAGAAATTACAGCGGTCTCTGAAAAAAAGATCCATGATATCCAAACAAGAAGGAAAAGTATTGTGGGAACAAATGTCTACGCAAATCTTGATGAAGTGGTTACATATAAAAACCTGCCAGAGAAAAATTCATATTTTGCAAATGATGAAAACTCATTAATAAATATTGAGGCTATTCCAAATCGTAGATTGGCAGAACCATTCGAAGAATTACGAAAAAAGTCAGCAAATCTCGAAGGAAAAGTAGGATCTAAGCCCACTGTAGGTATGATTTGTCTCGGGGGACTAAAACAGCATAAAGCAAGGCTTGATTTTATGAAGGGGTTTCTCGCAGCCGGAGGTTTGGAAGCACTTATAAGTAATTCCGTTATAACTGTTGAGAATGCCAGACAATTCGTATTAGAACATCCTGCAAGTCACTATTGCTTATGCGGAACGAATGATCAATATGAAATAATTGGACATGACATTCTAAAGATTCTTAAAACTGAATATCCTGAGCGGTCTTTTTACTTAGCTGGACTGCCAGAAAAAGAAAAACAGGATCTATGGATGGACGAAGGTATTAAGCAGTTTATCCATATGAAAAGCAATTGCTATGAAACGCTGTTGTCCATTCTAAGTGAGTTGGAGGTGGGTAAGGTTGAAGAAACAAAAGCCTGATTTTCAAAATATATCCTTATTTGACGAACAGAAATTTATTACCAAAGAAGAGTGGCAGCAAAAAGTCGATCAAGAAATAAATGGTGCGATCGATGATTTACTGTTTGAGACGAATGAACAAATCAGTCTGAAACCGCTTTATACAAAAGAGGATCGTAATGATCTTCCGCATATTGATGATCTTCCCGGGCTCCCTCCTTATACAAGAGGTCCGTATCCAACCATGTATGTCAACCGACCATGGACAGTTAGACAATATGCAGGTTTTTCAACAGCTGAGGAAAGCAATGCATTCTATCGCAGAAACCTAGCAATGGGACAAAAGGGATTATCTGTTGCTTTTGATTTAGCCACACATCGCGGCTATGACTCCGATCATCCACGAGTAGTTGGTGATGTCGGTAAAGCAGGTGTTGCGATCGATTCCATTCTTGATATGAAGACATTGTTTGAGGGAATACCATTAGACCAGATGTCTGTATCAATGACCATGAACGGGGCAGTTCTGCCGATCCTTGCCTTTTTCATCGTGACTGCTGAAGAACAAGGTGTAAGTCAGGAGAAACTGGCTGGTACCATTCAAAATGATATTTTAAAAGAATATATGGTTCGAAATACCTATATATATCCACCTGAAATGTCTATGAAAATAATAGCAGATATCTTTGAATATACGTCCAAACACATGCCAAAGTTTAATAGTATTAGTATTTCCGGTTATCATATGCAGGAGGCGGGAGCACCAGCTGATTTAGAGCTGGCATACACTCTTGCAGATGGTTTGGAATATGTACGTACAGGTCTTAAGGCAGGTATTGATATCGACTCATTTGCACCAAGATTGTCCTTTTTCTGGGCAATTGGGATGAATTACTTCATGGAAGTAGCTAAAATGCGCGCTGCTCGATTGATTTGGGCAAAAATGATGAAATCATTTTCTCCAAAAAACGAAAAATCATTAGCGTTACGGACACATTCGCAAACATCCGGCTGGAGTTTGACTGAGCAAGATCCATTTAATAATGTCACTCGTACCTTGATAGAAGCACATGCTGCTGCAATGGGACATACCCAATCATTGCATACGAATGCCTTGGATGAAGCAATCGCACTGCCAACCGATTTTTCTGCACGGATTGCCCGTAACACACAATTATTTTTGCAAGAGGAGACGGGGATTACTAATGTCATCGATCCCTGGGCAGGTTCTTACTATGTTGAAAAATTAACCGATAAATTGGTTAATAGAGCTTGGTCACACATTGAAGAAATTGAAAATCTAGGTGGTATGGCCAAGGCAATTGAAACTGGCCTTCCAAAGATGAGAATTGAAGAAGCTGCAGCCAGAAGACAGGCACAAATCGATTCTGGGAAGGAAACAATTATCGGTGTCAATCGCTATCGACTAGAAAAGGAAGAAGCGATTGATATTTTGGATATCGATAATACAGCAGTTCGTTTAAAACAAATTGAAAAATTAAATACATTAAAAGCTGATCGAGATGAGAAGAAAGTAAAAGAATCGCTTACTGCATTAACGAATGCGGCGGAAAAGGGTGTACAGAATTTATTAGAATTGGCTGTCCAAGCAGCAAGGGCGAGAGCCACACTTGGAGAAATTTCCGATGCAATTGAACAAGTGGCTAGCAGACATAAGGCAGTAATTCGTTCGATCAGCGGCGTTTATAGCACAGCTTTTAGCAATGAAGAAGAAATCGATGCAGTGAAAAAAATGACGGATGAATTCTTAGAAAATGAAGGCAGAAGACCAAGAATCCTGATTGCCAAAATGGGTCAGGATGGCCACGACAGAGGTGCCAAAGTTATTGCTACGGCCTTCGCTGACCTTGGCTTTGATGTCGATATTGGGCCTTTATTTCAAACTCCAGCAGAAACAGCGCTGCAAGCGGTTGAAAACGATGTTCATGTGATTGGGATAAGTTCGCTTGCCGCAGGTCATAAGACGCTTCTCCCGCAATTAGTCGAGGAATTAAATAAACTCGGCAGAGATGATATTTTGGTCGTGATTGGAGGGGTCATTCCGGCGCAGGATTATCAATTTTTATATGACCACGGTGCTTCAGCTATTTTTGGACCGGGGACGATTATTCCAGTTGCCGCACAAAAAGTAATCAAAGAGATTTATTACAAACTCGGTTATGAGGAAGTGTCACAATAATGACTCTTGACCAAAAGCCTGAATGGAGCGATCCAAACCAACCAGATAATTGTTCAAGTGTGATAAGAAAAGGTCAGGAGCTTGAAGAACAAACGGTATCCATCCAACCAAATATCCGTTTTCAAAAGCGGAGAAATTCTGAACCGACGGTGGAGGAGCTTTATGAAGGAGTAATAAGGGGTGATAGGAGTCTTTTAGCTAGGGCGATTACGCTTGTTGAGAGCAATGCAAAGCAGCATTTTCAAAAAGCACAGCAACTCCTGCAGAAACTCCTGCCTAAAAGTGGTCAAGCTATTCGAATTGGAATAACTGGTGTCCCGGGTGCAGGGAAAAGTACTTTTATTGAGACCTTTGGTACGTACCTTTGCAGCTTAGGACATCGAGTAGCCGTATTAGCCATTGACCCAAGCTCAAGCATAAGCGGTGGAAGTATTCTTGGTGACAAGACAAGGATGGAGCATTTAGCAAGGAACCCTCGCGCCTTTATCCGTCCTTCTCCAACTGCAGGAAAACTAGGCGGGGTTCATCGGAAGACGAGAGAGGCGATGTTAATTTGTGAGGCAGCCGGTTTTGATGTCATCTTAATCGAAACTGTCGGGGTTGGGCAAAGTGAAGTAATTATTAGAGATATGGTAGACTTTTTCATGCTGTTAGTTCTTACCGGTGCGGGCGACGAATTGCAAGGGATGAAGAAAGGGATTATGGAATTGGCTGATGCCGTCCTAGTTCATAAAGCAGATGGGGAGAACAAACCGATCGCTGAGCAGACGAGAAAAGAGTATAACCGTATCCTTCATTTTCTTCATCCAGCCACAAAGGGCTGGGCTACTAAAGCTTATACGTGTTCTTCGTTGACTCAAGAGGGGATAAGTGAGGTATGGAATGTCATACAGTCTTTTGAGCAAAAAGGTAAAACATCAGGTGTGCTAGTTGAAAGAAGAAGAATTCAGGCGAAGGAATGGCTCTATTCGATGATTACTGACCAACTTCAATTTCATTTCTTTCATCATATTGGAGTGAAAAGTGCCCTATCTACTTTAGAAAATGAAGTAATTGCTGGAGAAAAGACAGTGGCTACAGCTGTAGATGAGTTATTTACTATTTATTGGAAATAAAAGTGAAGCGGTCATTAAATTCTTCTAAAGTATTAAGATGCTTCATTTGAAAAAAACATATTTTTACTGTTAAATGTAAGTATAGTCATAAATCTAAGGAGTGAACTTAATGAGCATGGATTTTAATTTCTTTATGAATGATGTTGTGAAACAGGCACGACAAGAAATCGTGTCTGCCGGATATAAAGAATTGACAACACCTGAGGAAGTGGAAGCAGCACTTGATCAAAAAGGGACTACTTTAGTCATGATTAATTCCGTATGTGGTTGCGCTGGAGGCGTGGCGCGTCCAGCAGCAGCACATGCCCTGCATTATGATAAGCGCCCTGATCATCTTGTCACTGTTTTTGCAGGACAGGATAAGGAAGCAACTGAAAAGGCTAGAAGCTATTTCACTGGTTATCCACCATCCTCACCCTCATTTGCCCTTTTAAAGGACGGTAAGATTATATCAATGGTGGAAAGACATCAAATAGAGGGCTATGACCCTGCAACCGTTGTATCTAAACTTCAAAATGAATTTGATCAACATTGTGAAGAGGTATAATAAATGAATACGAAAAGAGCCATATCATAAGATTTGGCTTTTTTTCTTGTCGAAATGAATTTTTTAATGTATATTTATTAATTATTTCGCAATTTTAATCATAATAAAGAGGAGCATTTCATCATGAAGGATGTATTAAAAAATTATTTAGAAAAAATTCAAAATAGATTATGGGAGATAAGTGATACACTATACTATCATCCTGAATTAGGTGATCAAGAATTTGAATCTAGTAAACGGTTAATAGAGTTCCTAGAAGAACATAATTTTGTCGTTGAAAAGGGAATTGTTGGCAGGCCGACATCGTTTAAAGCTGTTTATGATAGCAAAAAGGATGGACCAACAATTGCATATTTATCTGAATATGACGCGTTACCTGAGGTTGGGCATGGTTGCGGCCATAATTTGATAGGAACCATGAGTGCTGGGGCTGGAGTGACTTTAAGTAAAGTGGTAGATGAAATTGGAGGACGTGTGGTTGTCTTAGGAACACCCGCTGAAGAAACAAATGGTGCCAAAGTACCGATGGCTGAACAGGGCATTTTTAATGATATCGATGCTGCAATGATTTTACATCCTGCTGATGAATCCTATGAAAGTGGTGAATCTCTAGCAATGGATGCGATTCAGTTCGATTTCCGAGGCAGGACCAGTCATGCGGCGGCTTCCCCAGAGATGGGAATTAATGCACTTGATGCAGTCATTCAATTATTTAATGGGATCAACGCGCTCCGTCAACATGTGACTTCAGATGTTAGAATCCATGGAATTATTAAAGAAGGTGGAGTAGCAGCGAATATTGTCCCAGATAAAGCCGTAGCACAGTTTTATGTTCGTGCCAAGGATCGCAGCTATCTAAATGAAGTGGTTCAAAAGGTAATTGGTATTGCAAAAGGGGCATCTTCGATGACAGGGGCAGAGGTTCACATCGAAAATTATGAACTTAGCTATGATAATATGGTGACCAATCAAACACTTTCCCAGCTATTTACTGCCAATCTGTTAACTACCGGTGTGAAGCAAGTAAAGAAAGCGAAAGACTCATACGGTTCCATAGATATGGGAAATGTCAGTCATGTTGTGCCAGCCATTCATCCTTATATTGGTCTTGATTCACCTGGATTAATTGCTCACACAAGGGAGTTTGCTGACTTAACCATCACCGATAACACCCACGAGATTCTTTCAAGAGGAGCTTTGGCCCTTGCTTTAACTGGATATGATTTAATAACTAACAAAGAAGCATTGGAAAAAATGAAAAATGAATTTAGTCAAACAGTATTAAGTTAACTTTATTTTTAAAAGCATCTCGTCTCATTGAGGTGCTTTTTTATATGTATATTAATATTATTTTAATATCATTAGGTGCAGAATCTTTAGAATATTTTTATATTAGAAAAATATCTTTTCAAAATAAATTCTATGTGTTAATATTCGTTTTGTTGAATAAAAATTCAAATCAGAGAAAGCAGATATTACATATCATAGGAGGATAAATCATGAAAAAAACAGTATTATTTTTTACGATGATTTTAACATTAGTGGCTTTGGCTGCTTGCGGTCAGAGCAATAAAGATGGGGCAAATGGAGAAAAAACAGCTGATAAGAAAGTATTAACGATGGCTACTTCAGCAGATTTTGCTCCATTTGAATCAAGAGACCCATCAGGTAAGGTCGAGGGCTTTGATATTGATTTAGCTAATGCCATTGCTAAAGAATTAGGTTACACACTAGACATAAAAGACATGAAGTTTGATGGGTTAATCGGTGCATTACAGGCAAAACGTGTGGACATGGTACTTGCTGGTATGTCTGCAACTGAAAAGCGTAAGCAAAATGTTGATTTCTCAACAGCATATAACCATTCAGGTGAGATGTTTATCACGCTAAAAGATTCTAAAATTAAAACAATTGATGATCTTAAAGGAAAAACAGTTGGAGTACAGTTGGGAACCATTCAAGAAGAGGGTGCAAAAACTCTTCAAAAAAAGGTTGATTTTACACTAAAGCCATTAGATAATGCAACAACTTTAATTCAAGAACTATTATCAAATCGAATCCAGGTTGCTTATATGGATAAATCTGTTGCAACAGGATATATCAAGGAACAAGGTTTAGCCGGATTTGATGATCCGACAACAAGCTCTCCAGGAATGGCTGTTGCTTTCCCTAAAGGCAGTGACTTAACTGAAAAAGTAAATAGAGTTCTTAAAGACTTAGAAGAAAATGGAAAACTTCAAGAATTAAAGGACAAGTGGTTAAAAGACCAGCAATAAGCATAAACTTAATTTCAACAAGACTAGTGCTGCAAAGAAAATTATAAAGTGAGGTGTAAGGCATGAATTTGGATTTTAGCCAAATTGTGCCTTATATTCCTTTTATTTTAGAGGGAATATGGGTTACATTAAAATTTGTTATTATTTCTATTATATTAGGTTTTATTCTTGGAACAATTTTAGCTCTATGTAAAATATCACGAATTAAAGGATTAAATTGGTTTGGGGATCTATATACATCTATTTTTCGCGGGACACCATTAATTTTACAATTGATGTTAATCTACTTTGCCATTCCGCAATTAACGGGTTATGACATTTCGCCATTTTTATCATCCATCCTTGCGTTTGGCTTAAATTCATCAGCATATGTTTCAGAGATTATCAGAGCCGGAATTCAAGCAGTTGATAAAGGTCAGACCGAAGCAGCCCAAGCATTAGGAGTTCCTTATCGTCTTATGATGAAGGACTTGATATTACCACAAGCACTAAAAAATATTTTACCTGCACTTATGAATGAATTTATAACCTTAACCAAAGAATCAGCCATCGTCTCGACGATTGGTTATTTAGACTTGATGCGCCGTGCGCAGGTTGTTGGAGCGGATACGTATCGAAATTTTGAACCACTAATTTTTGTCGGTTTTATCTATTGGATTTTAGTAATGGTGCTGACTTTGGCAGGTAAACGGTTTGAACGGAGGCTGAAGTACAGTGATTAAAGTGGAAAACCTCTATAAGCAGTTCGGTAATCACGAAGTATTAAAAAATATTTCAACAAATATTGATAGTGGAGAAGTTGTCTCGATTATTGGGCCTTCGGGTTCTGGTAAATCTACCTTTCTTCGCTGCTTAAATTTATTAGAGACACCAACCAAAGGGAAAGTTTGGATTAATAATCAAGAGCTTACCGATAGCAAAACGAATATCATGAAAGCCCGTGAACAAATCGGCATGGTTTTTCAACACTTTTATTTATTTCCACATCTGTCGGTTTTGGATAACTTAACTTATGCGCCGATGAAAGTAAAAGGCGAATCGCGGGAACTTGCTGAGAAAAAAGCCCGGGAATTGCTTGCACGCGTTGGTCTTACTGATAAAGAGAAAGCCTTTCCGAATAATTTATCAGGTGGGCAGAAGCAGCGCGTAGCGATCGCTCGTGCACTTGCGATGGAACCGAAGTTAATGTTATTTGATGAGCCAACATCCGCACTTGACCCTGAAATGGTAAAAGAAGTACTTAATGTTATGAAGGATCTTGCACAATCAGGAATGACCATGGCCATTGTTACCCATGAGATGGGTTTTGCGCGCGAAGTTTCTGATAGAATAATCTTCCTAGATGATGGGGTACTACTAGAAGAAGGATCTCCTGAGGAATTCTTTAATAACCCTCGGACTAGCAGAGCGAAGGACTTTTTAGAAAAAGTATTGTAGAAAATCACAATCTTTAAATATGAGACATTCTTGCAAAAGAATGCTTTAATAAGGATATGCTAAAGATGGTCTTAACGATCATCTTTTTATTTTTTTGCTGTGTTAAACTTGTCTGTTGATTTCCGTTCCAGGCACTTCGCTTTCCGCGGGCGTGCCGGGGAGCCTCCTCGACGCTTTTAGCGCCTATGGGGTCCTCCCCTGCCCCGTACTCCCGCAGGAGTCTTCGTGCCTTCCGCTCCAATCAACAGAGTGTCAAAATCAACATTAATCTTTAACACAGCCTATTTTTTAATAATTTGGAGAGGTACCTATGAAATTTCGGATTGGATATCGGACAATTAAAACAGCTATTGGGACAGCCATTTCAATTTTACTTGCTCAGCAAATAGGACTGCAGAACTTTGCTTCTGCAGGAATACTGACCATATTATGTATCCAGGTGACAAAGCGGAGGTCGTTCAGAACAGCATGGGCTCGCTTTTTAGCCTGTGTATTAGCAATGCCTTTTTCTGCCGTTTTTTTTGAGCTAATCGCTTATCATCCAATTGTAATTGGGATTATGTTATTTTTCTTTATCCCGACGATTGTCATGTTGAAGGCTCCTGACGGAATTGTGACAAGCAGTGTTATTATTTTACATATTTATATGGCAAAAAAAATAACCTTGGCCATTTTTCTTAATGAGCTTGGGGTAATCACGATTGGTATTGGGGTCGCATTACTTATTAATCTTTATATGCCGAGCGTTGAGAAAAAGCTAAAGGATTATCAAAGTGAGATTGAGGAGAATTTTAGAATCATCTTCGTTGAAATGGTACGTTATTTACGGACTGGGGATAGTAATTGGGATGGTAAAGAGATTACGGTTGGTGCGCGTCTACTTGATGAAGCGATAGCCATAGCCCTTCAGGATGTTGAAAATCATTTTTTACGAGATGAGAATATATATTTTCATTATTTTAAAATGAGACAAAAGCAATTTGAAATTATCGAACGTGTCTTACCAATTGTCACTTCCCTTACCCGGACGGTAAAGCAAGGGCATATGGTAGCGGAGTTTCTGGAAGAACTTTCTGAAAATGTCCATCCTGGAAATACAGCTTATATATATCTTGAAAAATTAAGAGAAATGAAAAAGGAATTTGAGGAAATGGAGCTCCCAAAGACAAGAGAAGAATTTGTAACGAGGGCAGCTCTGCTGCAGTTGGTAAATGAAATGAACGAATATCTAATTATTAAAAGTTCATTTAAGGGAATAAAAACAGCGGTTAAAGTGAATGAACAGAAGGAGATTGAAGCAAACTAGGGAAAAAAAGGCAGGTGGCTGCTTTGATAAAAATTTTATCGCCAATCCTGATTGCTTTTTTCATGTCACCACTTTGGCCTTTGGGGCCAAACCCTATGCCAGGTGATCCATTTCTTATTGTGAATAAAAGTAAAAATGAAATGGCTTTTATTAATGAAAACAAAGTACAAACGGTTGTAAGTGTCGGAACGGGAAAAACACAAGAGCTGACACCTGAAGGTCTTTTCACCATTACAGTAAAGGCCAAAGAACCTTATTTTCGGAAAGGGAATATCCCTGGAGGAGATCCTAAGAACCCACTGGGAGCGAGGTGGATTGGCTTTGATGCAAAGGGAACAGATGGAAGAATCTATGGCATCCATGGAACGAATCAGCCTGCTTCAATCGGCAAATATGTCTCGCAAGGCTGTATCCGCACTCAAAATGAAGTGGTTACCTCACTATATCCGATCATTCCATTAGGAACAAAAGTATTAGTTATTTCTTCAAAAAAATCATATGAGACACTAGCAAAAGATCATGGAGCAATTAAATAGGAAAAGGGACTGTTCAAATGGAAACAGTCCCTTTTTTTATATTATGACAGAAATTGACCAATTCCAATGAGTAGTGTTGAGGCAAGCATAGCAAATAACATTAAATAAACAATGATTTTTCTCGTTTTCTTACTTTTCAAAATGGGTACCTCCCTTAACTGATTGAAACTTTACTTATATTCTACAAGGAAATGCAAAAATGAACAACGGAACAACTAAGTAATTAAGGAAGGATTTATGAACTTTTTAACGAATAAGATTATTGTCGAATAAATTTTAATTTTTAGAACAGAGGGGTAAAAATGATTAAAAAAGTCGACCATATTGGGATTGCAGTGAAGTCTCTCGAGAAAACGCTTTCTTTTTATACCGATGTGTTAAATCTGCCTTTGGTAGGGATCGAAGAGGTGGATACTCAAAAGGTAAGAGTTGCCTTTTTACAGGCAGGAAGTACTAAGCTTGAACTGCTTGAGCCCACTTCAGAGGAAAGTACCATTGCCAAATTTATCGAAAAACGCGGTGAGGGAATCCACCATGTTGCCCTTGGGGTGGATTCGATTGAAGAAAGAATTCGCGAAATGAAGGAAAAAGGGATACGTATGATTGATGAGCAGCCAAGACCTGGGGCTGGTGGGGCAAATATTGCTTTCATGCATCCAAAATCGACATCTGGGGTTTTATTCGAGCTTTGTGAGAAGAAAGGGATGAAGGGGTAAAATGATAGACATCTATGAAAAAATAAATGAGTTGTATGATAAACGTCGTGAGGTTGAGTTGGGCGGCGGCGATGAGAGAATTGAGAAACAGCATCAAAAAGGCAAATTGACTGCTAGGGAAAGAATCGATCTTTTAGTAGATAAAGGCACATTTTTTGAACTAAATCCTTTCATTGAGCACCGTACAAATGATTTTGGTCTAGATGAGCAAAAGGGGCCAGGGGACGGAGTGGTGACTGGTTACGGAAAAGTAAATGGTCGGCCTATTTATCTTTTTTCCCAAGATTTCACTGTTTTTGGCGGAGCATTAGGGGAAATGCATGCCAAGAAGATTGCTAATGTCATGGATTTAGCAGCGAAAAATGGAGCACCTTTTGTCGGTTTAAATGATTCCGGCGGGGCACGTATTCAGGAAGGCGTTGTCTCATTAGATGGGTATGGACATATTTTTTACCGAAATGCAATTTATTCCGGTGTCATTCCGCAAATCTCGGTAATTATGGGTCCATGTGCGGGCGGTGCTGTCTATTCACCAGCGATTACTGATTTTGTATTTATGGTGGAAAAGTCGAGTCAAATGTTTATTACTGGACCTAAAGTCATTGAAACAGTGACAGGTGAGAAGATTTCAGCAGAAGAATTGGGTGGGGCGAATGTCCATAGCTCCATTAGTGGAAATGCCCATTTTCAGGCTGATTCAGAAGAAGTGGTGTTAAAAAACGTCCGCAGGCTGTTAAGCTATCTTCCGCAGAATAATGAAGAGAAGGCTCCTAGGTTTGAGGTAAAGGATGACGAAGATTATCGTCCGGATTTAATGGATGTTATTCCATTTGATACGGTTCGTCCGTATGATGTCCGCAATGTCATCGAGCAAGTGGTTGACGAGAGCAGTTTCATGGAAGTTCAAAAGGATTTTGCTAGAAATATCGTGGTTGGATTTGCGCGAATTAAAGGTGAATCTGTAGGTCTTGTTTGTAATCAGCCAAAGGTGATGGCTGGCGGCCTGGATATCGATTCTTCTGATAAAGCGGCGCGATTTATCAGAACCTGTGATTCATTTAATATCCCAATCATTACTTTTGAGGATGTGACAGGCTTCTTCCCTGGAGTCAAGCAGGAACACGGTGGAATCATTCGCCACGGGGCAAAAATCTTATTTGCTTATTCCGAGGCGACCGTTCCGAAGTTAACAGTGATCTTAAGAAAAGCTTATGGCGGTGCCTATGTTGCGTTAAACAGTAAATCAATTGGTGCTGATTTGGTATTTGCCTGGCCTAATGCTGAAATTGCAGTTATGGGACCTCAAGGAGCCGCTAATATTATTTTTGCGAAGGAAATTAACAATAGTGAGAATCCAGAACTGACAAGACAGCAGAAAATTGATGAATACCGTGAAAAGTTTGCCAATCCCTATGTGGCAGCGAGCAGAGGAATGGTCGATGATGTGATTGACCCACGCGAAACTAGAATGAAAATTGTCCAAGGCTTAGAAATGCTTAGAACCAAAAAAGAGTCAAGGCCATATAAAAAACATGGGAACATCCCGCTGTAATTAAACTCTCTTTTAACCTTTTTGGATGTGCTCTCTATCATTTGATGATACTTTTATTAAAAGGTATACTAAAATAGGAAAAGCGAAAGCGGCATTGGCGCTTAGAGCTGGACAATGAGTACATAATTGGAGGTTCAATATAATGGTTAATCAGGAACGTCTATTAAATGAGTTTTTAGAACTTGTGCAAATTGACTCAGAAACAAAATTTGAGACCGAAATTGCCAAGGTGTTAAAACAAAAATTTACAGAACTTGGTCTTGAAGTGTTTGAAGATGATACGACTGCGGTGACAGGGCACGGTGCAGGCAATCTGGTTTGTACGCTAGCGGCAACTAAAGAGGGCGTTGACCCGATTTATTTTACTTGTCATATGGATACTGTTACACCAGCTAAAGGTGTAAAGCCTTCTATAAAAGACGGCTATGTGGTTACGGATGGCACAACAATCTTAGGTGCCGATGATAAAACTGGAATTTCTGTTATGCTTGAAACCATCCGGCAGTTAAAAGAACAAAACATCCCGCATGGTCTGATTCAATTCGTGATTACTGT
The DNA here is from genome assembly GCF_042136325.1 of Neobacillus sp. KR4-4. NCBI lineage: Bacteria > Bacillati > Bacillota > Bacilli > Caryophanales > Bacillaceae > Neobacillus > Neobacillus sp. KR4-4. The sequence goes on from NZ_JBHHJU010000009.1 coordinate 122,437, forward strand.
TGGGGAAGAGTCCGGTCTTGTCGGTGCAAAAGCACTTGATTCCTCACTGATGAAAGCGAAATTCGGTTACGCATTGGATAGCGATGGCCTAGTTGGTAATGTAGTTGTAGCTGCTCCAACCCAAGCAAAGGTAAAAACCGTTATTTACGGAAAAACAGCTCATGCAGGTGTTGCACCTGAAAAAGGTGTTTCCGCGATTACGATTGCAGCAAAATCGATTGCGAGGATGCCGTTAGGAAGAATCGATCACGAAACAACGGCTAACATTGGACGCTTTGAGGGTGGTCAAGCAACCAATATCGTTTGTGACCGTGTGGATATTTTAGCTGAGGCCCGTTCTCTGATTCCTGAAAAAATGCAAGCGCAGGTAAGCAAAATGAAGGAAGCATTTGAAACAGTGGCAGCAGAAATGGGCGGCAGAGCCGAGGTTAATGTGGAAGTCATGTATCCAGGATTTAAATTTGGCGAAGGCGATCATGTTGTTGAAGTGGCTCGTAAGGCTGCTGCAAAAATCGGCCGTAGTTGTGAGCTTCAGCATAGCGGCGGCGGCAGTGATGCCAACGTATTTGCTGGCTTTAATATTCCAACTGTCAATCTAGCTGTTGGCTATGAAGAAATTCATACGACCAATGAACGCATGCCAGTGGAAGAATTATATAAGCTGGCAGAAATGACACTTGCTATAATCGATGAAGTGGCAAATCAATAATCTTTTGGAGGAGAACCTAACCGCGGTTCTCCTTTTTGATATACTAAGAGAAGAAAAAGTGAGTTAAGGAAGTGCGAGCATGAAGGAAATGTACCCGAAAAACGGAAGAGTCATTTTACATGTAGATATGAATAGCTTTTATGCATCCGTTGAAATGGCCTATGATCCTAATCTGAAGGGGAAACCACTTGCAATCGCTGGTAATGTCGAGGAACGCAGAGGAATCATTGTCACCTGCAATTACGAGGCAAGAAAATTCGGTGTCAAAACAACGATGGCGCTTTGGGAAGCGAGAAAGCTATGTCCACAGTTAATCGTCGTGAAACCGAATTTTGAGCGCTATCGTGCAGTTTCTATTGCTATGTTTGAAATTCTCAGACATTATACGGAAATTGTTGAACCTGTTTCGATTGATGAAGGATACTTAGATATTACAGAAAGCTTTGAAAAGGGGAGTCCAATCGAAATCGCTGAAAGTATTCAAAAAAGGATATTGGAACAATTAGATATTCCATGCAGTATAGGGATAGCACCTAATAAATTTTTAGCGAAAACCGCGTCCGATATGAAAAAGCCAATGGGGATTACCATTCTTCGAAAACGTGATATTCCCATAGTTCTTTGGCCGTTGAACACAAACGAAATGCATGGCGTCGGAAAAAAGACAGCGGAAAAATTACAAACGATTGGGATTCATACCATTGGTGAGTTAGCAAAGGGAAATGAGATTCAACTGAAAAAACTGCTTGGAATTAATGGAATTCGATTAAAAGAAAGAGCCAATGGGATTGATCACCGCCCAGTTGATCCGGAATCAATTGAGGAATTTAAGAGCATTGGAAATTCAACAACCCTTCCTCGGGATGTTAGTAATCAACAGGAACTACTTCGTGTATTAACATCATTAGCTGAAACGGTTTCCGTTAGACTGAAGCGAAAGAAGGTCCTTGCAGGAACGCTTGGAATCACCATCCGATATAAGGATCGAAGAACGATTACTAGAAGTAAAAAACTTCCGAACCCTATTAATCATAAAGATGAGATATCTTCATTTGCTCAGCAGATTTTCCTGAAAGCTTGGAATGGCGATGCTGTTCGACTGTTAGGAATCACAGGCACCGATTTAGTGGAGCATACCCGAGCCTTTAAACAGCTAGATTTATTTTCTTATGAAAAGGATGCCAAAAAAGAGCCTTTACTAAATACTCTATCTAGTCTTCGTGAAAAATACGGAAAAAAAATCATTGAAAATGCGGGGGAACATCAAGCCCCTTCCTCGGATAATATCGGTACTGGAACGAGCTTTAATAAAGACTTTCTCCAAACACTTCCACAAAAAAGTAATGACTCAGACTAAAAAGCACCACTTTTGCTTTCATAACAAAAGTAGTGCTTTTTGAACTTCTTATTTACAAATATCTACTTCTAAATCTGTTACCGGCCACCAGAAGAAGCCGTCTTTTTCTAAAAGCTCATCCGCCTTTTTTGGTCCCATGGTTCCAGATTGATAATTAGGAAAGTTGTCCGCCTTCGTGTTTTCCCAGACTGCAGATATTTTATCCACAAAACTCCAAGAATAGGCAACTTCATCCCAATGCGTAAAATTCGTGGCATCGCCCCGCATGCAATCGTAAAGAAGCTTTTCATAGCCTTCAGGCGTGTTCATCGCATGGATGCCGGTGTTGGCAAAGCTAAGTTTTACCTCCTGTGCATCTAAGTGTCCGCCAGCTTTCTTAGCGTTTAGATGCAACGTAATTCCTTCTTCAGGTTGAATATGAATCACTAGTAGATTTGGATTTAACATTTTTTCCGTTTGATAATATAAATTCATTGGAATATCTTTAAATTGAACAACAATTTTGGTTGATTTTGTTGACATTCTTTTTCCTGTCCGAATGTAGAACGGAACACCAGCCCAGCGGAAATTATCAATCATGATTTTACCGGCAACAAAGGTTTCAGTATTTGATTCTTTATCTACCATCGTTTCATCACGATAGGCAGGAACTGGAACATCCTCAACCGTACCCTCGCCGTATTGGCCTCGGACAAAATAATTATTAACCTCTTCTCCTTCAACCGATCGAAGTGCACGAAACACACGAACTTTTTCGGAACGAATTTCATCGGTAGAGAGGTTGATTGGAGGTTCCATCGCAAGCAAGGCTACCATTTGCATCATGTGGTTTTGAAGCATATCTCTAAGGGCGCCGCTTGTTTCATAATAACGGCCGCGTTCTTCAACCCCGAGGATCTCACTGGAGGTGATTTGAATATTTGAAATATAACGGTTATTCCAAAGCGGTTCAAAAATAGCATTAGCGAAACGTATAACTTCGATATTCCTTACCATTTCTTTCCCTAAATAATGATCGATACGATAGACTTCTTTTTCTTTAAATGCACTTCTAATTTGTCTATTTAACTCGATGGCAGATTCTAAGTCATGTCCAAATGGTTTCTCAATGACGAGGCGTTTATAGCCCTTTACCTCTGTAAGTTTGTCTGATTTTAAGTGTAAAGCAATCGTTCCGAAAAATTCAGGAGCCATTGCAAGGTAAAAGATACGATTGCCTTCTAATTGATAGTTTTCATCAATCTCATCCGCTAAATTTTTTAACAAAGCGTAAGAGTTGGAATCACTAACATCATGCGATTGATAGTAAAAATGCGAGATAAAATCATCAATCTTATCTTTATTTCCTAAGGCTGAGACGACCGAGTCTTTGACTGAATGCTGAAATTCATCATTGGATAGCGATCTTCTTGCAACCCCAATCACCGCAAATTTAGTTAATTTTCCTTTCTCATATAACCGGTAAAGGGAAGGAAACAACTTCCTTTTTGCTAAATCACCAGTCGCACCAAAAATCATAATTAATGAAGTCATGTTTCCAGTTTGCTCCAAAGTAAATACCTCTTTTCTGTTTATGTAAAAATGTATATTGCTCTTATGTTTATATTGTTTGATTTTATCTCATTCGACTAGACTTCGCAAAAATAATACAACGCAATTTGACAATTTTTTTTATTTTTCACAAAATAATCCCTGATATTCACTAATTACTAGCTGCCCATGGAGGAGAAAATAATATTTTTTTGTGCTATATTATCAATATTGGAATCCAAGGAACGGAATTTGAGAGGAGTTTATTATTGTGGATATTTTTTTCCTAGGAACAGGGGCTGGAATGCCGGCAAAACTCCGCAATGTCACGTCCATTGCACTGAAATTGCTTGAGGAGCGGGGGGCGGTTTGGTTATTCGATGCCGGTGAGGCTACCCAGCATCAAATTTTGCATACTCCCATAAAACCACGGCGAATCGAAAAAATCTTTATTACACATCTTCACGGTGATCATATCTACGGGCTGCCAGGATTATTATCAAGCCGCTCTTTTCAAGGCGGGGAATCAGAGGTAACCGTTTATGGCCCCAAAGGGATAAAAGACTATATTCATGTCAGTCTATCAATAAGCCAAACTTATTTGAAATATCCTCTAGTTGTCATTGAAATTGAAGAGGGAATTATTTTTGAGGATGAGCAGTTTTTAGTGGAATCCCGCCGGCTAGACCACGGTATACCTTCCTATGGGTATCGGATAGTAGAAAAGGACAGGCCTGGAACATTACTTGCTGATAAATTGAAAGAAGCAGGGGTCCAGCCGGGGCCAATCTTTAGAAAAATTAAAAATGGTGAGGCTGTAACTCTTGATGATGGCAGAACGATTGATCCAACTGAGTTTCTTGGTCCTGAACAGAAGGGGAGAGTTGTGACGATTTTAGGGGATACCCGCTACTGTGAAAATGCAATTTTATTGGCTATGAATGCCGATCTTTTGGTACATGAAGCGACTTTTTCTGCTCATGAAGAAAAGCTGGCCCATGACTATTTTCATTCAACCACACATCAGGCTGCAGATGTTGCAAAGAAGGCCCATAGTAAATTGTTGTGTCTTACACACATAAGCTCTCGTTATGACCGCAATGCTTGGCAAGAGTTAGTAGATGAGGCGAAAGAAGTATTTTCGAATACGGATATTGCTGAGGATTTTAAAGAAATAAAGCTGCCACTTAAATAATATAAAAACACACTTACCTAAGTTATAGGTAAGTGCGTTTGATTTAAATGGTTCAAATCCAGCCGCGTTCGTATTGTTTTGGTCCTTCAATATTTACACCAAGCTCCTTCGCTGCAGTCCTCGGCCAATACGGATCGCGAAGCAATTCACGAGCTAAAAAGACTAAATCGGCTCTTTCATTTTGTAAGATTTCCTCCGCTTGGATCCCCGTAGTGATTAATCCTACCGCACCGGTGGGAATGCTGGCACCATTCTTAATGGTTTCCGAGTATTTTACTTGGTATCCGGGATATACGTCAATATGGGCAGGGACAAGCGCACCAGAACTTACATCGATTAAATCGACACCTTGTTCTTTCATCCATTGACTATAATGTATGTAGTCATTTGGAGACAATCCTTCTTCGTGGTAATCATGTGCGGAAACTCTCACAAATAATGGACCATCCCAAACGGTTTTTACGGCATCAATCACATCGCGGAGGAATCTGTAGCGGTTCTGTGCTGATCCCCCGTATTCGTCAGTTCTTTTATTGGATAGCGGCGAAAGGAATTCGTTGATAAGATACCCATGAGCACCATGGATTTCGATTACATCGAAACCAGCTTTTGCAGCACGCTCTGCGCCTTTTTTAAATGCTTCGATTGTTTCTTCGATATCTGTTTTGGACATTTCCTTTGGCGTTTTCATTTTCTCATTAAAAGCTAGTGCAGATGGAGCAAGAATTTCACCTTCTAACACTGCTTTTCTGCCAGCATGGGCGAGTTGAATGCCTGTTTTGGCTCCATGCTCTTTCATTAGACTTACAAGCTCAGTGAAGCCCTCTACATGCTTATCACTCCATATACCTAAATCACGAGGTGTAATTCTGCCTTGAGGTGTTACCGATGTTGCTTCAACAATAATCAGCCCTACCTGGCCAACTGCCCTGCTTGTATAGTGAGTGCGATGCCAGTTTTGTATATGTCCATCTTCGTTATGACTCGAATACATGCACATGGGCGCCATGACAACTCGATTTTTAAATGTGACACCCTTTATGGTATAGGGGGAAAATAGTTTTACTGCCATTTTAGAAGCCTCCATAAAATTAAATAATAAACATTCCTTTTTAGTATAGCAAAAGGAATGTTTTATTGAAAAAAAACAGTTTCTACTCTTTCTCCCGGAGTTCGCTTAACCGATAGGTGGTTCCCCTCCAAACAATCCCGCCGCGCTTAAAGGTTAGAAGGCTTGCCCGGATAATTGAATAAATAAATAGTAAGGCTGTGATTGGCAAAACCAAAAACATGAGCGGAGAGAATAAGGTTAGTTTTTTTATGACCATTACATAAAGTATTCCACTTATTATTATATTTCCGATGGATAATAGGGCAACAGTCTTGTTCCCGGAAAAAATCATCAAAAAGGGCAGAACGTTGGTGATAAATACACCGAGGATTGCAAAAATCACCATACTGATTCGGTAGTGTAATCCGGCAAATGTATTCTTTTCTAGCCCGATGAAGGCCTCCTTTAAACTTCCATACCATTCTACTTCGATTAAATGTAATGCAGTTATGATTCTTTGTCGATAACCAGCCTTTTTCATCTTCATCCCAAGCTGTAAGTCATCATCCGGGCGCATTTTTATTCTTTCATGTGTTCCGAATGACTCATAAGATTCTTTTAAAACAAGATTAAAAGCGCCGATTCCTGTTCCAATCTTTGATTTGGGGTTGTTGGCTAACCACGGGCGTTTGAAATATGAAAAGCCAAACAGGAAAAAGGCAACAAATGATTTTAACCAAAACCGTTTAGCGCTTAAGTTTGGCGCTGCAGTTAGGTGATCCAATTTATTTCTTTCAAAATAATGGAGCGCTTTTGCGAATGCTTGTTTTTCAAAATGTATGTCGGCATCAGTAAACAATAGCCATCTACCTGAAGCATGACATGCACCAGTGTACAAGGCGTTATTCTTCCCAAGCCAGCCCTCAGGTAATTTCTCAATATGGATAACCCTTATGCGTGGGTCTCTTGTTGTTAATTCTCCCATAATAGTACCTGTGGCATCAGTGGACCGATCATTGACGAGAATCCATTCCACATTTTTGTAGGTTTGCTCTAACTGGCTGAGGATGCTTGCAGCAATCTGCTTTTCCTCATTACGGGCAGCAACTACTACAGTCAACAATGCTCCTTGCGCTAAGTCTTCCTCTTTTTCTAATGGATCTATTTTTCTCAGCCCAATCATTCCGTCTATAAGAAAGATAATCCAGACTAGAATTCCTAATGAAAATAAAATCGTTAGCATGCATGACACTTCCCTAGCCTTTTTTCCTAGTTTAAAGTAATAAAGGCAAAAATCCAATTTAGGAAGGTTGGTCGGCAGTTTGAAGCTTAGAACTTAATTCAGTTCCCATTTTTTTAGATTGGGCCGTTGCTGCTTTGATACATGAAATGAAAGCTTCTTGTACCCTGTGTTCCTCAAGCACTCGAATCCCAGCTTCTGTTGTTCCGCCAGGGCTTGTTACGTCTTTACGCAGCTGGGTAGAAGATTTACTTGAGTTTTTGACCATTTCTGCTGCACCAAGCAGTGTTTGTACAATCAATTCACTGGCCATATCTTTTTCAAGACCAACTTCAACGGCACTTTTCTCCATTGCTTCAATTAGATAATAAATATAGGCGGGGCCGCTGCCGGAAAGTCCAGTTACGGCATCTAATTGTTCTTCTTCCACAACGGAAGCCATGCCGACGGTTCCAAATAAGGTTTTAGTTGTTTCTAACTGAGAATCGGTAACACGATGATTCACGGCAACAGCAGTAGCTGATTTTCCAACCGCTGCCGAGGTATTTGGCATGGACCTTACAATCGCAAGTGGGATTCTTGCCAATGTTTCAATGGTATTCATGGATACACCTGCTAAGACAGAAACGACGAGCATCTCTTCAGTTAAGTGTTCACGAATCGATTGAATAGCAGTCGCGACGTCTTTTGGTTTCATGGCTAACATCACAATGTCTGTTTGATCAAACAGTTCATTCAAATTATAAGTTGTTCGAATTCCATAACGTGTTTCTAATGTTGCTAATCTTTCTTGATTAGAATTGTTCGTGATCCAAATATTTTTTTTATCAATAAAACCATTTTCAAGAATTCCTGAAATGAATGCTTCAGCCATCGATCCTGCGCCAATAATTGCGATTTTTTTCATGTTTATTCCTCCTTTATTTTACCGAAAACATAAAAAAACCCTTCATCCATAAAGGACGAAAGGTTTCGCTTCCGTGGTACCACCTTCATTTACCCTTGCTTAAATTTCAAGAAGGGTTCACTCGACTCCGATAACGCCGGATGTGCGTTAGGTTTTCCTAAGTGCTCCTAAGGTAGGTTCAATGATTAAGAGGGCGGTGAAGTCTTTCAGCCATCGAACTTCACTCTCTTTCGCCATTTCTCATTTACTGGCCTTATTCATCGCTTTAGCGAATCAAATTTTTACTAGATTATGCAAGATAAACAACCTATCTGTCAATAGATAAATTTAGCGAATTTTTTATTTTTTCTAAAAAATTATGCAGAAATAATGACAATTGGTTTAAAAGTCGCTACACTTTAGTATATATAATAAATGTCACATAATGTTCGTATTTATACCATTGGATTCTTTATTCAAAAATAATGATAAGGGGTTTTAGGAATGACAAAATGGAAAGACGGAATAGCAAAAATTACGGTGCCGACTCCTTTTGCGGTTGGGGATGTCAATGTTTATTTGATTAAAGGCGAGCGCTTAACACTTGTTGACGCGGGAGTGAAAACGGAAGAGTCCTGGATGTCGTTTAAGAAGCAATTAGAGGATTTAGGCTTAAGTCCTGCTGATATCGAGCAGGTGATTCTAACGCATCATCACCCTGATCATGTTGGTATGCTTGATTACTTTCCAGACACCTTAGAAGTATATGGTCATCAACTGAATGAACGATGGATTCATCCCACTGAAGCCTTTTTTCAAGAGCAAGAAGAATTTTTTCGTGTGTATTTTCTAGAATTCGGTCTGCCTGAAGAATACTTTCCTTTGCTTTCAAATTTAAGAAAAACATTGAAATATTCTTGCAACCGCTCATTGACTGGCCATCTTGTTGAGGGAATGAGACCTCCTGGGCTTAATGAATGGCAGGTCATTGAAACACCGGGGCATGCCCAAAGCCATATTGCCCTCTACCGGGAAAAGGATGGAATTTTAATTGGCGGAGATTTAATTTTAGCACATATCTCACCCAACCCATTGCTAGAGCCGCCAGCCCCTGGGGAAACAGAAAGACCGAAGCCACAGCTGCAGCATAATGACTCAATGAAGAAGCTGCTTTCGTATCCCATTCAATGTGTCTACACAGGGCATGGGGAGGAAGTTTATAAGTTAGCAGAGTTGGTTGATAAACGATTGGTGCGGCAGCACGAGCGGGCCATGACGGTTCATAGCTGGTTAAAAGAAGAAGAGATGACCGTATTTGAAATCTGTAAACGCTTGTTTCCGTCGGTTTACCAGCGCGAACTGATGCTGACCATTTCCGAAACCGTCGCACAACTTGACTATTTATCATCTATTGGGGAGATTAGTAGTAAGGGGACGAATCCTGTTCTTTTTCAGGCTAAAATTTAGTTGGAATCAACTCAGATGAGGTGTAGAAATGGTTAGGGAACAATTAAAAGGTAAAAATATCGTGATTACTGGTGCATCAGGAGGTATCGGAGCAGAAATCGCTAAACTTTGTGCTTCTAGCGGGGCCAATCTTGTGCTATTAGCACGAAGTATTAGTAAGCTCGAGCAATTGCGAATGGACCTCCAGCAAAAGCATCCCGTTAAAGTTGCTGTTTATCAGTTGGATGTGTCGGACACAGCTGAGGTAAAGAAGGTTTTTCAACGGATTTTCGATACAATCGGGGATATTGATATCCTTGTTAATAATGCCGGCTTTGGAGTCTTCCGTGAAGCCCATTTGGCGACATTGGATGAAATTAAAGGCATGTTTGATGTCAATGTGGTTGGGCTGATGGCCTGTACAAGCATGGTGCTGCCGAAAATGCGTGAAAGGCGTTTTGGCCATATTATTAATATTGCCTCTCAAGCTGGGAAAATTGCCACACCCAAATCAAGTGTCTACTCGGCCTCAAAGCATGCGGTTCTTGGTTACACCAACTCATTGCGGATGGAATTAGCAGATGTTAATGTACTTGTAACCTCTGTGAATCCTGGTCCAATCGCTACCAATTTTTTTAATATTGCCGACGAAAAAGGTACCTATGTTAAAAATGTGCAGAGATTTATGCTCAAGCCCGAGTATGTCGCCGAGAAGGTCGTTGACAGTATGCTGACGAAAACAAGGGAGATTAATTTGCCGCGTTGGATGAATATGGGGAGTGTTGTGTACGTACTCTTCCCCCGACTGTTTGAACGGATTGGCAGACGGGCTTTTAATCAGAAATAAACAATGAAGTAGAAAGCCTCTCATCAGGGGCTTTTTTGTTTTGATGGCATAATTAGCCTGTTAAAAATTCATACACTGTATCATTGATGACCTCGTATAAGTCTGCAGTTGGTTCGTCCTCTTTTAATTGGATAATTCGCTTTGTGAGCATCTCCAAATCCTTTTCACCAATAGGCATGGAGTCCGCTTCGTAATATTGTTTAAAACAATTTTTAATCATCTTCGCGACTAGTTTTTTATCCATAAACATGCACCTCACTCACATTATACTATTTTTTATCCAGTTTCCATAAATGAATAAATGCCGAAAAATTTCCATTGAATACGAACGCATATTCGCTTATGATAGTGAATATAATAAAAAGGAACGAATGTTCGATATTTAAGTTGTGAGGGATCAGTCATGGTGGATTACAGCGTACTGCCACAAAATAAAATTTTATGTGTGGACATGAAGAGTTTTTATGCCAGTTGTTCGGCTGTCATGCACGGCCTTGACCCAATGGAATGTTATTTAGCCGTTGTCGGTCAAAAAGAGCGGCAGGGAAGCATTGTCCTGGCTGCTTCACCGCGAATGAAAAAAGAATTTGGCATCAAAACGGGTTCGCGAATGTTTGAGATTCCCAATGACCCGAGGATTCAAATTGTGGAACCGAAAATGGCAACCTATTTGCGAATTGCGACAGAAATTTCGCGTGTATTTAATCGCTATGTTCCAAAAGAAGCAATTCATGTCTATAGCGTCGATGAAAGCTTTATTAAAGTGGATGGTGCGATGCAGTTGTGGGGGGATGCCCACACGATAGCCCGAAAAATAAAGAATGATATTGAACGGGAGTTTCAATTGCCATGTGCCGTTGGAATTGGCCCGAACATGCTACTGTCGAAGCTATGTCTCGACCTTGATGCCAAGAAAAAGGGAGTGGCCGAGTGGACATATGAAGATGTCCAAACCAAGCTTTGGAAGCTGTCTCCGCTTAGAGAAATGTGGGGGATCGGCAGGCGCGTGGAAAAAACATTAAATGGGATGGGCATTTTTACTGTCGGTCAGCTCGCTCGCTATGATTTAGAAACGTTGGAAAAGAAATTTGGCATCATGGGAAACCAGCTTTATTATCATGCCTGGGGTGTTGATCTCTCTGAATTGGGTGCACCGCTTATTCAAGGGCAGATTAGCTTTGGAAAAAGTCAAATTCTGTTAAGGGACTATAAAGAGGAAGCGGAAATTAAGACGGTCATTTTAGAAATGTGTGAGGAGGTAGCAAGGAGGGCACGGACGCATCGAAAGGCAGGGAGAACAATTAGTCTCGGAGTCGGCTATAGCCAGGATGAATTTGGCGGCGGTTTTCATCGCTCGAGAACGATCGGACAGCCAACAAATGTGACGATGGAGCTTTATCGTGTTTGCCTTGAATTATTTCATGAGCATTATACCGGAAAGACGGTACGGCAAATTTCGATTGCCATCAGCAATATTGTTGACGACCTCGAGCTTCAGCTTGACCTTTTCGACATGGGTGCTTATAAGCGGCGTGAGCTTGGCTATGTGGTAGATACGGTGCGCAGACGCTTTGGCTCAGGTGCTTTGTTGCGCGCTGTTTCTTATACGGCAGCCGGAACGGCTAAGCACCGGGCCACACTTGTCGGCGGACATAAAAGATAGGAAAGAAGGAGAGGCGTATGATTCGTGACCGCGGAAGAATCAAATGGACGTCGATGATGCTTCCAGAGCATGTGAAATTGCTCAGGGATTGGGTGAAGGAAGATCGGTATGAACAGAAACGAGAGATGGATGAACAGCAGCTGGAACTCATGAACGAGATTTTGTCCGAAGCGATTGAGTATAATCAGTACGTAACAATTACCCATTACCGAAATCGGAACTATGAAATCGTGATTGGCAAAATCCATTACTGGGATGAACTAACCCAAAGGCTTCATGTATTGGACCGCTTTGAAGAGGTGCACCGGATTCCGATGGATGCCATTGCTGACATTCGGATGACGGAGACTTAACTATGAGCAAAGTTGAGTCAACCTCACGTAACATGTGGTACAATCACCATATGCTAAACAGAGGGGGGAATCAACGTGGAAATCAATATAACGGCAGCGGCAGCTGAAAAAATAAATCAAAGAGTTCATGGTCGAGAAGGCTACTTAAAGCTAAAATATGATACCGACGGCTGTGGTTGTGCGGTTAATGGGGTAGTGGCATTGTGGTTTGTCCCGAATCTAGATTCAGATGATATTCCGATTGAAACAAATGATCGAACGGTGTATGTGGAAAAATCAAAAACAGTTTTTTTGGATGAGCAAATGAAAATTGATTTTTCTAATGCGGCCAATTGCTTTCAACTAAAGAGTCCACAGCAGATCCTTAATGGTCATATGAGCTTACTAATCAAAGAAAAAACAGACTGATCCATTTTGGACAGTCTGTTTTTAGCTTGGTAAGGGATGATCAACATACTTTTGTAAAAATTCATCAATTACCCGTTCATAATCAGCCCGGTTTTCGTTAAAGGACTGAGCGTGGCGGCCATTAGCTGCTAAATAGAGCATTTTAGGCCCTTTTTTATGTTCGAACAAATCCTTTGTCATGGTCGGAAGAATAAAATCATCCTTTTGGCTGTGAATAAACAAAATCGGATGTTTGATATTTTCGATGACCGAAATCGGTGATACATTTCGAATCGAATATTTATCCCGCAGACGTAAAAGTGCATCACCAAGCGGCAATAAAAGGCTAGGGATGAGCTTAAAATCCTTTTTAATGAGATAGGCAAGCTGCTCCTTAAAATCCGAAAATGGACAATCAGCAATATAAAAATCAGCACCGTCCTCAAGAAGCCCAGCATAGAGAAGCATGGTAGCGGCCCCCATCGATTCGCCATGAATTCCCAGTTCCAGCTGAGAGCCTTTTTCTTTTTTGAGCCAATCGACAACAGTTTTTAAATCAAATTTTTCATAATGACCAAAGCTAGTGGTTTTGCCCCCGGATTCCCCGTGGCGGCGATGGTCATAAATTAATGTATTAAACCCCCGCGCTAAAAACAGATTAGCGTATTTAATCGAATTAACTTTTGTTTCGGTTACACCATGAGAGATAATGATATAACGATTGGTCTGATGTGGTTCAACGAGCAGAGCTTTAATCATATAACCAAAAGGGGAAGGGATATCTATTTCCCGCTTCGGCAAGGATTCAAATTCCTCAGGATTATATCTGCCAGCCTCTTTTTCACGTCTTAAAATTAAATCCTCATCCTTCTTTTTCATATACATAAGGCGGTTTGTAAAATACAAACCGAGAGATAACCAGAATAACAACAAGGCAATCAAGGTTCGGAATGTCTTCTTCACCAATGGCACCTCCTGTGTTTTTTTATATAAGGTATGAAAAAAATAATCTCCAAGCGCCCATAAATTAACAGTTTTAATTTTAGCATAAAAAAAGCCGCTGGCACTAACGAGCGGCTTCCTGAGTTGACCAAAATAATTTATTGCTCAGCGTTTTGTCTTTTGGTAGGGTGGATTGCTTTTTCGACTTCTTCAGCAGCCATCACTCGCTGTCCTCCACCAGCAGTCTCCGCATAGTTTTTTCCTTTTTGACTGGAACCTTTATCGCGTTTTTGGCTCAAAATAATCAGTCTCCCTTCAAGCTAGTCTCAATTAATAAGATGCATTAGTAGTAGAATGATTATTCACTGAAAGTTAATTTAGACAGTTTGCGCATGCAGGCGATAGTATCCGCTTTCAATTTGTCGGGAGAGATGAGGGCGAATGACTTCAATTGCATCAATCAATTTATTCAAATCAACCCCGGTATCAATTCCCATCCGTTCAAGCATATAAACCACGTCCTCTGTTGCTACATTTCCAGAGGCACCAGGTGCAAATGGACAACCGCCAAGCCCGCCGGAAGAGGTATCGAATCGGTCAATTCCTGCCTGGAGAGAGGCATAAATGTTCGCAAGGGCAAGCTTTCGTGTGTCATGATAATGGGCAGTTAAAAGTGTATGAGGAAAAAGACTTTTCAATTGGGAAAACAAAGCAAAGCACTCATCAGGAGTTGCCATCCCGATGGTATCGGCGACGCTTAATTCATCGACACCTGCATCAACAAATTCTTGGCAAAGCTTTATCGTATCACTTTCATTGATTTTTCCCTCATAAGGACAATAAAAGGAGGTAGAAATGCAGGCCCGGACAAAATAATTCTTCTCCTTTAATTCAGAAATGATCGGTACAAGTTCTGTCATACTGTCCTTTGTTGTTTTATTAATATTTTTAAGATTAAAGCTATTGCTGACGCCCACAAATACAGCAACAGCTTGACAATTGGTAGAGTATACCCTGTCAATCCCTCTACGGTTCGGTGCTAGAACAATATCTCTGGAATCAGCATCAAGGCAGTCGGCTGCTATTTCAGCGGCATCGCTCATTTGAGGCACCCATTTCGGTGATACAAACGACGTGAGTTCCATTTCCTGAAGACCAGCAGTTCTTAATCCATTGATAAATTGTTTTTTTATATCAGTGGGTACAAATAACTTTTCATTTTGCAGCCCGTCACGAGGACCTACCTCGATGATCGTGACCTTTTTAGGTAAATTTAGCATTCATTTTCCACCTCCGATAATCATACTTTCATTGTAGTGGTGTTAATTTCAAAAAAGCAAGAATAATAGAAATTTTGACAAAATAAAAGGACTTTTTCGTATTTTACTAGAAATAATAAAGGAAAAAAGGATGGATGAAGGAGGGAAAACTGGATGAAGAAAATTTGTACATCCTTCCAGGAGGCAGTTGCCGATATTCATGATGGGGCTACCCTGATGGTTGGTGGATTTGGGTTGTGCGGAATACCGGAAAATCTGATTCTGGCCTTAGCAGAAAAAGGCGTGAAGGATTTAACGGTCATTTCAAATAACTGTGGGATTGATGAGTGGGGGTTAGGGTTGCTCCTAAATAATAAACAAATCAAAAAGATGATTGGATCCTATGTAGGTGAAAATAAAGAGTTTGAGAGACAGGTTTTAACTGGTGAACTAGAGGTAGAATTAACGCCTCAAGGCACACTCGCTGAAAAAATCAGGGCAGGCGGGGCTGGGATTCCAGCATTTTATACACCTGCTGGAGTAGGAACTCCGGTTGCAGAGGGGAAAGAAACGAAGATTTTTAACGGAAGAGAATACCTGCTAGAAGAGGCACTAACGGCCGATTTTAGTCTTGTGAGGGCTTGGAAGGGTGACAAAATGGGAAATCTTGTTTACCACAAAACGGCACGGAATTTTAACCCGATGATTGCGGCGGCTGGGAAAGTAACGATTGCAGAAGTGGAAGCGCTTTATGAAATTGGTGAATTAGATGCTAATTTTATTCATACTCCAAGCATCTATGTGCAAACAATCATTGAAGGAACACAGGAAAAACGAATCGAGAGATTGACAGTGAGCAAATAGTTTTGGGGAAGGGAGAGAGTACAATGGCGGATGAAAAAGTCTCTGTCAGAGAGAGAATTGCAATCAGGGCAGAGAAGGAAATTGAAAATGGTTTTTATGTAAACCTAGGCATTGGTATGCCAACCCTGGTTGCCAATTATATGTCAGCTAATAAACAAGTGGTCTTGCAGTCTGAAAATGGTCTTCTTGGCATCGGGCCATATCCAGGTGCGGACGAGGTGGATCCTGATTTAATCAATGCTGGTAAAGAGACAGTTACGGCGATAAGTGGTGCCGCCTATTTCGATAGTGCCGAATCGTTTGCGATGATACGTGGCGGCCATGTCAATTTGGCGATCCTTGGTGGAATGGAAGTATCCGAAACGGGTGATTTAGCGAATTGGATGATCCCAGGAAAAATGATTAAGGGCATGGGCGGGGCGATGGATCTTGTCCATGGAGCTCAAAAAATAATTGTAATCATGGAGCATGTTAATAAAAAAGGTGAATCAAAAATATTGAAAGAGTGCACGCTTCCTCTTACAGGTAAAGGGGTAGTCAATCGGATTATCACCGAGCGCGCAGTCATGGATGTGACGGACGCTGGTCTTAAGTTGGTGGAAGTAGCAAAAGGATTTACAATTGAGGAAGTCGTCAATTCTACAGAAGCTGCATTATCAGTGGACGAAAATGTGAAAATTGAAGCTTATTGAGATAGTCACTCTGTTGATTGGAGCGAAGCCGCCTGGAGTGGAAATCAACAGACTAATTAAAAGAGCCAATAATATAGAATAGCAGGCTGCGAGAAAATAAAGCCTGCTTTTTTCTGTGGGCATTTTTGATGACATGATATAATATAAATGAATTTTGACAACGGAGGCGTTTTGATGAAAAAGCAAAACAGACAAAAAAATCAATCGAAACCCAAAAAGGATGATTCAGCGGTCACGCTTGGCGATATGATCAATCCAAATTTATTTAAACAATTAAAAGATCAACAGGTACAGCTGAAAGCAGCAGAAGAAAAAAGAAAAGAAGAAGAAGAGCAAAGAAAACGGGAAGAAAGAAGATTAAAAGAAAAAAACAAATCATTTGAAGAACTATTAAATGAAAGCGGCATGAATTGGAAAGAGTTTAAATAAAGATGATAAAAAGGAGAGCAGATAAACGCTCTCCTTTAACGATGTTCTTTATAGATACTTACTTTCGTTAATTCTTTAATGAGAGAAACTTCTTCAGCAGAAAGTGCTTGACTTCTAACTGCTTTCGCATTACTTCTAATTTGCTCTGGACTGCTTGCCCCGGCAATAACAGAAGCAACAACAGGATTAGCGAGATTATACTGAAGGGCGATCTCTGTAAAGGAGCGTGAGTCCGCTAGCCTTTCCTTTAGGATTGGCAAAACTTCATTCAGCTCGGTTAAGCTATAGTCTTGATACCCCTTATCGGTTGCTTTCTCCAGCATTTTATCACTTAAAAGGCCTTTGGCAAGCGGGCCGCGGCTTACAACGCTTACACCGAACTCTTGCAGTAATGGAAGTGCTTCTTCTTCAGGACGGCGGTCTAGGATACTATATTGCATCATCACGGAAACGAGACTCGACTTTTTCACATATTCCCTAATGACATTGGGGCGGATCGATGAAATCCCGTAATAACGGATAAAGCCTTCTGCTTTTAATTCTTCGAATGCTTCAATCGTTTCCTCAATAGGATCATCAATTGTACCGCCATGCAGCTGATAGAGATCGATATAGTCCGTGCCTAGTCGTTTAAGACTTTGTTTGACTTCTTCCTTTATATATGACTTCGATGGATCCCATGACCATCCTTTCTTATCCTGACTCCAGCGGTTTCCAACCTTGGTGGCAATAATCACATTTTCACGTACATCCTTTAATGCAGCTCCGACAATTCTTTCGTTTTCACCAAAATCATATAAATCAGCCGTATCATAATAATTAATACCTTCCTCAAGTGCGGTCTCAATAATATTTCGTGCCGTTTTCTCTTCGGTACCAATTGACATACAGCCAAGCCCTAATTCTGTTACATACAAATCTGAATTTCCAAGTTTTCTCTTTTTCAAAAAATCACCTGTCCTTTTTCTACAATTTTAATAAAGAAAAGGACAGACTACAATCGAAAGGCATTATTTTTGATTGACCTTTTCAACCCATTCGGAAACGGTGAGATGGTCTTTGTTATATTCTTTTAGTTTCTGAACTATTTCCCACCCTTTTCCAACAAGAATGATTCCCTTTTCGTGAACGTACACCTTCATCTCATACCCTCCAATTAAAGTATGGTAAAATGTATGAGCAGATAATAGGAATAGAACAGGAGTGACCCATATGAACAATCTTGAAGAAAAAACGCTCCAGAGCGAAGAGATTTACTCTGGAAAAATAATCAGTGTTCACTTACAGGATGTCGAACTTCCGAACGGGAAACAATCCAAGCGGGAGATTGTTAAACATCCCGGTGCTGTCGCTATTTTAGCGCTGACTGATGACAAAAAAGTCCTTATGGTGGAACAATACAGAAAAGCACTGGAACGGACCATTGTCGAAATTCCTGCTGGAAAGCTGGAAAAGGGCGAAGAACCAGCCCTTTGTGCGCGCCGTGAACTGGAAGAAGAGACAGGTTATGAGTGTAAGAGTTTAGAGTGGCTCACCTCTTTTTACACCTCCCCAGGATTCGCCGATGAAATCGTACATGTCTATGTAGCAACAGGTCTGACTAAGAAAGAAAATGCAGCCGCACTCGACGAAGACGAGTTTGTGAATCTTGAGGAATTAACCCTTGAAGAGGCCGTTCAATATGTGAATGAGAAAAAGATCTATGATGCCAAAACGATTTTCGCTGTACAGTATTTACAGTTACAAGAGGCTTTGAAGAGTAAATGAATCGCTACTATGTAGATTTACATATTCATATTGGCCGGACCTGGACCGGTAAGCCGGTAAAAATTACTGGGGCCAAGTCATTAACGTTTACGAATATCATTGAACACGCACGACATGAGAAAGGGCTTAATATGGTGGGAATCATCGATAGTCATTCACCTGAAGTCATTCTCGAAATGGAGAGTCTTATTGAAAGTGGAGATGTAGTCGAGCATCCAGACGGGGGCTTAGTATTTGGTGATCTAACGGTAATCCCTGGTTCGGAATTAGAAATTTACGATGAGCAATGCAATGGTCCAATCCATCTATTGAGCTACTTTCCGAATCTTTCTGTCATGAGGGAATTCTCCACATGGCTTTCAGGTCACTTGAAAAATATTCAACTAAGCTCTCAAAGGATTTATGCCTCGGGCCTCACTTTGCAAAAGAAGGTGAAAGAGTTAGGTGGAATCTTTATTCCTGCTCATGTATTTACGCCTTTTAAGAGCTTATATGGGAAAGGTGTCAATCAGTCATTAACTGAGGTATTGGACCCAGATTTGATTGATGCGATTGAACTTGGATTAAGTTCCGACACGAGTATGGCCGATCAAATTAAAGAGTTGCATGATTATACTTTTGTAACCAATTCTGATGCCCATTCCCTTGCAAAAATAGCTCGAGAATACCAAGTTATCGCGATGAAGGAACCAACATTTTTAGAATTGCAGAAAGCATTAAAGAAGGAAGATGGACGGAAAATTATCGCAAACTATGGTCTTGATCCATTACTTGGTAAATATCATAAGACAGTTTGTGCAGAGTGCCTCAATCCTGCAGCAGATGACGATCAAATATGCAGCCAATGTGGAAATACCAAGATTATTAAAGGTGTAGCTGACAGAATCCTTGAACTGAAAACAGCTGAACAAGGGCCAGAAGATCGTCCGCCCTATATTCATCAGGTCCCGCTTGAGTTCATCCCTGGCTTAGGACCTCGCTTATTGGAGAAGCTGGTCGATCATTTTGGAAGTGAAATGGCGATTTTACATGATGTTCCATATGATGGGTTGAAAGAGGTCGTCCCTGAAAGAATTGCTGAACTGATCCTGAAGGCTAGAGAGGGGAAAGTAAATCTAGCAGCTGGCGGCGGCGGGAAATACGGAAAAATTTCAGATTAAGTAAGGCAACCCCGGTAGCAAAAAGCCATCGGGGTTAATTTCTGAAATCTATTAATTTTTGAGCATAGAAATACTAGACTGGCATACAATGTATTAACTGAATCGAGAATAGTGGGAGGAAACGCAAATGAAAAAACGATTGTACCAGTCCGATGCCGCTAGTTATTTCCGTGAGCATTCCTCAATATTTTTGTTTATTGTCGTCTTATTTTTGATGGGAGTCATCTTTGGGGCCATTGTCGTAAATAGTATGAGCATTACCCAGAAGGAAGATTTATTCTACTATTTATCCCAATTTTTTGGCCAAGTCTCAAGTGGAAAAGATGCCGAAGACAGTGATTTATTCATACAAAGTTTATTCCATAATAGTAAGTTTATTGGGCTCATGTGGATTCTAGGTATTTCAATCATTGGTCTGCCGGTTATTCTCATTCTATTATTTATTAAAGGTATGGTAGTGGGATTTACTGTTGGTTTCCTAGTTAGTCAAATGGGCTGGCAGGGATTTATGCTAGCTTTTGTTTCCATATTACCGCAGAACTTGATTATTATTCCCGTCTTTATCCTGATGGCAGCATTATCAGTAATTTTCTCACTCCGAATGATAAAAAAACAATTTATGAAAAAATATGCCCAGCCAATCCTTCCGTTTTTTAAGAGATATATTTTTGCCTTGATTATAGCCGTGATATTTATATCTGCTGCATCCGGAATTGAGGCTTATCTTTCGCCATGGTTAATGAAAACCATTGTAACCTCTACCAGTTTAAAGTAATTACTTTATAATAATTATTACTAATAATTGTTTATTGTTATTTATAATAATTTTATTTTGATTCTCAATTGCCATCTGTTATAATGAGAATTAACAGTGGCGAGGGAGGGACTTCAGGATGGAAACTAGAATTGAGAGAATAAAAAAACAGTTGCATTCCGCAAGTTATAAACTAACACCTCAGCGTGAGGCAACCGTTCGTGTTTTATTAGAAAATGAAGAGGATCATTTAAGTGCGGAAGATGTATACCTCCTCGTAAAAGAAAAGTCGCCTGAAATTGGTTTAGCAACTGTTTATCGAACGTTGGAATTATTAACGGAATTAAAAATTGTTGATAAAATAAATTTTGGGGATGGGGTTTCTCGTTATGACCTCAGGCAGGAAGGTGCAGCCCATTTTCATCACCATCTAGTTTGTATTGAATGCGGTGCCGTTGATGAAATTCAAGAGGATTTACTTGAAGATGTCGAAGCAGTCGTGGAACGTAAATGGAATTTTAAAATAAAAGACCATCGTCTTACTTTTCATGGAATTTGTTACCGATGCCAGGATAAAGTGAAAGATGAAGAAAAAACGGATTAACCAATGAAGCTCTTTGAAAAGGGCTTTTTTCTTTTCTCCTTTAATACTAATGACTAGGTATAAAAATTGTCCGTTTTGGCATACATTTTACTAGACAACCTTAAAATGGGGGGAAGTAGAATGGGCCAATTTATTAAAGCTGTACTGAAAACCTTAAAAGTTTTTATTATATTCACAGGATGCACGATTCTTTTCTATTATGGTATCATGTTGGTAAATGAAGAATATCAAAATTATCATCGCTATGATGAACCGGAAGGAGCCTCTCTCAAGGTTTCGAACGCAGTAAATGAGGATAATTCTTCTTTGTTCGATCGGCTGATGTTGTTTTATTTAAATGGGGAGTAAATGCGATGGACGAGCAATTAAAGGATTTTATGCATTACTTAATCGTTGAAAAAGGTTTATCCAATAATACAATTGTGGCATATGAGCGGGATTTAAAAAGCTATCTTCATTATTTGAAAAATGTGGAATCGGTCATGACTTTAAATGATATACAACGGGTCCACATCATTCACTTTTTAAGATTTTTAAAGGAACAAGGAAAATCACTGAAAACCTTGGCAAGACACATCGCTTCCGTAAGGGCATTTCATCAGTTCTTATTAAGGGCAAAGGAAACAGACCAAGATCCTTCGGTTCAAATTGAAACACCGAGGCTTGAAAGGTCCCTTCCAACTGTATTAAGTCTGAAGGAAGTAGAAGTCCTGCTGGAGACACCACAACCACTTGATCATTTTGGAATAAGGGATAAGGCGATGCTTGAACTGTTATATGCAACAGGTATCCGAGTTAGTGAACTAATAGGTCTTGAGATTGATAATGTTCAGCTATCAATGGGATTTGTGCGTTGTAATGGGAATAAAGAGAGAATCGTCCCAATCGGACGAACTGCCTCTGAGGCAATAAAGCATTATCTCGAAGAAGGAAGACCACGTTTTGTATCGACAAAGCATCAGGAACATGCTTTGTTTTTAAACCATCAAGGGAGAAGGTTAACGCGTCAAGGGTTTTGGAAGATTTTAAAAAAGCTTACAAAAGAAGCAGGTATTCATAAGGAACTTACCCCACATACCCTTCGTCATTCGTTTGCCACACATTTGATAGAAAATGGGGCGGATTTACGAGCTGTCCAAGAAATGTTAGGTCATGCAGATATCTCGACCACTCAAATATATACACAGGTTTCGAAAACAAAGATAAAAGACGTATATAGTAAATTTCATCCACGAGCTTAATAGAGTAGGAGATTCTAAAAAAACATAAATTGTCAAAAAGCTGCCTAAATTTTGGCGGCTTTTTTTCTTGTAATTTCTGAAACATTTAGTACAATAGAGATGTCAGACTTCTGACAAATAGATTTATATTAGTTTTTCATAAACCTATATAATGAGGGCAACCTATTTGTAGGATTTTAATATTTGCAAACGTTTTCGACGGATGAAGGAGGAAGAATTAATGGCTGCAAATACATATAAACGTATTTTTATTATCGTGATGGACTCGGTGGGGATTGGAGAAGCACCGGATGCAGAAAAGTTTGGTGACAAAGGCGCTGATACTTTTGGTCATATTGCCGAAAGAATGAACGGTCTTAATATGCCAAATATGGGCAAGTTAGGATTAAGTAATATTCGAGAAATAAAAGGTATTGAAAAAGCAGATAAACCCTTGGCGTTTTATACAAAAATGATGGAAGCATCCAATGGTAAAGATACCATGACAGGGCACTGGGAAATTATGGGTTTAAATATTCAAACACCTTTCCAAGTGTTCCCAGAGGGTTTTCCAGATGAGCTTCTCTCGGAATTAGAAAAGCGTACCGGAAGGAAAATTATTGGGAATAAGCCGGCAAGCGGAACAGAAATACTCGATGAGTTGGGCGAAGAACATATGAAGACAGGGGCATTAATTGTCTATACATCCGCTGATTCAGTTCTTCAGATTGCTGCACATGAAGAAATTATTCCAATTGAAGAGCAATACAAAATTTGTAAAATTGCTCGTGAATTAACGCTTGATGAAAGGTATATGGTTGGACGCGTTATCGCACGCCCTTTCTTAGGTGAACCAGGAAACTTTAAACGTACCTCGAACCGGCACGATTACGCGCTAAAACCATTTGATCGGACGGTGATGAGTGAATTAAAAGATAGCGGCTTCGATGTTATTGCCATTGGAAAAATATCCGATATCTATGATGGCGAAGGCGTGACTCAATCCCTAAGAACGGTTTCTAATATGGATGGTATGGATAAGCTTGTTGAAACCTTGGAAATGGATTTTACTGGAATCAGTTTTTTAAATCTAGTTGATTTTGATGCTTTATATGGCCATCGCCGGGACCCTGAGGGCTATGGAAAAGCTTTGGAAGAATATGATGCACGTCTCCCAGAAGTGTTTGCCAAGTTGAAAGAAGACGATTTATTAATGATTACAGCCGATCACGGTAATGACCCAGTAGCACCAGGTACAGACCATACACGTGAATATGTGCCTTTATTAGTTTACTCCAAGGGTATGACTGAAGGTAAGGAACTCCCATTAAGAGAAACGTTTGCTGACCTAGGCGC
Organism: Neobacillus sp. KR4-4; assembly: GCF_042136325.1. Lineage (NCBI taxonomy): Bacteria > Bacillati > Bacillota > Bacilli > Caryophanales > Bacillaceae > Neobacillus > Neobacillus sp. KR4-4. The sequence continues at coordinate 146,148 of NZ_JBHHJU010000009.1, forward strand.
AACTGTTGCAGACAACTTTAAAGTCAAATTACCTAATTACGGAAAAAGCTTTTTAAATGAATTGAAATAAAAAGGGGAATTAAGTATGAACACTGAAAAAATTCAAAATGCTTCAAGCTTTTTAAAACAGAAATATGCAAATACACCTAAGGTAGGATTAATTCTAGGCTCAGGATTAGGTGTTTTAGCGGACGAAATTGAGAACCCAGTAAAAATTCCTTACAATGAAATCCCTGACTTCCCTATTTCAACTGTGGAGGGCCATGCTGGTCAACTAGTGTTTGGACTATTAAGCGGTGTAGAAGTTGTCGCCATGCAAGGACGTTTCCATTTCTATGAAGGATATAGTATGGAAAAAGTAACCTTCCCTGTTCGCGTTATGAAAGAGTTAGGCGTGGACATGTTAATCGTGACCAATGCTGCAGGCGGAGTTAATGAAAGCTTTTCTGCAGGTGATTTAATGATTATTTCAGATCATATTAATAATATGGGCACAAATCCGTTAATTGGACCAAATGATTCGAAACTTGGGGTACGATTCCCTGATATGTCAGAGGCATATACGAAAGAATTACGAGTTGCTGCAAGAGAGATTGCTAGCCGTCTAAACATTAATGTTAAAGAAGGAGTTTACTTTGGTAATCCTGGACCTGTGTATGAAACTCCTGCTGAAATTAGAATGGTACGGACCATGGGCGGAGATGCAGTCGGAATGTCTACTGTCCCAGAGGTAATTGTAGCGCGTCACAGTGGCATGAAGGTACTTGGTATTTCATGTATTTCAAACATGGCAGCAGGTATTCTTGACCAGCCGCTTACCCATGATGAAGTGATTGAAACAACAGAAAGAGTAAAAGCTGACTTCCTTCAGTATATAAAAGAGATTGTGAAAACAATTGCTAGGTAAATATTTTTCGAAAAAGTGGTGATTTAGATGAGAATGGTTGACTTAATAGAGAAAAAAAGAGATGGACAAGAATTATCATCAGATGAAATTAAATTTATAATTAATGGATATACCGACGGATCAATACCAGATTACCAAGTCAGCGCCTTAACTATGGCTATCTTTTTTAAAGGGATGACTGAACAGGAAAGAGCCGATTTGACTATGTCGATGGTTGAATCAGGTGACCAAATTGATTTATCACAAATCGCTGGAATTAAAGTTGACAAACACTCTACCGGCGGTGTGGGTGATACAACAACTCTAGTTCTTGGTCCGCTTGTTGCTGCACTTGATGTACCTGTTGCAAAGATGTCAGGGCGCGGCTTAGGACATACTGGGGGAACAATCGATAAATTAGAAGCGGTAGAAGGCTTCCATGTTGAAATTAAAAATGAAGAATTTATCGAGCTTGTTAATAAAAACAAGATTGCTGTAATTGGACAAAGTGGAAATTTAACGCCTGCAGACAAGAAACTTTATGCATTGAGAGATGTGACAGCCACTGTCGATAGTATTCCACTAATCGCAAGTTCAATCATGAGTAAAAAGATTGCTGCTGGTGCTGATGCTATCGTTCTTGATGTTAAAACCGGTGCAGGTGCATTTATGAAAACACTTGATGATTCTCGCGAACTTGCAAAAGCAATGGTGCGAATTGGAAATAATGTCGGCAGAAGAACAATGGCTGTTATTTCTGACATGAGCCAACCGCTGGGTTTTGCGATTGGGAATGCCCTTGAAGTAAAGGAAGCGATTGATACATTAAAAGGTGAAGGCCCTGAGGATTTAACAGAATTATGTTTAACTCTTGGCAGCCATATGGTTTACTTAGCAGAAAAGGCGGACTCATTAGCAGATGCCCGGACCAAGCTTGAAGGTGTAATCAAAGACGGTTCAGCGCTTGAAAAATTAAAAGTATTTTTAAGTTCACAAGGCGGGGATGGGTCCGTTGTGGATGATCCATCAAAAATGCCGCAAGCAAAGTATATGATTGAATTGGAAGCCAAAGAGGATGGCTATGTATCTGAAATCGTGGCAGATGAAGTCGGAACAGCTGCGATGATTCTTGGCGCAGGAAGAGCAACTAAGGAATCTGTCATTGATTTAGCTGTGGGTCTCGTCCTAAGAAAGAAAATCGGTGACCAAGTGAAGAAAGGTGAATCCTTGGTAACCATCTACAGCAATTTCGAAAATGTCGAAGAAGTAAAAACCAAACTTTACAACAACATAAAAATTTCCGCGACAAAAATAGACTCACCAATCCTCATACATGGGGAAATAACCGAATAAATCAACTCTAAAGGGTGTCAGGCACCATGTGAAAAATTCACATGGTGCCTGACACCCTATTTTTATTTTGTTTACAAGGAAATAACTGTATAAAGTTATTAATTTTGGAAAAAATGGATGCTATAAAGAATGGAGGGTTATGCGAATGAAACGATTTGTCTCTTTGATAGTGACAATTTTTTTACTTACAAGTTTATGGAGTACATCAGCATTTGCTGCTGAGGAAAAAAAGAATGCTGATATCGTCAACAATGTAAAATCCGCTATTTTAATTGAACGTGATACAGGAAAAGTGCTTTATGAGAAAAACGGGAATGAAGAGTTACCGCCGGCGAGTATGACCAAAATTATGACTATGCTGTTAATCATGGAGGCCGTTGATAAAGGGAAACTATCTTGGAATGAAAAAATCCGTGCTAGTGAGTATGCAGCATCGATGGGTGGTTCACAAATCTTTCTTGAACCTGGCGAAGAAATGACCACCAAGGAAATGCTAAGAGGAATTGCAATTGGTTCTGGAAATGATGCATCTGTGGCTATGGCTGAAAGAATTGCTGGGTCAGAAGAAGCATTTGTTGACATGATGAATAACAAAGTGAAAGAACTTGGTTTAAAGCATACTTTCTTTAAAAATACAACGGGACTTCCAGTTAGTGGTCATTTCAGCACGGCGAATGATATGGCTATAATGGCGAAAGAACTATTAAAATATGAAGACATTACGAAATTTACTGGTATGTATGAAGCATATCTTCGTGAAAATACAGACAAAAAATTCTGGCTTGTTAATACGAATAAATTGGTACGATTTTACCCAGGTGTAGACGGACTTAAAACAGGCTTTACTGCGGAAGCAAAATACTGCTTAACAGCCACAGCTCAAAAGAATGGGATGCGTGTCATTGCGGTTGTGTTCGGAGCACCTACATCAAAGGAAAGAAATGCCGAAGTAACAAAAATGCTTAATTATGCTTTTAACCAATATCAAACACATCCAATGTACAAACGTAACCAGATAATAGCCAAAGCTAGATTGAGTAAAGGACAGGAGAAGTCGATCGAGGCTGTAACAAGCGAGCCGATTTCACTGCTTACAAAAAAAGGTGAAAAAACCGAGGATGTCAAACAAAAAATAACAATAAATAAAAATCTCCAAGCTCCCATCAATAAAGGCGATAAGATTGGAACCATTCAATTAATAAAAGACGGAAAAGTCTTTGTAGAAAGTCCTTTATTAGCAAAGGGAACCGTAAAAGAAGCTGGTTGGTGGACGCTATATAAACGATCATTTGGAATGTTCACAAAGGCTGGTAAATAAGAAAAGCGGAAAAACCTCGACTGTGTCGAATCTTCCAAATAAATCACTTCTTTTAGCGAAATGCGACTAGTTTTGTATTTACAGAAGGATATTAACAGCCCGAAAGAGAATTGTCTCACTATACCAGATTAAGGAGGACGGGATAGTGAGTCTTAATATTGATATGGAAACAAAACATGACGTTCTATGCATTCGTTTAAGCGGTGAATTGGACCATCACACCGCGGATGAACTTCGCGAAAAAGCGATAACTGTGATTGAAAAAAATGAAATTCGTCATATTGTCTTAAATCTGGAACATCTCGCTTTTATGGACAGCTCTGGATTAGGCGTAATCTTAGGCAGATACAAACAAATTAAACAGGTCCACGGTGAAATGGTGGTATGTGCGATTTCCCCAGCGATACAAAGGTTATTCGATATGTCAGGTTTATTTAAAATCATCAAAATGGAACCGACAGAAGAATTTGCATTGCAAAGATTGGGGGTGGCCTGAATGAAGAACGAAATGAATCTTCAATTCAGTGCACTAAGTCAAAATGAGTCATTTGCTCGAGTAACCGTGGCCGCATTTATCGCCCAGTTAGACCCTAATATGGATGAATTGACTGAAATTAAAACAGTTGTATCAGAAGCAGTGACCAATGCGATTATTCACGGATATGAGAATGATCCTAATGGAATTGTCTATATTCAAGTAATCATCGAAGATAGTTTAATTGATCTAACAATTAAAGATGCAGGATTGGGAATTGTAGATGTGGAAGAAGCTCGTCAGCCATTATTTACAACAAAGCCGGATTTAGAGCGATCCGGAATGGGTTTTACTATCATGGAAAATTTCATGGATGAGGTAGAGGTTCATTCACAGCCAGGTCGAGGAACCGAAGTTAGATTACGAAAGCATTTACAAAACCGCAAAATGCTTTGCAATTAAGGAGACTTGCCAATGGATGTGGAGGTTAAGAATGATAAAGGTCAAACATATTTAAAGGATCATGAAGTAAAAGAACTCATTAAAAAGAGCCAAGATGGAGATCAAGAATCAAGGGATCTAATTGTTGAAAAAAATATGCGTCTTGTTTGGTCTGTTGTCCAAAGGTTCCTAAACCGGGGGTATGACCCCGATGACCTGTTTCAGATTGGGTGTATTGGATTATTAAAATCAGTGGATAAATTTGACCTTTCCTATGATGTAAAGTTTTCGACTTATGCAGTCCCGATGATTATTGGTGAGATCCAGCGATTTATCCGTGATGATGGAACGGTTAAGGTTAGCCGATCTTTGAAGGAAATGGGAAACAAAATCCGAAAAGCAAAAGACGAATTATCAAAAGTGCTTGGCAGAATACCAACGGTTAACGAGATCTCAGCCCATCTTGACCTCTCACCAGAGGATGTCATTCTCGCTCAAGAAGCCAGCAGAACACCTTCTTCCATTCATGAAACAGTGTATGAAAATGATGGAGATCCAATTACTCTACTGGACCAGATTGATGATGGAAATGATGGAAAATGGTTTGATAAAATTGCATTAAAGGAAGCTATCCGAGAATTAGATGAGCGCGAAAGACTCATTGTCTATTTAAGGTATTACAAGGACCAAACACAATCTGAGGTCGCTCTTAGGCTTGGAATATCCCAAGTGCAAGTATCACGACTTGAAAAAAAGATATTGCAGCAAATGAAAGGCCGTATGGATCTCTGATTCATACGGTTTTTTTGTGCTGATAAAAATAAAGTTTTTTGAACTTAGTTTACTGTCTAGCAAAGGCGCCCTAGCGGCTAGTGTCCTTCGCTCTCCGCCCTACGATAAGTCAAGCACGAATGCGCCTTCTGCTCTTCGTGTTTCCTTTATCTCAGTTGGAGCGCTCCAGGCCATACGCCGCTGACCAGGGCGCTTTCACTTTTCTTGGTATTTTTTGGATTTAATGAAAAAAGTGCTTATTACTCATACTATTTATACAGGAAATCATTGTTTGGGAAGTGATAGTTTTGGAAGAAACAATATATATCCGTATGCGGAATCGAGTTCAGGCTCCGCCCCAAGAAAAAGTATTGTTAAATGATATTGCGCAAGTCATTGCACCTGACGAAGTTCTTTCACAACTACAAACTTTGACCATTCATCAATTAACAGTTACAGATCAGAATATCGTCATTATTGATGTCATGAAAGTTATCCACTTAATTAAAAATGAATTTGAAAGAATGGAAGTCCAAACAATTGGACCCGCCCAAACCATCATTGAAGTTATGAATAAAAAAAAGGGAGTCCACCTGCCTTTTTTCCTTTTAATTTGGTTTCTCTTATTTTTCGGCTCAGCCTTGGCAATAATGAATTTTCATGATGATGTAAGTATGAAAAGTGTCCACGAAAAAATATATATGATCATTACAGGAAAAAAAGATGCAAAACCATTACTGTTTCAAATTCCCTATTCAATTGGATTAGGCATGGGAATGATTCTTTTTTTTAATCATGTCTTTAAGAAACGTATAAATGAAGAGCCCAGTCCCCTCGAGGTAGAAATGTTTAATTATCAAATGGATTTAGATAATTACGTAATTATCCACGAAAATAAAGAAAGTATAAAAAAAATCAGTGACGATTAAGATAATAGCCATCCTCTTTTTAGGTGTAGCGAGTGGACTGGCAGTAGGTTCTGGTTTTGTCGCATTTCTAACGGTATTAGGAATTATCCCGAGACTTACACAACTAAGTAAAACAATGAAAATGATTCAGCACTATGAATGGGCAGTTGTGTTAGGAGCACTAGCTGGGGTAGGTGCAAGTCTGAGGGATCCTATTTTGCATATTCCTTCTTTTTCATTAATTTTTCTCGGAATTACAGGTGGAATTTTTTATGGGATGTTAGCTGCAGCCCTCACTGAGGTATTAAACGTTCTGCCAATTCTTGCTAAAAGAATCCGATTAGATGGTGAGATTGTTATATTAATCATGGCAATCGTATTAGGAAAAATTGCGGGGTCAATTTTTCAATGGGTTTATTTTGTACATCATTAACCCTTTTGGGAAGAATTTTCAACTTGGGCCAAGAAAGGACAGCACACTATGAGCATTCGGAGGCGTGTTATTTTAATTACTGACGGTGATGAATATGCTAAGAAAGCAGTCGAGCATGTTGCCAAAGAAATAGGTGGCCGATGTATTTCGAGTTCCCAAGGGAATCCTTCAACTTTAACCGGCGAGAAAATAGTTCAGTTGATAAAAAAGACACCTCACGATCCTGTATTAGTGATGTTTGATGATAGTGGCATAGTTGGAGAAGGTGCTGGTGAGAATGCTTTGAAATATGTAGCAGGACATGAAGACATTGAAGTTCTAGGAATTATTGCAGTTGCAGCTAAATCAAGACATGAAGAATGGTCAAGGGTGGACGTAAGTATCGATCGTGATGGAAATTTAACTCCATATGGAGTAGATAAATTTGGTATACCTGAGCTTGAAATCGGGAGAATAAATGGTGATACAGTTTACTGCCTTGATGAATTGGAGGTTCCTGTCATCGTAGGAATTGGTGATATTGGCAAGATGGCTAGACATGACTCCTACAAAAAAGGTTCCCCGATAACAAAAAAAGCAGTGGAGCTTATACTTGAAAGGAGTGGCTTCCATGTCAAGAAGTAACGAACAGAAATGGCCAATCCCTAAATCAGTAAATGAAGTTGAAAACTATATGAAACAACGGGTTGGTCTTGGGAAAAGCTTTGATTTTGGTGTAAGGAAATTAAAAATCCTCAAAAAAGATGTACATATCTACTATGTAAATGGCTTATGTGATTCCCGCTTCGTAATTGAATTAATTGAAGAATTAGTTGAAATCAATGACCATGAAAAATTATCATCAGATTTCTTTAAGGTAATTGAAAATAGGCTAATTAATCAATCGGTTGAACAAGCTACCACACTTGATTACATAGTTGATAAGGTTTTGTCCGGATTAGTTGCTGTAGTATTGGAAGGGGAAAATACAGCTTTTGTCGTTGATGTCAGAAGCTATCCAGGAAGGCAGCCTCAAGAACCTGATACAGAAAAGGTGGTTAGAGGGTCCCGTGATGGGTTTGTTGAAAATATTATTTTGAATACGGCCTTAACGAGACGGCGAATTCGAGATGAACGTCTTCGCTTTGAAATGCTAAAGGTTGGTGAACGGTCAAAGGCGGATGTGGCTTTAGGGTATTTAGAGGATGTTGCAGATCCAGATATGGTCAATGTGATTAGGAAAGAAATTCAGGCAATTAATACAGATGGAATTCCAATGGCTGATAAAACGATAGAAGAATTCATTCTAAAGCAGGGTTGGAATCCCTTTCCGCTCGTAAGATATACGGAGCGTGCAGATATCGCTGCAACACATCTTCTGGAAGGTCATGTTGTAATTTATGTTGACACCTCCCCAAGTGTCATAATCACTCCTACGACATATTTCCATCATGTACAGCATGCAGAAGAATTTCGTGAATCTCCTGCAATGGGAACATTTTTGCGTTGGACGCGTTTTTTAGGCGTACTTACGTCTATTTTACTACTCCCATTATGGATGTTATTTGTATTAGAACCATCCTTGTTACCTGAAAGATTCTCTTTTATTGGACCAAATGAAACAACAAATATCCCGATTATCGTTCAGATTTTCTTGGCTGATTTCGGGATTGAGTTTTTACGATTGGCCGCCATACATACACCCACTCCACTCTCGACTGCAATGGGATTAATTGCAGCGGTATTAATTGGACAGATTGCGATTAGCGTGGGGCTGTTTGTGCCAGAGGTAATCTTGTATGTAGCGGTTGCAGGGATTGGTTCCTTTACAACTCCAAGTTATGAATTAAGCGTAGCAAACAAAATTGGACGATTAACTCTGTTAATTCTTGTGTCGTTATTTCATCTGCCGGGATTTGTTATTGGGGCGACAGTATTCTTCCTTTTCCTTGTTAAAATACGTGCACTTAATACACCATATCTGTGGCCATTCCTTCCTTTTGAGCCGAAAGGATTTTTGCAAATCATTGTGCGCAGAGCAATACCAGGTTCTATCTTGAGACCAAGCATTGTTCACCCTAGAAACCGTTACCGGCAGCCGCCTAAAGCAAACGAGAAATAATTGCACTTTTCTAACAGGTATGCTAAAGTATTTTTAATTAAATAAAGGGATAAAGAATGAAAAATAGGCAGTATCTTTTGTAGATTCTGTCTATTTATTATTATCTTATGTGATTGTCCGCATAAACTATAGTGATTGATTGGGAGAGAGGGAAGGGTATGTATTTTTACGGGACAACAGGCGTAAACAAAAACGGAAATTTAGAAATTGGCGGGGTCGATTCTATTGAGTTGGCGAAAGAATATGGAACTCCTCTTTATGTATATGATGTAGCATTAATGCGTGAAAGGGCCCAATCTTTTAAACGGGCATTTGAAGAACAAGAGATCAAGGCGCAGGTTGCCTATGCTAGTAAAGCCTTTTCAACCATTGCAATGATTCAGCTCGCTGAGGAAGAGGGATTGTCACTAGATGTAGTATCTGGCGGCGAATTGTATACTGCTATTGCTGCAGGGTTCCCTGTCGAGAGAATTCATTTTCACGGGAACAACAAGAGCAGAGAAGAATTAGAAATGGCAATGGATCATGAAATTGGCTGCATCGTTGTGGATAATTTTTCAGAATTGGAGCTTTTGAAAACCATTGCTAAAGAGAAAAATGCTCATGTTAGCATCCTGCTCCGAGTAACCCCTGGTATCGAAGCCCATACGCATGATTACATTTTAACTGGGCAGGAAGATTCTAAATTTGGGTTTGATCTTCAAAATGGACAAGCGGAAGATGCATTAAAAATGGCACTAAAAAATGATAACTTTGAAGTCCTTGGTCTCCATTGCCATATTGGATCACAAATTTTTGAAACGACTGGTTTTTTATTAGCAGCTAAAAAGATTGTCGGAAAAATGGAAGCATGGAAAAGAGAGCTTTCTTTCGAAGCAAAAGTATTGAATTTGGGCGGGGGCTTTGGAATCCGCTATACAAAAGAAGATGAACCCATTCAACCTTCTCAATACGTGAGTGAAATTATTCGGGAAGTTAAATTATTAACTGATAGCTATTCTTTAAAAATGCCGGAAATTTGGATTGAGCCAGGGCGTTCGCTTGTTGGGGATGCTGGAATTACTCTTTATAAAGTGGGTTCATCCAAAGAAGTTCCTGGTGTTCGAAAGTATTTAGCAGTGGATGGTGGAATGAGTGACAATATTCGACCAGCCCTTTATCAGGCGAAATATGAGGCTGTTCTTGCAAATAAACCATTAATGAAAGCGAAAGAAACGGTATCAATAGCTGGGAAATGCTGTGAATCAGGAGACATGTTGATTTGGGATTTACCGTTACCAGATGTAGGGGAAGAAGATATTCTTGCTGTTTTTTGTACAGGTGCTTACGGCTATTCAATGTCAAATAACTATAATCGCATCCCGCGTCCAGCAGTGGTATTCGTAGAAAACGGAATCGCAACCCTTGTGGTTAAGAGAGAGACATATGAGGATTTAATAAAACATGATTTGCCGCTTAAATAAAAAACTGCCGCAGAAATTTTTTTTGCGGCAGTTTTTTTATATTTTAATGCTCATTAATAGTATTGGCACGATGTTGATTGGAGCGGAAGGTGCGAGACTCCTGTGGGAGTACGGGGCAGAGGAGACCCCACAGGCACTTAAGCGCCGAGGAGGCTCCCCGCAACGCCCGCGGAAAGCGAAGTACCTGGAGCGGAAATCAACATCCCCAATATTAAGAGAATATCGACTTAATCGTATCAATCAGCCAATTGAAAAATTGTTTTAACTTATCTAAAAAACCTTGCCCTTCTTCTGACTTAAGAAAATTAGAAATTTGATCCTTCGCTTTATTTAATTGATCGCTAACTTGATTCCAGTCAATGTTTAAATCCTTTAGCTTGTTAAAAAAGTCTATTAACCGCTGCATTTCTTCATCTGTAAGCTTTACATTTAAGTCCTTTGCAGCCTGTTCGATAATATTTTGTAATTCTTGATCATTTTTTGGTTTATTCTTTGCAATTTCTTCTTTTATTTTTGCAATTAACGCGGCAGCATTCTCATCACCTATGGAGTCACCTAGTTTCGCAGTTTCAACCATTTCTTGATTTGCTGCCTGTTTCACTTCTTCAGGAATGGTCTTATCAGCAGATATCTCGTAGGCTTTTATAATCCCTGTTAATGCTGCAGTTCCAGAAACAGTAATCGGGGCCGTTATATAAACTTTTGCATCCTTTACACCGGCAGTTATTAGGGCATTGATGTACATTTCGTCCGTAACCCAATTAATATTCTTCGTTTCAACCGTGACACCCGCACCTTTCGGTTGGATGGTTATCGCCGATGATGAAATGGCTTTTGTTCCGATAAGTGATTTTGACACATATTTCCCTAAATACTGGTGTTCTTCCTCGTTTGTGACAGTGACAATCTGAACATCATCAGGAGCACCCATTTCTAATAAAAGTGCCTTCTTCTGAGCTTCAGTTAAATTTTGACCTAATGTAACAATCATGTCACCTTCTGCTACATCAGCAAAGGTGCGAATTGGATTGAAAATTAAAAAAGCCAACATGAAGTAAATAATAGTTTTTTTCATAGTTTCCTCCTCGGAATTTACAGGTAATCATGAAAATGTAGTGACTCTGTTTATTATAATATAACCGAATTCAATAATAATAACGTAAATAACAAGCTTTAAGTTTCATAGAAAGTAGAACTTGCTCGAAAAAATGTAAAATATGTAAGTAGAATAGCTTATTTTTGCAAAATAGTGTAGAATGTAGGACAGTACCAAATCTTCAATATTCTTTTGGAGGAAACATTTTAATGAAGAGAAGCAACTGGATTATATTTTGTATTCTTATTGGTGTGTCGATCTTATGGGGAGTTATCTATTGGATTTTTATCGGACCGAAATACTAATATTAATTTTTTCCATTGATGATTGACCGTTTATTATGTATCATGGTGATTGATGAAACATAATAACTTCTAATACATATAATGAATAGTGTTTAATATTCAGCTACTTGGTAAAAATATACTATTGTTAAACCATCAAGTTTATCGGTTTATTTAATATAATGAGGGATCTAAATGTTAATTCGTTATAAGAAAGCTTTCGAGAAAATAGCCATGGGGTTATTGTCTTTTATGCCCGCCGAAAAGGACTTAAAAAAGCTTCAGCAAACTATGAAGGAATATGAAACCGAAGATCAATTACAGCTATTTCTTTGGAAAGAGGAAGATATCATCGGTCTGTTAGGTGTCTTATTTCATAATGATACCAATTCTTTAGAAATCTTACACATCTCCGTTAATCCCTCACATCGGTATCAGGGAATCGGTAAAAAGATGGTTAAAGCTCTAAAAGAAATGTATGCTGAAAAAGAAATTACTGCTAATGAAAATACAGCCGCTTTTATCGAAAAATGTGAGTTTTGCTAATCTTATCTTCAAAAAGGCAGTGAATAATAATTTATTCGCTGCCTTTTCGCGTCTTTAATGACTTCAATCTTTCTTGGACTATGCTGGTTCTGTCGCGTAATTTATGACGATCAATAATGAATTTATTTGTCATATCACTTTGATTACCCCAAATAAACCCTTTTTGTTCACATGTTTTTTTCGCTAATTCAGTTAAGGAAGTGTCACAAATCGGGATTGAGATGCTTCGATACGATTCACCTTTCTGAAGAGACGATAATTGTTCATGTAATAAATGGATAAGCCCGACGGGGGTTACTCCAAGTTTAGTGATAGAATCTGGTTGTAATTCGAAAATTTTAATTGCTTTAGCTAACGTCCGCTTTGCACCGCTAAAATTTTTTCGGCGATGATGATATAGAGAAACGGATAATAATATGAAACCAACCCAGATGGAATCTTTGTTTCTCGAATCTGTTTTTTTCCAATAGTCTTCAAGAAGTTCATGGCATTCGAAATAATCACGGTCTCCATGAAAATGGGCTAAAAAATGGATATACTCGCTAGGGTACAAGCAATTCACCCCCTTACACAATAATTATGTATAGTGTATCACAGTTATATGCTGGCTCGAATAAATAAAAAAACCCGTCATGAAAGACGGGTCCAGTTTGTCTAACGGTAATGGCTGCTTTATTGAACTGGTTTTTTAGTAGTTCTTCAGCCTTCCTGTCGAATTAATATACCCAGGAAGCACCAACGATAATTAACAAGATAAATAGAACTACAATTAAAGCAAATCCGGATCCAAATCCATGTTCAGACATATTCACTACCTCCTAAAAATGATGTTTTGTTCTTTTCCTTGTCATCATATGTAGGATACTAGTCCAATGTTATGGGCAAACATCATGATTTGATAATATTCCCTCGGGGAGTTGATTTTTCTATTGGATAACCTCATTTAATCCTCTATACTATTATTAGTCGAAGTGGATAATCAACAACTTATTTTTAAAGAATTTTGGTGAAGTACAATGCCATACCAGGTGAAAATTGATGCATTTGAAGGACCGTTAGATTTGTTGCTCCATTTAATTAATGGGCTTGAAATTGACATATATGATATTCCAGTTGCCCAAATAACTGAGCAGTACTTAATGTATATTAAGACAATGAATGAACTTAAGTTAGATGTTGCAAGCGAGTTTTTGGTAATGGCTGCAACATTACTTGTCATTAAGAGTAAGATGCTCTTACCCAAACATGAGGAGGTTCCTGGTTATGAGGATCCTGACATCTTATATGAAGATGACCCACGAGATGAACTGGTTGAGCGTCTAATCGAATACCGCAAGTTTAAAGAAGCAGCTCATGACCTAAAGTCGATGGAAGTAGAGCGAGGGCTTATGTATACAAAGCCGCCAAGTGATCTCTCAGAGTACGCAAAAGAGAGCCAGCCTGAAAAAGCAGAGTTAAATGTGTCACTATATGATATGCTGGCGGCTTTTCAAAAATTAATGCGACGGAAGAAGCTTCAGCGCCCAATGGCTACGAAGATTGCTCGCCAAGAAATATCAATTGATACCAGAATGACAGAAATAATGGCTGAATTAAAGCAGGTAAAGGGCCGGAAAAACTTTAATGATTTATTTCCTTATCGAACGAAAGACCACATAGTAGTCACTTTTTTGGCGATTTTAGAGCTAATAAAAAGAAAAGAAATCGATGCACAGCAACGAGAGAACTTTGGAGATATTTATGTTGAAGCGGTAAAGGAAGGGGCAGAAATGATTGGACATCATTAATTGGAATAGCATTTTAGAGAGCCTTTTGTTTGCTGCTGGAGATGAAGGTCTTTCATTAAAACAACTAGTAGAGGTCCTTGAAGTAAGTGAATTAAAAGCAAATGAAATCATCGAAGATTTAAAAAAACAATATGAGCGTGATACTAATAGGGGAATTATGATTGTACAGCTAGCGGGAACATACCAGCTTGCCACGAAAAAAGAAAATGCAGCTTATTTAAAAAAGCTGGTTGATTCCCCGCATACGACGACACTGTCACAGGCAGCATTAGAAACATTAGCGATTATTGCCTATAAACAGCCTATAACTCGAGCGGAAATAGAGGAAATCCGTGGTGTCAAAACAGAGAGACCGCTGCATACCCTGATGGCCAAAGCATTGATCAAAGAAGTTGGTCGTGCGGAAGGGACTGGAAGAGCCTATTTATATGGGACGACAAAAGAGTTTCTTGATTACTTTGGTCTAAAGAGTATTGAAGAACTTCCTAAGCTTCCCGAAAAGGGAGAAGAGGAATTCATTCAAGAAGAGGCAGATCTTTTTTTTGAGAGATTTCAGGACACGATTAATTCTTAATTTTCAAATACTTAATTGAATTTATGATAAAATGAAGCTAAGTAAATTATGTAATTCATTCTCAGGTGAGTTGATCAGATTTATTTGCCATATTTTCATTGGCCAAGGAGTGGAATTTATTTGTTAATTAAAGAGTGTAAAGGGTTTGAATTAGAAAAAGAAAAATCAAATACTTCTGAGGATTTTTTTAACAGGAGCATCGTTACCTTTTATGAAGATGGAGAGGAAAAAACACTTCATGTTCTATACGTAAGGTATTTTGATGAAATTCGGCATGAATTTACACCATACCAGCAAGACCCAATTTTTGTTCAGCAAGATGTTGAAATTGCCTTTAAAGACATTGTAGCGTTGGTCTGTCTCTTGAAAAACCCAGGCCTGCGCAGCCGGAAACGACTTTATATTAATTCTAAGCAGGAATTTGCATCGTATTTTAAAGATATCAATTATAATAAATTACCTGAAATTTTTCTTTCTTTAAATCAAAAGAAAGAATATGAGCTTCGTTCTCCGCTTGAATTCATCATGCAGCCAAAATAAGTATAATAAACGAAGTAAAAAACCTAGGGGGTACACAATGGGGAATACATTGGTAAAAACACAATTAAATGATGTAAAGAGTTTTCTAGGAAGATCTATCTCAACATTAGAGAATTTTTTAAATGAGGCAACTATTTCACAATTAAACTTAGAAAATGAAGAAGATACAAACTATAATAAATTGATCTTCGCAAATTTACGAAAAATAGTTGTTTATAGCGAGGAAGGGTTAGATGCATGTTCCGTTATTTTGCAGGGCAGCCCTTTTCAAAAAGCTGCAGCGGAAAAGACGCTTTACAAAATTTACCATCAATGTATTGAAGAGTTTTTCTCTCCGAAAAATGATGCATGGTATGAGGACAGCAGGTCAGCTTACACTGGAAGGAATTCTATTAAGTTTTACCGCACTGTATCAGACAATATCGCTCAGTTGGTTAAAAGTTTAGAAGGTGACTTTCAACGAATCAGGGAAGAACTTGAGTATTATGAAACAGACTACAGAACTAAAATGATCCAATCAAAATAAAAAGCGGCAGCGCCATAGCGCTGAAGCTGGACTGTTACCATAGTCGAAAAACTTAATATTTTTATTTTTTTACGGCTGCCCTACTAGGGCAGCTTTGTTTTTGTTCTTATTAAACCGTATCTCTCATACCATTTAGGTAGATTACATCTTAACAGGTCAGGAATGAGGGATGGTATGGATAAATTTAGTCAATATGTAAACGAAATGTTTAAGTGGAATGAGCAAATGAAGCAGTTTCTTCAATCGGAAAAAGAGGGCAGCAGCTCAGAGTTATGGGAACAACTGGATAGTTTTACTGAGTTAATCGAAAGCACAAGAACGCAGTTATCGAATGAAGAACTACTAACATTACAAGCTAAGGCTGAATATATCCATGAGCAAATGGAACATTACTTTAATAGAAAACAAGCGAGAGGTGACATTAGGGTGGGAGAGAAAAGAGTTCCTCTAGGCGGGCATACACTGCCTAACCTCCCCTATCCCTATAATGCTTTGGAACCATATATATCAGAAGAAATCATGAGACTTCATCATGATAAGCATCACCAGGCATATGTTGATGGATTAAATAAAGCAGAACTTAAACTTAAAGAAGCAAGGGAAATAAATGATTTCGCATTAATTAAACACTGGTCAAGAGAGCTTGCTTTTCACGGGTCAGGGCATTATCTTCATTCGATTTTTTGGAAAAACATGAGCCCGCATGGAGGCGGGAGTCCACATGGACCGTTGAAGAGTGAAATAGAAAAATACTTTGGCAGCTTTACGGCATTTAAGAAGCAATTTACTGAAGCGGCCAAACAAGTTGAAGGAGTAGGCTGGGCAATATTAGTTTGGTCACCTCAGGCAAGACATTTGGAGATTTTACAATCTGAACGACATATGCTTTTGACCCAATGGGATACCATTCCACTCTTGGTATTAGATGTCTGGGAGCATGCTTATTATCTTCAGTACAAGAATAAAAGACCAGAATATGTAGACAATTGGTGGAACATAGTCAATTGGCATGATGTAGAAATGCGTTTTGAAAAATCAGCAGACATGAAATGGACAGCAATGTAATAAGGGAAATGAAATTGAGCAGACGGCATGTAGTCGTCTGCTTTCGTTTTTCTTCAGCAAGTTGTCATAACAAGCCTTGTCCTGCATAAACTTGTACAAGAAAAATGAAAAGCAAAAACTGCTTTGACTAAAAGAGAAGATAACTTTACAAGGGGACGGGGTAAATCTAATGAGAATGATTTGGAAGCTAGTTATGTATTCCCTCATAGTCTCACTATTCATTGCTAACATTCCTCAAAAGGTGGAAGCTTCTGTTTCCGTAAGTGCAGCAAGTGCTGTTTTAATAGAGCAGAAATCAGGGCGTATCCTTTTTGAGAAAGATGCCCACACAAAAAGAAGAATCGCGAGTATTACGAAAATAATGACTGCGAAGCTAGCGATTGAATCGGGGAAAATGAATGAATATGTAAAAGTAAGTGAACAAGCAACTCGTGCGGAAGGATCATCTGTTTATTTAAAGCCAGGAGAAAAAATTAAACTTAAAGATTTAGTCTATGGATTGATGCTCAGGTCTGGAAATGACACTGCTGTAGCAATAGCCGAATATGTGGGTGGAAGTGTTGAGGGTTTTGCCTATCTAATGAATCAAAAGGCAAAGCAAATCGGGATGTTAAATACCCATTTTTCTAATCCTCATGGCCTTGATGATCATGAAAATCATTACTCCACAGCCTATGACATGGCTGTGTTAATGCGTTATGCCATGCAGGATAAAACCTTTAAAAAAATCTCTGGAACAAAGGTTTATCGAGCACCAAATCCTACGGAAGATTGGGACCGTGTTTGGAAAAATAAAAACCGCTTGCTAACAAAATATAAATATACCACCGGTGGAAAAACAGGGTACACAAAACGGGCGAAACGAACCTTGGTAACAACGGCAACAAAGGGAGATATGAGCTTAATTGCAGTCACCTTAAACGATCCAGATGATTGGAATGACCATATTTCTATGTATGAAAGTGGTTTTAAAGGGTTTGATATGGCTGAAGTGTTAGCTGAGGGTAAGATTGATGGTATTAAGAATAAGGCTTATAAGAATCACCTATATATAAAGAAAACAATTGTTTATCCGGTTACAAGCGAGGAAATGGATTTATTCTCCATAAAATACAAACTGAATAAACCGACACAAAAATTTGATGATGATAAGAAGAATGATGTAGTCGTAGGTAAGGCTGCAGTTTACTTAGATGGGCGTGTTGTCCAAGAAACGCCTATTTACTATCAAAGCGTGCCTGTAAAGAAAGAAGGAATGTTTGAATTCTTAAAGAAAATTTTTCTTATCTTTTGTGGTGTGAAGGACAATGGTTAATTATATCTGGGTGTTTATGTTTATTGTTGGTTTTATTTTCGCATTAATCAATGGAACCATGGCTGAAGTGAACAAAGCAATCTTTGATGGGGCGAAAGAAGCGGTGACACTGTGTATCGGGCTTATTAGTGTTCTGGTCTTTTGGCTTGGAATGATGCGGATTGCGGAGGAATCGGGCCTTCTAGAGTGTCTTTCTAGATTTTTTCGACCGCTGGTTAAACGACTTTTCCCGGAGGTACCAGTTAACCATCCAGCGATGGGATATATATTATCCAATATGATTTCAAATATGTTTGGATTAGGGAACGCTGCCACTCCCTT
This sequence comes from Neobacillus sp. KR4-4, assembly GCF_042136325.1. Taxonomy (NCBI): domain Bacteria; kingdom Bacillati; phylum Bacillota; class Bacilli; order Caryophanales; family Bacillaceae; genus Neobacillus; species Neobacillus sp. KR4-4. Next base: position 164,351 of record NZ_JBHHJU010000009.1, read on the forward strand.
AGGGATTAAGGCAATGGAAGAATTAAAAAAGTTAAATGGGGGAAAGGATTCTGCCAGCAGATCCATGGTCACCTTTTTAGCAATTAATACAGCAAGTGTTACAATTATTCCTACTACTGTCATTGCGATTAGAATGAACTATCATTCAGCATCTCCTACGGAGATTGTCATTCCAACAATCATTGCAACTATTATTTCAGCACTAGGAGCAATCCTAATTGACCGTTATTTCTATTATCGCAGAAACAGAAAAGGATGAGGATGCATGGAACTCATTTCGGTAATTTCATTAACTTTTATTCCATTACTCATTGGGTTTATTCTATTATATGGGACAATCAAACGCGTCTCTACCTATGAAAGTTTTGTTGAGGGAGGAAAGGAAGGCATTAAAATTGCTGTATCCATTATTCCCTTTCTAGTTGGTATGCTTGTGGCTATTTCCGTCTTCCGGGCATCTGGCGCACTTGATGCTTTAATGAATTGGATTCGCCCACTCATGAAAACAATGGGCGTACCTGCTGAAATTGTGCCATTACTAATCATAAGGCCAATTTCTGGGAATGCAGCACTTGGGATGACAAGTGATTTAATTGCTGTATATGGTCCTGATTCATTTATTGGCCGTTTAGCATCTGTTTTGCAAGGGAGTACTGACACGACGTTTTATGTGTTAACCGTTTATTTTGGAGCTGTTGGTATTAAAAAAATGGGGGATGCCCTTAAAGTAGGACTCCTCGCGGATGTCGTTGGTATTATTGCGGCGATTGCCGTTGTTGGTTTAATCTTTGGTACAAAATAATTAACACGATTGTAGCATGTTCTTTGGACATGCTATTTTTATTTTTCTGTAATAATATCCGTTACTTTGAAAAGTGAAGGAATTGTGTCATAATTCATAAGGATAGGATGCAGTTTGCTGCTGTCAAATCGTTTTATATAGATAAATTCGAGGTGGAACAATGGAAAGATTACAAAAAGTAATTGCTCGGGCGGGCATTGCTTCTAGAAGAAAAGCAGAGGACCTAATAAAAGAAAGGCGCGTAAAGGTTAATGGAAAGGTTGTTACGGAACTTGGACTGAAAGTTTCTGCATCTGATAGGGTAGAAGTAGATGAAATTCAGATTGAGAAAGAAGAACCTGTTTATTTCCTTTTATATAAACCACGAGGAGTTATCTCAAGTGTTAATGATGATAAGGGCAGAAAAGTAGTCACAGATTTCTTTCCGCATTTAAAAGAAAGAATTTATCCCGTTGGACGTCTTGATTATGATACATCAGGTTTACTAGTGCTAACCAATGACGGGGAATTTGCTAATATACTGATGCATCCTAAAAATGAAATTGATAAGGTTTATGTAGCAAAAGTTAAAGGAATTCCCTTAAAGGAAAATTTAAGGAAACTAGAAAGGGGTATCCGTCTAGAAGATGGTAAAACGGCCCCTGCAAGAGTGAAATTACTCTCGGCAGATAATAAAAAACAAACTGCAATCGTTGAAATAACCATCCATGAAGGTAGAAATCGTCAGGTTAGAAGGATGTTCGAAGCGATTGGCCATGAAGTGGTGAAATTAAAGCGTGAACGCTACGGTTTCTTAACATTAAGTGGTTTAAGAACAGGTGACGCAAGAGAACTGACACCACATGAAGTAAAGCAACTTAGAGCACTCGGGATGGGGTCTGCCAAAAAAAATTCATAAAACCGTCACAAATTACATTCTGCGTTAACACTGTGAATATATTGAGAAATGCTATAATTAGACAAACTGTGTCAAGTGGTTATGGGAGGGTTTTCTTATGAAAAAACGGCGATTAGTTATAAGATCCATCATCTTACTATTACTAGGTGCTGCCGTTGTTTATACGTTGTATCAAAATTTTACAAACGATACGAAACAAAAAGTTGCGGTAGGTGCACAGGCTCCTGATTTTGCATTGGTCGATATGCAAGGAAAAAAACATCAGCTTTCAGATTACCGTGGACAAGGGGTATTCCTGAATTTCTGGGGAACATGGTGCCCGCCATGTAAAAAGGAAATGCCTTATATTAATAATCAGTATCATCAGTATAAAGACAAAGGTGTTCAAGTCTTGACAGTAGATATTCAAGAATCTGAACTCGCAGTTAATCAATTTGCAGAGCGTTTAAAACTGGATTTTCCAATTATGATTGATACGGATAAAGAAGTCATGAATACTTATGGTATTGATCCCCTTCCAGCTACATTTTTAATTGATAAGAATGGCAAAGTTGTAAATTATTATACTGGTGAACTCACGGAAGAAAAAGTAAGGGAGTTTATGGAGAAAATTAAACCTTAAGGTTGTAGGGAGTTTTTTCGAATGAAGGATGTTAAATGTGAATGTGGGCATGTGAATCCCCATGGAACCGTTTTATGTGAAGCATGTGGAAAAGAGCTGATCGTTCAATCTACTACAGAACAGCTTATTGATATGCGTTATGAAGGGAGTGCACGCCGTTCACAAACATATAATAAAACGATTATTGATAAAATATGGAACTTTTTTTCATCAGTAAAAGTTGGCGTTTGGCTGATTATAATCACCTTAATTGCCTCATCACTTGGTACCATATTGCCTCAAGAAATGTATATCGATTTACCTCCAGATGTATACTACGAACAAGAATATGGCTGGTTTGGTAAATTATATTACCAATTGGGATTTAATAACCTATATAGTTCTTGGTGGTACTTAGTTTTGATTGCAATGATTGGAATATCGCTAGTCATTTGTAGTCTTGATCGTGTTGTGCCATTATATAAGGCTCTTAAAGCCCAAAGAGTAACTCGACATGAAGGTTTTTTAAAACGTCAGCGTGTTTTCGGGGTGAACGAATCAGCAAGTGAAAGTGATTTTTCAATCGTTAAGAAACATTTACAAGAACGGCGCTACAATATTCGAGAAGAAAATGGAGATATTCTAGCGGAAAAGGGTCGATTTTCTCGCTGGGGTCCATACGTAAACCATGTCGGTTTAATTATTTTCTTATTCGGCGGTATGCTGCGCTTTATTCCAGGAATGTATGTTAACGAGGACCTTTGGGTGCGTGAAGGTGAAACAGCTGTTGTTCCAGAGACGGATGGAAAGTTCTATCTTCAAAATAACAAGTTCATTCTGGAGCATTACGATAAAAATAAAGATAAAACCTTTGAAAAGGCGATTGATAAGGCCGGGGAAGTTGTAAAAAATTATCAATCTAACGTTGTTCTATATAAACGAGTTGGAGAAAATCTCCCTGGAGAGAAACCAACCCTTAAAAAGGTTGAAGATTATAAGGTACGTGTAAATTTACCACTCACATATGAAGGCTATTCGGTTTTCCAGGCTTCATTCAGGAATGAATTAAATAAAATGTCATTTGGTTTGACAAATAAAAAGACAAACCAATCCATGGGCGAACTTACAGTTGACCTAAGAGATCCGAAGATGAAATATGACCTCGGAAAGGGCTACTCAGTTGAAATACTAAACTATTTTCCTGACTTTGAATTTGCAGACAATGGCGAGCCAACCACTAAATCACGGGTACCCAACAACCCTGCTTTTGTCTTTCGGATGGTGACTCCTGATAAGCCAAAAGGAGAAACAAGTTTTGTAGCCATCAAGCAAACAATTGAACCATTTGGTGATAACCAATATAAGATGTCCTTCAAAGGAATCGAAACAACAAATGTTTCAGGCTTTATTGTTCGTAAAGATTCAACCCTTTGGGTGATTATTATAGGTGGAATCATCTTTATGATTGGTGTCATTCAAGGTGCCTATTGGAATCATCGCCGCATTTGGCTTCAAAATAAAAACGGCGAAGTCTGGATTGCTGCGCACACAAATAAAAATTGGTATGGATTAAAACGAGAAATTGAAGGTGTATTGGCAGATACGAATCTTAAAATGCCAATTGATCAAACTCAATTAGAAGAATCGGATAAGGGGGGAGTCTAGTTGGTATCAATAAGTAGTAATTTATTATTTATTTCTTTTATTCTATATTTAGTTGCAACCCTATTTTTTGGTGGGTCGATTAAATCCAAAAAGCAAGGGGAAGAAAAGCAAGGAACCAATAAGTGGGGGAAAATAGCAGTCTTTTTAACGATTATTGGTTTTATCTCCCAGTTAGGTTATTTTATTACGAGATGGATTGCGGCAGGACACGCTCCAGTAAGTAATATGTTTGAGTTTACAACATTCTTTGGAATGGCTCTAGTCGGTGCATTTATTGTTATATATTTTATTTACCGAACTACATTACTTGGATTATTTACCATGCCTGTGGCTATTTTGGTTATCGCTTATGCAAGTATGTTTCCGAAGGATATTTCGCCACTAATTCCTGCGCTGCAAAGTTATTGGTTACATATTCATGTTACGACTGCGGCAATTGGGGAAGCTATTTTAGCGATTAGTTTTGCTGCTGGACTAATTTATCTTGTTAAGGCAATTGATCAAACCAAATCAAGCAAACAAACCTTTTGGCTTGAAATGGTGATGTTTGCACTTGTTGCAGTCATTGGATTTGTTGCTGTTTCCTCCATTTTTTCTGGTTTGGGTTATCATGAAAAATTTAATTGGATTGATAAACACGATAACGCGTCTGTGCTTGAATATACAATGCCTGCGCTTTCTGGTCCACATGAAGGAGAAGTAGTAACTAAAGATGGATTTAAACCTTTGTTCGAGGTTCCAGCTTTTATTAATGCAAAAAAATTAAATACAGTCATTTGGTCATTGATGGCGGGGATTGTTATTTATGGCGTCATTAGATTAATTTTAAGAAAGCGAATTGCAGCGGCACTTAAGCCGATTGTAAAAAATATTAAACTAGACTTTGTGGATGAAATCAGCTATCGATCTGTGTTAATCGGTTTTCCAGTTTTTACGCTAGGTGCCCTGATTTTTGCAATGATTTGGGCCCAAATGGCTTGGTCGCGGTTTTGGGGCTGGGATCCAAAAGAAGTATGGGCATTAATTACTTGGTTGTTTTACGCAGCGTTTTTACATCTCCGTCTTTCAAAAGGCTGGCATGGAGAAAAATCCGCTTGGCTGGCTGTTATTGGCTTTGTCATCATTATGTTTAACTTAGTTGCGGTAAATCTCGTTATAGCTGGTCTTCATTCCTATGCGGGTTAAAATGCTTTAAAACTAAATTATATAGCCTTCACTTTTAAAAAAGTGAGGGCCTTTTTAAAACTAGGCTGTGTTAACCTTGTCTGTTGATTTCCGTTCCAGGCACTTCGCTTTCCGCGGGCGTGCCGGCGAGCCTCCTCGTCGCTGCGCTCCTGCGGGGTCTCCCCTGCCCCGTACTCCCGCAGGAGTCTTCGTGCCTTCCACTCCAATCAACAGAGTGTCAAAATCAACATAATCTTTAACACAGCCTAAAACTAAAATGTTTTATGGTTTGTCAAAATATTGACACAACTTTTAAGGTGAATTAGCAGGAAATTATAGCATAAAACAATAGTGTTTTGTAAAATAAACTCCATGGGGGGATTATTAATGGATAAAGACGTGAAAATTTTAGTGGTAGATGATGAGGAAAGAATTCGTCGCTTATTAAAAATGTACTTAGAGCGAGAAGATTATATAATTGATGAAGCGGAAGACGGGAATGAGGCATTAGAGAAAGCATTTGCTAATGATTATGATGCCATTCTCCTCGACCTAATGATGCCTGGTAAGGATGGAATTGAAGTTTGTCGTGAATTAAGAGAAAAAAAGGCAACGCCAGTAATCATGCTGACAGCAAAAGGGGAAGAAATCAATCGAGTTCAAGGATTCGAAGTAGGAACAGACGATTATATTGTTAAACCATTCAGTCCCCGGGAAGTTGTCTTAAGGGTTAAAGCGTTGTTAAGAAGATCATCACAAACTAGTTACCTGCAAACGGAAACAACAACTAAAGACGTCATTGTATTTCCACACTTAACAATTGATAATGATGCACACAGAGTATCAGCTAATGGTAAAGATGTTAGTTTAACTCCAAAAGAATATGAATTACTTTATTTCTTATCGAAAGCGCCTGATAAGGTTTTTGACCGGGAACAATTACTTAAAGAAGTCTGGCATTACGAGTTTTTCGGAGATCTGCGAACAGTAGATACACATGTAAAGCGTCTCCGTGAAAAATTAAATAAAGTTTCCGAGCCGGCTGCTAGAATGATCGTTACAGTTTGGGGTGTAGGCTATAAATTTGAGGTTATTAATGAATGACCTTTTTAAGAAGTGTTGTAGGAAAGCTATGGTTAACGATTCTTTTATTAGTTTCAGTTGTGCTTTTCATCTTAACAATCATGCTTCTCGAATTTTTCCAAAACTACAATACTCTTGGGATGAAAGAGGATTTAACCAATACAGCCGAGAAGATTGCTAACGTTTTAGAGGGCCATACTAATGGGGAATTATCACTTGGATTAGAGATATCCTGGGAAATTATCGATAAAGTAAATAATGTTGTCATCATCAAAAATGATAATGAAATCTACTACTCTCCAAACACAGAAAAGACGAAAAGATTATCATTGACAGATATTAAAAATGACCCAAATTTATCACAGGTCTTTCAAAGAGACGTTAATGTAGAAAAGGTTTCCACACTTACGTTCAATGAAAATGATGATGATGGAAAGGGAACAAAGTTTACGATTATAGGTGTACCTTTGCATCTTCCTGGCGAAAAGCATAGTGCTGTATTTATTTATCAATCAATGGAAGTCATGCAGGAAACAACTCATGAAACAACAAAATTTATTCTACTTGTGGCTGGCGTTGCAATTATTCTTACAACGATTTTTGCATTCTTTTTATCTACAAGAATTGCTGCTCCGTTAAGAAAGATGAGGGAAGCAGCATTTGAAGTGGCTAGAGGGAAGTTTGATACCAAAGTTCCAATCCTCACTCATGATGAAATTGGTGAATTAGCAACTGCGTTTAATCAAATGGGCAGACAATTGAAATTCAATATGAGTGCACTCAGCCAAGAAAAAGAACAGCTATCAAGTATCTTAAGTAGTATGGCAGATGGAGTTATTACCTTTAATCGGGATGGTACAATCTTAATTACTAATCCCCCGGCTGACCGTTTTCTACAATATTGGTATTATGAAATGGGTGTATTTAGTGCTGATTCTGAGGCTATCCCAACGGAGGTAATGGATCTATTTCAACAAGCAGTAGATACTGAGTCTGAACAAATTGGTGAGATTTCGTTTCAAGGCAGGCATTGGGTCATCTTAGTAAGCCCCTTATATAGTAACCGTTTTATCCGCGGTGCTGTTGCTGTTTTAAGGGATATGACAGAGGAACGGCAGCTAGATAAGATGAGACAAGATTTTATTGCAAATGTTTCACATGAACTTAGAACACCTATATCGATGTTACAAGGGTATAGTGAGGCGATTGTAGATGATATTGCTGAATCCCAGGAAGAGAAAAAGGAAATGGCAAAGGTTATCTACGATGAATCATTGCGGATGGGCCGGCTTGTAAATGAGTTGCTGGATCTGGCGCGAATGGAAGCGGGTCATCTTCAACTAACAATGGAAGAAATTGATATTTCTTCATTTATTAATCGTATAATCCATAAGTTTCAGGGTTTAGCTAAAGATAATGAAATTCGATTGTATGTGGAGATTGAAAATGGAATCACCTCTATTTCTTTTGATCCTGATCGAATCGAACAGGTACTCACAAATTTAATTGATAATGCAATCAGACATACACCTAAAGGTGGATCAGTTAAATTAAGTGTCGGATCTGAAGAAAAGGGAATCATGATTGGAGTAAAGGATTCTGGCTCTGGTATTCCTGAAGAAGACTTGCCGTTCGTTTTTGAGCGCTTTTATAAAGCTGATAAGGCACGAACTAGAGGAAGAGCAGGAACAGGCCTTGGACTAGCCATAGCAAAAAATATTATTGATGCACATCATGGTCATATCTCGGTTCAAAGTAAACTCGGACAAGGGACGACATTTTCCTTTTTAGTACCTCGAAAATAGTAAAATGAACAAGTTTTTTGCCGACTGTTCTTGATTCACGGGGAACATTTAAGAAAAAAATATTGTTCAATCAAAAACTCATCCATAAAAATAGGATGAGTTTTTTTGTCATATCTTTAGGAAATCTATTCCAAATAATACCTTTCATTTTGTCACAAAAAAGTCTATATTTATAAGGTGAAACTTTTTATACATATAAATCGACTAATATTATGAACGGGGAGGGGAATGGATGGACTCCGTTTTCGATGAACTTTATCAAAAATACCATCACGACGTTTTTCAATTTCTATTTTATATGGTTAGAAACAAAGAACAAGCAGAGGATCTTGTCCAAGAGGTTTATATAAGGGTATTTAAATCCTATCGTCGTTTTGAAGGGAAAAGCAGTGAGAAAACATGGCTTTTTTCGATTGCGAGAAATGTAGCTATAGACTTTTTCCGAAAACAAAAAGGATGGAAAGGAAGATTACTGGAAAAATTCGATTGGTCAACTGATCAACTGAAAGACGGATATCCGATTCCAGAAGAAATTGCAGTACAAAGGGAAGAAATCAGATGGGTATATAATTGCCTCGAATATTGCACACTGGATCAAAGAGCTGTAATAATTCTACGGTATATACAAGATTTATCTATTTCTGAAACAGCCCAGGCACTAGGATGGACTGAAAGTAAGGTGAAAACTACACAACACCGTTCGTTAAAGGTATTGAAGAAGCATATGGAACTTTCTTATGAAAAGGAGGGATTAACTAGTGAAAAAGTCAGAGTGGAGCGATAAGCAGCTCGAAGAATTATTAAGGCAGATGCCTAAAATACAAGATGATCGCAATCCTCGTGACATTTACGAAAATCTTCCGATAAGAAAAAAGAAACCAAAACAATGGCTGGTACCTGGTCTTGCTACTGTTGCTGCCTTGCTCATTTTTTTTATCTTAATTCCTAAATTAATGGTCGGGCCACAATATTCAGAGGATCACGCTGGTCAAGAAAAATCATCTGTAGAGCGAGACATACAAAAGGCAGATGAAAATTCAACCATTGCATTGAAAAAGGAGGATGCAAGTCCAAAAGCAAGGACATTTTCAGGAGCGGATAAAACTCAAACTTCGAAAACGGCTATTTATGATGAAGAAGTGGGTGATGGAAAAGTATTAACCTACTGGATTCCTGACCCGCAAATACAAATCCTTGTACCCGTTTCAACAATAATTAATGATTCAAATGAGAAAACATGGCTGGAGTTATTTAATGAAAATATGGTGAATTTAAAGGAGCAGGAATGGGGATTAAGTGAATTCTATCCTCTTAGTGCTTCATTGAAACTTGATGAAAAAAATAATGCTATCTTAGTCGATGTTCCATCAAACCATCAGTATGGACAAGGATCAGCGACAGAAACAAATTTTATTAATGTTCTGAAAAAAGATATCTCCTCCAATAGTGATGTTAAAAAGATAAGATTTTCAACCAATGGAGAACCAGGTATTGAATTGGGGAATTATGGTCATCAAGACGAAGTGAGTGTACAGCAACAAAAGAATCATGCCTACTTCTTTTATTATTCTGAGGGTAATGATATACCCTTCTTAGTCCCATCTATAGAAAAATATGAAGATATTAAGAAGGCTGTTGAGGAAATGAAAAAGGATCAGCCCACACTAGGATTAAAGAGTTCACTTTTACCTGCACTTCCGATAAATGAGGTGTCTATTAAAAAGAAAACGTTATTTGTATCAATGGAGGATAATACTAGCCTTCAAGATGATCAATCAACAATCAACGCTTATGAGTCACTGTTATTAACAGCAAAAGAATTCGGATTAGAAAAAGTCTTTATTACGAACCCTCCAACAAAAAATCTTGGTCCATTTGACCTGTCAAAAGAGAACAAAGTACCGCTGGCTCCGAATCAACGGACATTACAATAATTTACTTAATCAACCGTTAAAGGTTGATTTTTTAATGAATATTATTTATCATTTCTCCAAATTATAACAAGTATGCCTAATCACTCCACCGATAAGGATTATGTTCTAAAGGTGAAAAATACTACATATTGTGTGGAGGAGGAAAAGAAATAAGGAGAGTGACTAAAGAAAATGCGAGATTACATAAAAAGGGTTATTATAGCCCTAATTATGGCGCTATGTGTCAGTTTGTTATTTTTAGGAGGAAAACATTCCGAAGCTAGTATGCAGGTTGATAAAGAGATTAAGGATGGATGGATATGGCCTGCAGATGGTATAGTTTCTGATACATATGGAACAAGGATGGGTAAGCATAAGGGAATTGATATCGCTGGAAAATTAAATACACCTGTACTAGCAGTTGCTGACGGACAGGTGGTGAAATCTTATTACTCTAATACATATGGAAACGTAGTGTTTATTAAACACCCAAGTCATTTAGTAACTGTCTATGCACATTTAAATAAGAGAAACGTGTTACAAGGACAAAAGATTAAGCAAGGTACAGTAATAGGAAAAATGGGGGAAACTGGACAAGCTACAGGGATACATCTCCATTTTGAAACGCATCAGCAAGAATGGAGATATGATAAGAAGTTTGCATTGGATCCAGAAAAGATATTAGGAAAAGCCGACACCGGGGAGACAGTACGCGGAGGGATTGCCGCAAGCAATGGCGTTGTATTAGAAGCGAGCTCACATATTAAATTCAATCATGAGGATAAAATCAAGGTGACAAACCAGCAATATATCGTCAAACAAGGTGATACATTGTATTCGATTTCGAGGGAAAAAAACATCTCGGTGACCCGGATTAAAGAGTTAAACCACCTTTCCACCGACTTGATCAAACCTAAACAAATATTGAATATACATTAATTTCATGCAGCAAGACCCGCAGACTATTTTCTGCGGGTCTTGTTACGTGAAACCTTTTACTTAACAAAAGATAAGTTCTGCAGTATAATTGAAATTGTAATTTAATATCGATCTATCTTCGGGGCAGGGTGAAATTCCCGATCGGCGGTATTTGAGTAAAACTCATAAGCCCGCGAGCCGTTTTATGGCAGGATTTGGTGAGATTCCAAAGCCGACAGTATAGTCTGGATGGGAGAAGATGGAGGTTCTGCAGACGTTCAAAAAATTTTATATTAATGAACGTTTATTAAGCGTGCCTTTGTAAACTCCCTTAAGCAAATTATTGCTGAGGGAGTTTTTATTTACATTGGTCTCGTCTGTTGCTGAACCTCTCTTCCTTAACGCGATGGATCAAAAAAAGGAGAGAGGAAGATGAAGAAAATGCAGAAAAAGAGGAAAATGAACGTTAGGGCTTATGTGTCAATAGGAATGCTAAGTAGTATTGCTTTTCTGTTAATGCTCATACAATTTCCGTTGCCGCTATTCCCAAATTTCTTGTTTGTCGATTTCAGTGACATTCCAGCATTAATTGCCACATTGATTTTTGGACCGATCGCAGGTATTTTAGTTGAGTTTTTTAAAAATGTCCTTAATTATATTCAGACAGGTAGTCAAACAGGAATTCCAGTGGGGCAGATAGCCAATTTCGTTGCGGGAATTGTTTTTATCCTGCCGACTTATTTTGTATATAATAGACTTAAGACTAGAAAAGGTATGACGCTAGCATTAATTTTTGGTACGGCAATCATGGCAGTTATGATGAGTATTTTAAACTACTTGGTAATTTTACCTGCATATACCGTTCTAATGGGCTTTCCAGATATGAGGAATTTAGTATTGCCAGCAATCTTACCATTTAACCTTTTAAAAGGAGTCATGATGTCCATCATCTTCATGCTTCTGTTCATACGGATGCAAGCATGGATCAATAAATTTACTACTATTAAAAGCGCCTAAGTAGCTAAAGGACAGGGGGAATCATTCCTCCTGTTTTATTTTGTAAACAAAAATAAAGGCCCCTCACCTAAATAGGAGAGAGGCAGTAGCTTAAACGTATTATCCTAAATATTACTCAAATTTAGTTGGATTGCCATCAAAAGCTTCGTCTGCTACTTTAATGGAATCAGTAGGACAGCCTTCGAAAGCATCCATCATGTCATCGATTAATACATCAGGAATTTCAACAATTCCTTCATTATCATCAAGTGTTACGTATGCGATACCTTCATCATCGTAATCATAGATATCTGGTGCTGCCGCGCCGCAAGCTCCACATGCAATGCATGTTTCCTTATCAACAATTGTGTACTTTGCCATGAAAAAAACCTCCCAGTAAATTAAAAAAATAAGACTCATTTCCATTATTAATATGAAAACGGATAACTCATATCTATTGTAAAACTGTATCGTCAACTTTTCAATAGAAAAATGCCTTTATTACTTTAGTTTATCCAAGTGTTTTGCTAAATCTTCCACATTTTTGGGCATCAAGATCCTTTATTTCATGGTAGAATAAAGAGAGAAAATGGTGTTTTTGGTCGAATATGTGCGAAATAAGTGATGGGAGGTTCGTATGCTCCAAATTGAATCCATCATTCTTTATAGTATAAAACAATTAAATAAGGAACGGACCATTTATTCGGTCTATCACCTTCTTAATGGAAAAAAGTCATCGCAAACTATCCAAGATGCCCATTTATTTTCGTTGAAAAGTTTTTTTGGGATTTATGAGCAATTATCCAGAGAATCTTTTGAAGAAATTATTCAATCGATGAGTGAAAAAAAGTGGGTAAAAAATATCGGAGAACAACGATTTATAGTTACGCTTCTTGGAAAAGAGCTTCTAGAAAAAACTCAACTGCCGAAGTATATTCAAGGCTGGAACTATCATCAAATGACCTCCTTATTTTGGGAAAGATTGTCCCTATTAGTACAGGTTATATCCAATTTAATGTTCGGAGAAACAAGATATACTCCCATCCAAAAAAACAAAGAAGTCCATACTTGGTTAAAATCCGCTCTAAAAAGTATTAATCTGCCTAGGATGGAAATGGGGACAACTTTTTATTCAGAATTAGAAGATTGTCTTGACGCGGGTAACGGGTTTGACCCTGCCATCTTAGTAATTCGGTTAACAGGTTTTCAACAAATTGGCTTGACCCCTCTTCAAGCAGCCAAACAGTTAAATATAAATTTTCACGACTACCAAATTGGTTTTACAAATACACTTCATTATTTATTGCGAAAAATTGAGAAAGATGGTTATAAGTTTAAAATTTTGCCTTTTTTAATTAAAGGTCTAATGAAAAATGATGAATTAACGTTATCTACCAGGAAAACACAAAGATTATTAAATCAAGGATATACACTTGATATGATTGCAAATATAAGGCACTTAAAATTAAGTACAATAGAAGACCATCTGGTTGAGTTAGCCTTAAATATGGAGAATTTCTCCATCGATACTTACGTAGATAAAGAATTACAAAATAAGATTTTAGAAATTTCACACCAAATAGCAACTAAACAGTTAAAGTTAATTCGAGAAAAGATTGTATCCGCAACATATTTTCAAATAAGACTAGTATTGGCGAAATATGGTGATAGATAATGGAACTAGAAAAAGTATTAATAGAACATTTTGGTTATCCAAGTTTTAAGACTGGACAAAAAGAGGTAATCACATCAATCTTGTCTGGCCATCATACATTGGCTATGCTCCCGACAGGAACAGGAAAATCATTGTGTTACCAACTGCCAGGGCTAATGTTAAAGGGGCAAATTTTAATAGTATCGCCACTCCTCTCATTGATGCAAGACCAAGTGGAACATTTTAAGAAATTTGGTGAAAAGAGAGTCATTGCGTTAAACTCCTTTCTTAGTGCAGATGAAAGGAAAAATGCACTTCATCAATTGAAACAGTATAAGTATATCTTCATCTCACCTGAAATGTTAATGATTCCTTTTATCCTTCGCAAACTACAAGAACTTACAATTTCATTGTTTGTAGTCGATGAAGCTCATTGTATTTCCCAATGGGGCTTTGACTTTCGGCCAGATTATTCAAAACTAGGTGAAATTAGAAAAAAGTTTGGCGACCCACTCACACTTGCACTGACTGCAACTGCTACCAAAAAAGTAAGAGAGGACATCATTCGTTCACTTGATTTGGATGAAATTAAAAAAATAGAGTCCACAATTGACAGGCCAAATATCGGTTTTTATGTTAAAGAATTATTAGAATTCCGCGAAAAGCAAGGGGCTGTCTGTGAGCTTGTTGCCAATTTGCAAAAGCCTGGGATTATTTATTTTTCAAGTAAAAAAATGGCGGAACAAGTGGCTTCCTTGTTATCAGATAAAGGAATCTGCCGAGCGATGGCCTATCATAGCGGTTTGGACCAATCCACTAGAATACTGATTCAACAGCAGTTTGTGTATGGACAATTAGATGTTATATGTGCCACAAGTGCCTTTGGCATGGGAATAAATAAGGACAATATCCGGTTTGTTATTCATTATCATATGCCGATGCAAATAGAATCGTATCTCCAAGAAATTGGAAGGGCTGGCCGAGATGGCAAACCTAGTATTGCCATCCTTTTATATACGCCTGGGGATGAACAACTGCCGATTCAACTTGCGGAGAGTGAATTACCATCTGAGCAGCAAATAGACTGGTTGTTTAATAAACTGGACGAGAAACGGATGTTAATAGATGGGAAGATGACTTTAGATATCAATTTAATGGATCTTGGCGGTTTCTCGGAAATTCAATGGCGGATTGTTGAGGACTTTGTAATAAATACTTCTCTTGAAACAATAAGTATTAAACAATTAAGAAACATCATTAAAGAGTTTGTTCTGGAAAGATTAACAATTAAAAAGAATAATATTTATCGAATGAAAAAATGGGCTGAATCTAGATTATGCAGACGTCAAAATATTTTACAATATTTTGATGAAACACTATTAAACAAGGTAAACAAATGCTGTGACATATGCGGACTTCAAATAATTGACTACCAAACAGGTCATTCTAGTGATTTACCTTTGGTGAGAAAAACGGAACAAAACTGGAAAGAATTACTTGCCAAAATTCTAATCAATAGTGAGTTGAGGGAATGAAAAAGAAGTATTTTGAATTAATAAATGGATTAACGGATAGAGATTTGCTTTTTCATCTGTATATGACACAAATTATTCTCTGTGTCATCTCGTTACTATTGGGGTTTATATTTTTTGACCATTTCTCCTATTTAGAAAATATAATTTTGGATGACTCTAACATTTTTATAATTGGGATTCCTGCGGGAGTAATCATTGTGATGTTAGATGTTCTTTTAATGAAATGGCTGCCTTCTTCCTTTTATGATGACGGGGGGTTAAATGAAAGAATCTTTAAAAATAGAAACTTTTTTCACATCATAGTGATTGCTTTTTTTGTAGCGTTTAGTGAGGAATTATTGTTTAGAGGAATCATACAAACAAAAGTAGGATTGGTTTTTGCGAGCATTATTTTTGCAATTATTCACTATCGATATCTTTTTAATTGGTTTTTATTTGTAAATATTGTTATATTAAGCTTTTTGATTGGTGTAATTTTTGAATGGACCAATAATTTAGCGGTTACAATTGTTATGCATTTTGTTATTGATTTTTTATTAGGTGTTTATATAAAATGTAAAAGTCCAACTAGAGAAGACCCACGGGGAGGAGTGCGGCTATGAATAGCGAAGAACCATACAGGGACCAGGCGGAACGTTTGAAACAACGTATAGAAAAAATTAATGAGAAAGTGGACGCCAAGGATGACTTGCCGCCTCGTGAGCATATCCATCGGAGAAAGAAGAAAAAAACAAAGTGGAAGCTAAAATACCCAGTCATCCGTTTATTAGTTTTGTTCTTTATTCTCCTGCCGATTATAATTTTTAGTGTAATTTCGTACCGTGATGGAGCTAAAAAAGTTAATGGAGTTCCAAATACCACCGAGGATTCTGTTGGATATGAAACCATTAATTTAGAAACGTCAAATGACGAAGAAGAAACAAAAGCCGAGGATTTTGATCAATCAAAGGAAACGAATCCTGCTAATAATGAAACAAAACAAACTAGCAACGAGGTAAAACATTCTGAAACTAAAAAACCCTTAAAAAAAACAATAGAAACTTCGACAGAATCACAAATAAAGTCTACAATAACGCATACAGTTAAACGAAACGAAAATCTATATAGAATAGCCTTAAAGTACTACCAATCTCCCAAGGGGATGGACATCATTATGAAAGCCAATCATCTTCGGAGTAAACAAGTTAATGCAGGTCAGGTTTTGAAAATACCAATAAACAATTAGCCGATCCCTTAGTGATCGGTTTTTTCATGAAGAAATCATAATAGAAAGGACAAGTTCATATGTATATATATAGAAATGGAGGGTGATAAAATGGATTCTCCAATCCAATTACTTGAAAATACGGATCAAGCAACCAAACAAGCGCTTGAAAATGTGAGAAAAAGGAAAGAAAAGTTTGATCGGTTTAAAAAGCGGCATATCCTTTCAATCTGGGGAACAATTATATTGGCCGCAAGTTTTTTTGTCTATTTATATTTAACAGTTGCCAGCATTTATTCCTATTCCTTTGCTGCGATGTTTTCAGCTTTTGTTAATGATTCGAATAATTTAACACTATTAGTCTTTTGTGTGGGCATGTATGGAACCATGAACTTATTGAAAGAGAAAAAAGACAAAGCAGAAAAAGAGTACCATGAACTACGCTGTGAAATTGTAGACCGAAGTAAAGATTACTGGAAAAAAGAAGAAGAATGGAAAAACCGTCATATTGTCTTTGAAATGATGAAAACAAAATATGATATTAATCTATATCATGAAAAGAAATAAGAAGCAGGACAAAACTGCTTCCAGACCGTAGACAAAAGGCATTCGATGAGCTTAATCGATTGCCATTTTATGTTTTTTTGCTCGTAAGAGCAAAATTTTGACCTTTCCTATACCTTTATCTAGGCCATTTCTGGACTTTTCCATGTCCAGTTGGCCATCTTTTTCAAATTCATGGCAGCAAAAGTAAGTATCGCTTGCATGGACAATTTTTTTAGGCCTCTTAAGGTTGTCCAACGCATACCATGCTTTTCTTTAGCATCCGCAAAGACACGTTCAATTGTTTCTTTACGTTTTGCGTAAATGCTTTTGTTCTTTTGTGTATGACGAAGATGATCGGCTTCTTCTATGTAATGTTCCCACACATGCCGCTCAATCAATTTTTTATGATCTTTACTTTGCGTGCATTCGGAAAGTAATGGGCAACTTTTACAATTAAGAGGA